>JAIPEL010000033.1 GCA_021737185.1 Desulfobacterales bacterium | reverse complement strand
ATGAAATCGTAAAAAGTGCCCGAAGCGTCATTCCGGGCTTGACCCGGAATCCAGAACTTATCGAAATCACTGGATTCCCGCTTTCGCGGGAATGACGAAAAAAGAGAAATTCGGACTTTTTACGAAACCATCAAGATTACCCCGAGGTAAATTTAAACATATCACCTGATTTAATCTTGAATTTTGATGGCTTCGTAAAAAGTCGCCATTTTATTTTTTTGTCATTCCCGCGCAGGCGGGAATCCAGTTATTTCAAACAGTTCTGGGCTCACGCCTTCGCGGGAGCGACAATTATGGGACTTTTTACGAAAGCATCAATTTTGAACCTGGAACTTTGAATCCCGCCGCGGTCAGCGGCAAGGTTCGTATGAACACAGCCGTGTGTCTGGCTTTAAACGCCCTCCGATGCACCTCCGGTGAACAATAGGCCATGCCGATTTTTTGAGCGTGCCGGCGACGGCCTGCCAATCTACCTCGCCACAATCGGTTGTTATTTTCAGCTTCATGGTTTCAGATGTCAAACGTCCGCAAGAGGCGCCGCTCCCGATCGAAGAAAGCGGGACGCTATTTTCTTTTTTTTTGTCATTCCCGCGCAGCAGGCTGTGTCACAATTCAAGAATCGTCATTCCGGCAGCAAATTATCCATTTCTCGGCGTCATGAATCCCGACAGTTGAGTGATAAGAATTGCCCCTCTCTGCGCCCCTGCGTCCCTGCACGATATCCGGGAACGTTTCCGGCCGCCGGCGGGCTCTACCCGTCGCCGTGGAGGATGAAAACCGCCCAGTAATAGGGGTTCGGGAACCTGGTCCGGATGTCGCGGCGGGCCAGGGTCAGCGCCTCGGCCCTGCCCGTGCCGACCGCCAGGCGGCCGTAAAAAGCCTTCATGAACTCCACCGCCTCCACGGACGCCACCTCCCACAGGCTGACCACCACCGATCTTGAACCCGCGTGCATGAAGGCCCTGGCCAGGCTCGCCACGCCCTCGCCTTCCATCATCTTTCCCTTGCCGGTGAGACAGGCCGAGAGCACCACCATATCGGCGCCGAGCTCGAGGTCGAGCACCTCGGAAAGGGTCAGAAAACCGTCGTCGCCAGCGCTGTTTCCGACCTGCCCCAGGAGGAGAAACGGTTCCCGAATGGACTGCAGCTTTCCCGGCAGGTCGGCGTGGGTGGCAAAGTGCAGGATCCGGTAGTCGCCCAGAAAAGAGGCGCGAAGCCCGGTCTCGCTGGCCGCCATGTTCAACAGCACGTCCGGCGGTGCGACCGCGATGCCGAAAAGGCCGGCGACGGCCCTGACCTCCTCCTCGGTCTCAGGCAGGGGCGGAAAATAGACGCTGGCAAAGCCGTCGTCTTCGGGCCCGTCCTTGGGCACCAAGGTCACGCCCCGGAAGGCATATCGGTTGAGATCGCCTTCGAGGACGGGGCCGTCCCTGCCGGCAAGATGGGCAAGATAGCGCGGGTCGTTTTTGTCGTACACCGGGTTTCCCAGCGCAAAGAGAGGCCTTTTAGCCTCTCCTTGGCCGAGCATCCGGGTAAACCCGAGCACGGTGGCGGACTGGGCGTAGGTAAAGGTCCAGCGGTCTGCCGCAAAGACGCTGTCTGCGGGGTCTCTTTTCTCCTCGACAACCAGGGCCTCGAAGGGAAGCAGCCCGAGCATGCCGTCCGGGACGAGGATGATCTTTTCGGTCTGTTTTACGCCGCCGAGAGGGCGGGAAAGAAGAAGGTCGTAGAGCTCCTTTGCCGATTTCGTGGAAAAGGCCTCCCCGCCGTCTTCACTCAGCATCTCGACAAAGCGCCTCACCTTTTCCTCCAGCGCCTCCCTGCCTTCGGGAATCTTGACTACCCGCCCGACGCCCCCCTTTCTCACCACGAAGACAAAGCTGCTGTCCTCTCCGAGGGCGTATTCGAAAAGAACCTCCCCTTCTTCAAGGGGAAGCTCTTCGGGGGCCATGGGCTTGGGGTAGTGAAGCGCGGCATAGATCGGATATTCCTTTCTCAGGGATGCGACCAGCGAGGCAAGTTCTCCTTTCAGCCTGTCTTTTCGGTTTATGAGCTCGGCCAGGGCCGAGCCGCCCTGCCGCAGGGCGGCATCCCATTGCTTCTCCACCCGGGCAAGCCGGTCGAGCAGGTCGGCCTCTTTTTGCCGCAAGTTTGCGGGCAGGTCCACTGCGCCCCCCTGCTTCGAGCCTGCGGCCATGGCCTCGAGAAGGGTTCTGGCCTTCGTGGCCTCGGCAAAATAAAAGCCGCCGGCTGCGGTGTCTTTGCCGTAGGCGGAAAATTGCGGATCCGCCCCGTCCCCCGCGATCGCCCGTTCGGCCAGGGCCTCCACCAACGCCCGGTAGGCGCGGAAACGCCCGCCCGCGCTGCCGCCGCCGAGAAAACCGCTTCTGGCGCCGGCAAGCTGCCTCATCTCCTCGATGATGGTGACCGAGGCAAGCAACTCCCTGGAAGCCTCCTTGAAGCTTCCCATGCCTTTGAGTATCCTGCCGTGCTGGCTGTGGTAGTCCGCCCGGTAGGCGTCCCGCTCCTTTGCTGGCGAAGGCATCTCCTGGATGAGGGACAGCGCCTCCTTGTACCTTCCCGTGGCGATGCACGTTTCGATGAGGCCCGAGTAGTTCAGCTTGATCCCCTTGATCCTCGATTGAAGGGATCTTCTTTCCATGAAGGCGTCTTCGGCCTGCCGGTATCTCTTCTGTAAAAGATAGGCGGCCCCGATGTTGTCCAGGGACTGGGCCACCTGCCTGGGGTTATCGAGCCGTCTTCGGATCTGGAGGGCCTGATCGAGGTACGTAAGCGCCCTGTCGTACCGGCCGATGTGGTAATAGTACATTCCGACTCGTAAAATTTTCACGTCAACGGGACCCGCGATTTCGACAATACTTCATATCCCATCGAGGGATGAACATAAAGCGGGATCAGGCCGCCCGGCGCCGGCGGGATCCTCCGCCCGCCGGGGCGGAAACTGCGACAAGGTTTCGCACACAAATGCGGCGGCGCGAAGGAATTTTTAATAAGTTGTCCCCTTCTCTGCACCTCAGCGCCTCTGCGCGAGATTCGGGGAAAAGCGCCGGATGAATCCGGAGAGACAAGTTGACATCGATGACAGGCCGCAATAAAACCGTCTTGCCACATGACCATAAAGGAATCCATTAAATGACCACCATCAATATCGCAGAGGGAAAACTCGATTTCAGCCGGCTGATCCGGGAAAGCGTCGAAAAGGAAGACGAGGTTATTGTCACCCGCCGGGGTACCCCCGTGGCCGTGCTGATTTCCTATGATGCCTACAAGCGGTTAAAAAGGGAAGAAGGCTATCGGCGGATCATGCGGGCAAGGAATCGATTCACCGCCGGCAACATCAAGGCCGAAGATGTCTACGCCGAATCCAAGGAACAATTGAAGACGAAACTTTAAATTCGATAAACTTTTCATATTCATATTTTTTGAAAGATCGGGAGGATGCCATGGCCGAATTGTTGCGGACGCCGCTGTATGAGGAGCACACGGCTGCCGGTGCGCAGATGGTGGAGTTCGGGGGATGGGAGATGCCGGTGCAGTACAAGGACGGCATCATCGCAGAACACCTGGCCTGCCGCAAGAAGGCGGGGCTGTTCGACGTGTCCCACATGGGCCGGTTCATCGTGCAGGGCCAGAACGCGCTTTCCTTTTTACAGCACGTGCTCACCAACAACGCAGCAGCCCTGGAGCTGGACGAAAGCCAGTACACCATGGTGCCCGATCCCAAAGGCTATGCCATCGACGACGCCTACCTCTACCGCTTCGAAGAAGACCGCTACCTGCTGGTGGTCAACGCGGCCAACCGGGAAAAGAACCTGGCCCATTTCGGCACGATCCTGCCGGATTTCGTCGACGTGGAGCTGATCGACCAAACCGCGGAGACGGCCATGATCAGCCTCCAGGGGCCCGCGTCCAAGGACATTCTTTCCGGCATGCTCGCCAAGGGAAGGCTGCCCGAGCCGATGAGAAACACCCTTTCCACGGCCGAGATCGACGGCGCCAAGGTGATGATCGGCCGCACCGGCTACACCGGAGAGCCGCTTTGTTTCGAGCTCTTTGTCGACAGCGGCCGCGCTGCCGGCATTTGGCGGGGGCTCGCACAGCGGGGCGCGGTGCCGGTCGGCCTGGGCGCCAGAGACACCCTGCGCCTGGAGGCCGGCCTTCCCCTGTACGGCCACGAGTTGGGCAACGACCCGGAAGGAAACCCGATTCCGATCTTTGCCTGCCCCCTGGCCCGATTCGCGGTGAGCTTCTCCCGCCTCAAAGGGGACTTCATCGGCCGGGACGCCCTTTTGATGCAGTTCGAGGCGTTCAAGTGGATCGTGGACCGGGATTTCCGAAACATGGCCGCCCTGCCCCGGATCATCCAGCCCGTGGCACTGACCGGCAAAGGAATCGCGCGGGCCGGCGCCCAGGTCTACCGGAACGGCCTGCCGGCAGGATTTGTCACTTCCGGCACGATGGTCCCCTACTGGAAGGTGAAAGGCACCGGCATCGACTCGCGGCTGGGCGAAGAGACCGGCCGGCGGGCCGTCGCCCTTGCTTTGGTCAACGCCGACATCGTGGAAGGAGACCGGATCGACATCGACATCCGGGGCAAACAGATCCCGGCGGTGGTCGTTCCCTACTTTCTGCGAAACGAGGCCCCGCCCTATGCGTGGCCCGTGCTCCACGACGAGCTCAGCGAAGAGCGAAAAGACGTCTGCGCTGCAGACGAAATGTTCGACAACGTGCGGGACCTGGCCGCCCGGTCCGTGGAAAACCACTTGTGGCGCCAGAAGCAGTGCATCAACCTGATCCCCTCGGAGCAGACCGCCTCGCCGCTTACCCGGCTGCTGTCGATCACCGACCCCTCCGGCCGATATGCCGAACACAAGCCGGTCAAGGCCTTCAAGGAAGCCGACGTCTTCTACTACCAGGGAACCGACTTCATCTGCGAGGTGGAATATCTGCTCAAGTGTGAGCTTCAAAAGTTTCTCGGCTGCACCGAGATCGAACCCCGGGTCATCTCCGGGCAGATGGCCAACACCGCCGTATTTTCGGCCATGGTCGACTTTTTGAACCGGGCCGACAGAAAGCGGGAGCAGCGCCGCATCCGCAAAGTGATGAACAACCACATCATCAAGGGCGGCCACCTGTCGGCCCAGCCCATGGGCGCCCTTCGCGACTTTGTCAAGCGCGATCCGGTCTGGGAAAAGCCGGCGGTGGTCAACTTTCCGGTCTTGGACGAAAACCCGTACAAGATCGACATGGAAGAAACGGAAAAACTCATCGCCGAGCATCGCCCCGAGCTGATCATCCTGGGAAAGAGCATGGTCCTTCACAAAGAACCGGTGGCCGAGATCCGCAAGATCATCGACGAGGTCGAGATCCCGGACTGCGTGCTGATGTACGACATGGCCCACGTGCTGGGGCTGGTGGGGCCCTATTTCCAGGAGCCGTTCAAGGAGGGGGCCGACATCGTCACCGGTTCCACCCACAAGACCTTCTTCGGCACCCAGCGGGGGATGATCGGCGTCAACTTCACCGAGGACCAGGTCCGCTGGGACCTGTGGGAGGCGATCCAGCGAAGGGCCTTTCCCGGCGCCATGAGCAACCACCACCTGGGCACGCTGCTGGGGCTGCTGCTGGCGGCCTACGAAATGAACGCGTTCAAGGAGCCCTACCAGAAGGCGGTGGTGGAAAACGCCAAGGCCTTTGCCACGGCCCTGGCCGACGCCGGCCTCTCCGTGGCCGGAGACCCTGCCATCTCCTATACCGAAACCCACCAGGTGGTGATCAACGTCGGCTACGGCCGGGGCCCGGAAATCGCAAGACGCCTGGAGCAAAACAACATCATTTGCAACTACCAAGCCACCCCCGAAGAAGAGGGCTTCACCGCCTCGGGGTCGCTTCGCACCGGCGTACAGGAGATGACCCGCTTCGGCATGGAACCGGCCGACTTTGCCGTCCTGGCCGGCCTCATCGCCGAAGTGATCGAAAAAGACAGAAACGTGCGAAAGGAAGTCGTCAAACTCCGGGAGCGGTTCCTCGATATGCAGTACTGCTTTGCGGGAAAAGAAGTCGACGAGATGGTGGCGCGGGTTTCGGATGTGCTTCGATAGAGGCTGCGGTTGAATGATTCACCGCAGAGTCACAGAGAACACAGAGAACTGCTTTTTTTTTATAAAAAATCCGGAGGATTTTTTATGCCGACAACGAAAGTGACCTGGGTTTCGGAAAAGACCTTTGTGGGGACCGACAGCAGAAACCAGAGCGTGGTGCTTTCCGGAGACAGCCCGCCCAAGGGGATGAGCCCGTCTGAAATGCTGCTGGTGGGGCTTGCCGGATGCACGGCCTACGACGTGGTCGAAATCCTGGAAAAGAAGCGAAAGCCGCTCACATTTCTGGAGATCGTCACCACCGGCGAGCGTGACGACGACCCGCCCTGGCCCTATCGCACCATCCACCTCAAGTACCGCCTGGCCGGAAAGGACCTGACCGAAAAAGCGGTGGCCGCCGCCATCCGCCTCTCGGAAGAAAAGTACTGCTCGGTGGCCGCCACCGTCCGGGGGGTGGCCAAGATCACGACGGAGTTTGAAATCTTATAGTCTTAGAACAATTTCAGTTTTTCGGCCGTCTCCTTGTAGATCGGCGGAAATTCAGGCTGGTAATTCAGGTAGCTCGGGACAGGATACCGGAGGCCGACCTTTTTCCCCACGACATTCAGCGACCGAACCATCGGCAGCAGCAGCCTGCCGGGAATGCTCAAGACCAACTCGTCATCCTGCGTCATTGAAAAAATGCGATCGCCCAACCCCGGGATGGCGATACGCGGGGCTGCCGTCTTGAACGGTGCGACCAGGTACTCGGTGCATTCGACTTTGCCTCCGAAGCTTCCGGCGATACGTTGGCCACATGCGTGCACGACTGCCTGGGAAAGACGCATGATTTGGGCCGGGTTGCCGTAAAAAGCCACCGTGTCCGGCTCGACCAGTCCCTTGGACAGGGGAGCGATCAGGATCGCCGGGTACTCGTCGTTGTCGAATTTGCAGAGGCTGCCCGCTTCATCGGCGGCGGCCCCCGCTTCAGGGTGAAACCCGACCTCACAGAACAACTCTCCCAGCGTGCTTCGGCTATCCTCGGCCCCGCTGAAGCCGAACGCGATCATGGCCGGAACGCAAATCAAATCTTCTTTGGTCAGCCCGATCGTCCACCCGTAGAGGCGTGCCATGGAAACCGCCTGGCAAATGGTGACACGCTTTCCCAGATCCGTTGCCGGCCGTCTCGTTTTCTCCGGAAAATTCTCACGGGTTTTCATGAACTTGATCGACAGCGGCAGCGTCTTCAGCCGCGCGGCATCGCGAACCGCATCCGAAATCTGAGCATAGTCGATGCTCTCCACAATTCCTCCTTTATGTCCTGCGCGCAGAGATCGAGGCAATTCATTGTTGGGCTTCGCTGCGCTCAGCCCAACCTACGAGTGCTTTTTCCGCATTCCTCCAACAGCGCGTAGCGGGTAGGTTGGGCTGAACTTGTGAAGCCCAACATGATCATCAATACATATCGATCTCTTTCATACAGAACGAAAATATGACAATCCCTATTTTTCTTCGAACAGCTCCCCGGCATGATACGATGAGCGCACCAGCGGGCCGCTGGCCACCTGAGAGAAGCCCATTTTTTCCGCCGCTGTCTTCCAGGCGTCGAATTCTTCCGGGGTCACGTAGCGCGCCACCGGCAAATGGGTCCTGCTCGGCTGAAGGTACTGGCCCAGGGTGAGCATGCGGCAGCCGGCCTGTCTCAGATCCGCCAGGGTTTCGCGGACTTCTTCTTCGGTCTCGCCCAGGCCGAGCATCATCCCCGACTTGGCGGGAATCTGCGGGGCCATGTCTCCGACCCGGCCGATGAGCTGAAGGGACCGGCGATAGTCGGCCTCGGGCCGGACCTTCGGATAGAGCCGGGAAACGGTTTCGATGTTGTGGTTGAGCACGTCGGGTCCGGCGTCGAGCACGGTTTTCAGGGCGGCCCGGTCCCCGGCAAAATCGGGAATCAGCACCTCCACCCGTACCCCGGGGATCTTTTCTTTGACCCGGGAGATGGTTTCGGCAAAATGGCCGGCGCCGCCGTCTTTTACGTCGTCACGGGTCACCGATGTCACCACCACGTAGGACAGCCCCATGGCCGCGGCGGCTTCAGCCACGTTCGAAGGTTCTTTGGGGTCGGGCGGTCCTTCCGGGCCGTGGGCCACGGCGCAAAAGGTGCAGTTGCGGGTGCAGCGCGAGCCCAGGATCAGAAACGTCGCCGTGCCGCAGGAGAAGCACTCCCAGATGTTCGGGCACTGGGCTTCCTGGCAGACCGTGTGGAGCTTTCCCTCCCGGACCATCGACCGGATCTTTTCGTATTCCGGCCCCGACGGCAGCCGCCGCCGGATCCAGGGGGGCTTTGCGGTTCGCTTCGTTTTTCTGTGATCGGTGCTCATTTTAAAGTTGCCATTGTTCCCAGCGAACGGTTGATTGGTTGATTCGTTGCATGGTCAAGTGGGAACGGCAGGACTTTCCGGCTAGTTCCTTGCCTGTGGTCTCAGGCAGTTTCCAATCAACCAATTGGCCATTTGACCAATCAACCTATCCCCATAGGCCATCAACGGATGGCCTCCTTGACTTTTTCCCGGGCCGCCCGCCGCTCCAGGGAGTTTTTGTAGATCACGTAGTACTTGTTGATGCTGCTCACGTATTGGACGGTTTCCTGGCCCACGGTGCGCAGCACGGCCAGTTCCACGTTGCGAAACCAGCGGTTCGGATCGAGGTCCATGGCCTCGGCCCTCTTTTGCGCCTGCCGGATCCGGGCCGGACCCGCATTGTAGGCGGCCAGGGAAAACCGGACCCGGTCCCTTTCGCGGATGCCTTCGCTGCTGAAATACCGGCTGCGGAGAAAATCGAGGTACTTGACCGCGGCATGGATGTTGTTTTCCAGGCGGTGGACGTCCTGGATGCCGACGTTGGGATCGGCCGCGGTCGAAGGCCGGATCTGCATCAGCCCCACCGCCCCTTTATGGCTGATCTTTTTGGTGTTGAGCCCGGACTCCTGGAAGGCCATGGCCAGAATCAGCCGCCAGTCGAACCCGTACCGGTCGGCGTATTTGATGAAAAGCGGCCGGTACTTGTCGATCTTCTTTCCAGCGTCTCCTTTCAGCGGATTTTTGATCCATTCGTTTTTTTCGTAGTACCGCGTAAAGAAGATGTTTCCCAGAAGGGTTCCCTTGCGGTGTCCCTGCAGGAAGCGGTTCAGACTTTCTTTCAGCTTCGGGGCGTCCTTTCGAACCGCCCAGGCGATCTGTCCTCCCCGCCGGAGCTTGAGATTTTCGTGGACCCGGATATCGTGAAGCACTTCTGCCCAGATTTCTGCGATGTGGCTGTCGCACACGGTCCGCTCGATGGCGCCGGTGTTGACCAGCTCCAAAATGTCCTCGGTCTCCAGGTTCTCGTCAGCGACGGCGATCTTGACCACCCGCAGGTTTGCATTGTCCAGCCGCCGGTTGAGTTTTAACAGACTCTCGTAATAGCTGCTGTTTTTCCGAACGAAGACCCGTTTGCCCGACAGCTCGTTTACACTAGCCGGAGCCGGAACGCTCTTGTGGGTCACCAGAAGTTCATCGATACCGGTTAGATAGGGGCGGGTGAAGTCGACAAGCTTCTTTCGCTTTTCAGTGATCGTGAGGCCGGCAGCCGCGATGTCGCCCAACCCCGCCACCAGGTCGGGAAACAGTCGGTCCCGGGAGTCCGGAATAAACTCCAGGGTGATGTTCAGCTCCCGGCGATTGATGCCCTGATTGAGAAACTTTTCGTATTCCTTCAAAAGGGCGTATTCGAACCCCCGGGCCGTTCCCCCGGCCAGAAAGAAATTCGTCCGGTTCATGGTGGTCAGCACGCGGATATACCTTCGCTCCATCAGGCTGGGGAGATCTTCCGTATAGGCGTCTGACAGATGCGCGTCCAGGGGATGGTGGTCCGGGTCTTCGGCGGCCGCCGGACTCCCGAGGCCCGCCCAGAGCAGCCAGAAAACCGTCAACAGGTGAAGAATTCTTTTCATCGAATCAACTCCGCGGGTGCCCGGCCGGCCGGCTGCTCAGTGTGCCGGCATGCCGGTTCAAGTCGATTGGTTGATTCGTTGAATGGTTGATTGGGCACTGCCAACACGACAGGGAAGGGAAAGGAGCGGAAAACCATGCTGTCCCTACTTGACCATTCAACGATTTGACCGATCAACCAATTCCCATTTGACCATTCGACCCTTTAACCAATGACCCATCGACAGCCTGCCTGCCGACATTCACAGCATCCTTTCCAGCGCCGCCGGCTCGATCGCCTCCAGCCGCACGCCGAACACCGCCTCGAAGTGGCTTCGGGCCGCTTGCCTTGCCTTTTCCATGGCCACCGTCGCTGCGCCGGTTTCGGCGGCCAGGGAGGTTATGAAAACATCGGAGAGCCCGCAGGGACGGATCCAGGAAAAGGGGGCAAGATCCGTGTTCACGTTCAGGGCCAGGCCGTGAAACGCGACGCCGTGGCGGATGTTGATCCCGATGCTGCCGAGCTTGGCATCCTTTACCCAGACCCCGCGGTTTCTGGCATCCCGGACCGCAGAAACCCCGAAGTCGGCCGCAATCCGGATCATGACCGATTCGAGCGCCTCGACGAAACCGGTCACCGAAAGTTTTCGCCGGGCCAGCGAGACGATGGGATACAGCACCAACTGGCCCGGCCCGTGGTAGGTGATGTTGCCGCCGCGTTCGATCTGGACCACGGGAATGTCCCGCTCTGATAGAAACGCCTCAGAAACGGTCAAATTCTCCCGGCCGCCGCGCCGGCCCAGGGTGAAGACCGGCGGATGCTCCAGCATGAGAAGAAGGTCTTCTTCGATCCTGCCCCGGTGTTTGGCCGCGGCGATGTCACGCTGCAGGGAAAGCGCCCGGGTATATTCGATCTGGGCAAATTCGCAAAGCAGCCAGGCCGTGGATCGGTCGCCCATCGGTTTTCGAATCCTATTGGCCCTCGAGCATTTTCAGGTAGGCCGCCCGGTCCAGGAGGGAACCGGCCTCGGAAGGATCGTCGGGGCTGATCTCGATCATCCAGCCGTCTGTGTACGGCGCATTGTTCACTTTTTCCGGGGCGTCTTCCAACCCGTTGTTGACCGAGACGACCTCACCTCCCACCGGCATGTAGAGTTCGGAAACGGCCTTGACGGATTCGACGGTGCCGAACTCGTCCCCCTTGGAAAGCTTGGACCCCACCTCCGGCAGCTCCACGAAAACGATGTCTCCGAGTTGATCCTGGGCATAGTCGCTGATGCCGATTCTGGCCTTGTCGCCCTCGATCCGCACCCATTCGTGGTCTTCGGCGTATCGGACATCTTCGGGCAGGTTCAGTTCGCTGATCTCCTTCACGGCGGGCCTCCTTTGCTGGGGTCAACATGGGGTTGGAAAATGAAAACTTGTATCATTGCAAGGCAGTATGGAGTCAAGGCTTTCCTCGGCTGCAAGGATCAACTCAACTTTCGGGATTCATGATGCCGCGAAATGGATAATTTGCTGCCGGTCGCAGGTTCGTTTCCTCGCCGTGTCTCGGGAAGCGGGAAGCCTTCAAGCGCGGCGGCAATTTTATCAGAGTTTCTGGCGGATATCGACGAATCCGGGCTCGTACATGACGCTCCAGTTGGAAAGATCCACGGAAACGTCCTGGACTTCGGGAATGCCGGCGATCTCGCGCATGAGCGACTCCACCTCCGGCGCCTTGAAGTCCCCCTTCGGATCCCGGACGAGCTTTCCGAACAGGTAGACGACCTCGCCGGTGTTGGAATACTGCAGTTCGGTGATATCCACCGCGTGGCGGACGAGCACCGCCTTGATCTTGCGGTTGATTTCGTAGCGGATGTAGGGGTCTTTTTTGGTCATGGCCTGCTTTCCGGTTCGGCAGACGATTATCGTACGTTGTTTTGTCCCGCTGTTGGCCGCCGGGATTCAAAATTCCAAATTCAAGATTCAAAATTCTCCGGTCGGAGATTTATACGAATCTTTTGGTCAAAACAGACCAGCTTGATCAATTTTGAAACTTCTCAATCCGTCATCCCGGCCGCAGCGAAGCGGAGAGCCGGGATCCAGAAGGTTTTTGAATTTCCTGGATTCCGGATCTTCGCTCCGCTCCGCTTCGCTCGTCCGGAATGACGGACTTGGTTTGGCGAACTGTATTTCGCCATCAAAAAATAATTAGGACGCAACCAGCACCTCCTGCATCCATTTTCCCAGTTCCTGGATCTCCTCGATGCAGACTTCGTGCATCATCGGGTACTCGTGCCACCGGACCCGGTAGCCTATCCGGGTGAGTTCCTGCCGGGCGCGGCGGCCGTTTTCGACGGGAATCATCGGGTCCATGGCGCCGTGGGCCATGAAAATGGGGAGCCGGCAGTTGGCGTCGGCGGCTTCGGCCTCCAGAGTGTCGGCCGTGGGCATGTAGGTGGAAAGGGCTGCGATGCCGGCCAGGGCCTCCGGATACCGCAGGCCGGCATGGAGGGCCACCGCCCCGCCCTGGGAAAAGCCGGCCAGCAGGATCCTGTCGGCGGAAAACCCGTTCTGCTTTTCCCGTTCGATCAGGTCGGTGAGCCGGTCCGCGGACTCGATCAGGCTTTCGGTGTCCACCCGCCGGTCGACCCGGCTGTCTGAGATGTCGTACCAAGCCCGCATCCGCATTCCCATGTTGATGCTCACCGGCCGCACCGGCGCGTGGGGAAAGACGAACCGCACCGGCAGCGACGCCGGCAGGTCGAGCATCGGCACCACCGGCTCGAAATCGTGGCCGTCTGCACCCAAGCCGTGAAGCCAGATCACCAACGCCGATGCGGTTCCGTTCGGGTCGATTTCCACTGTTTCCAGAAGATCATCAGCCATTGAGCCTCCTTTGCAGATAGCATAACGACTTCCAGCATAATCGCAAGGCCTTCAACCGTCAGCAACGGCCTTTATCCCTGCTCATAAACCATGCTATGGATGGTTTCGCATTTCAACCTCTTCCATGACGAGGCGCCCCATGCTCACCCTGATTCAAAACGCCGATCTGTACCGGCCCGAGCCGGCCGGAAAAAAAGACCTGCTCATCGCCGGACAGACCATCGTCAACATCGACGACCGGATCGAAGCGCCGGCGGCATGGGACATCGACGTCATCGACGCGGCCGGAGGCATCGTCTGTCCCGGATTCGTGGATCTGCACGTGCATTTGCTGGGCGGAGGAGGAGAAGGCGGTTTTGCCACCCGCACTCCGGAGATCGTTTTTTCCCGGATCACCGCCGCCGGGGTCACCACGGTGGTCGGCTGCCTGGGAACCGACGACGTCTCCCGCAGGCCGGAAACCCTGCTGGCCAAGGCCCGCCAGTTGGAAGCCGAAGGGATTTCGGCCCGGATCTACACCGGCTCCTACCAGTTTCCGCTGGCCACCATCACCGGCAGCGTCAGAAAGGACGTGGCCCTCATCGACATGGTGATCGGCGTGGGGGAAATCGCCGTCTCCGACCACCGCTCCTCTGCCCCGACCCTAGACGAGCTTTGCCGGGCCGCGGCCGAGGCCCGGGTCGGCGGGATGATCGGAAAAAAGGCGGGTCTGGTGCATCTTCACATGGGAAACGGCAAGGGAGGGCTGGATCCGGTCTTTCGGATCGTAGAAGAGACCGACATCCCGATCGGGCAGTTTCTGCCCACCCACGTCAACCGAAGCACCCGCCTCTTCGACCAGGCCCTGGCGTTTGCCCGGGCCGGCGGCAACATCGATCTGACCGTCATGGGAGAGTCCCTCGATTTTGGCCGGGGCACCGCAGACGCCCTTGACCGGGCGCTGAGCGCAGGCGTCGACTGGGGGCGAATCAGCCTCAGCTCGGATTCCAACGGATCGATGCCGATCTTCGACGAGAAGGGAAGCCTCGTTCGCCTGGCCGTGGCCGACATCTCCAGCCTCTACGATGAATTCCGCCGGCTGGTGGACTGCGGATTCCCCCTGGCCGATGTCCTTGCCCTGGTGACGGAAAACCCGGCCCGGCGGGTGGGCCTGGCCGACCGCAAAGGGGGCCTGTTTGTCGGGGCGGATGCAGACCTGCTGTTGCTGGACCCGGAGCTTGCCATCGACACGGTGATCGCCCGTGGCCGGGTGATGGTCCGGGACGGAACGGCTGTGGTCAAAGGGACTTTTGAGGAAGATTCAGTTTGTTCTTGAGGAGATTTCTTTGCTGGGAGGCTGGGAGGCAGGCGAGCCGCAGAGCTGGTAAGCTGCTGAGCAAAAACCAGAGATCCGATACCAGACGTCAGCGGTCGGATGTCGGACGTCGGATGTCAGCAAAACTGCAATGATTGTTTTTTTGTCGGACATCTCATGGGAAACTATCCCCAAATGGAATAGTTTCACCTTTGATTAAATTCCGGTCGAGAACGGGACGGCGGGGCTGAATGCTGGATTTGAACGCTGGATTCTGGTTTTTTAGCATCCCGGCCTCCCAGCTTCCCAGCATCCCAGCTTCCCAGCGGGGGCCCAGGATGCCCTCTGAAAAAGGAATATTTTACATAGCGCGCAACGGAGGTCCAATTTGCTGCCACTGATCGCCGTCACCTGCAGCCGGAAGATCGGCGGCTCCTGGGGGGAGTACGACCAGGGCCACTTCATGGACTATGCGTTTTGCCAGTACAGCCGGGCCATCGTGGCCTGCGGCGGGGCGCCGGTGCTGATTCCCGCCGCCTGCGACCAGGGCGCCCTCGACCGGATCCTGTCCGCGGCAGACGGCCTGCTGCTCAGCGGAGGACCTGACGTCCATCCGAAATTTTACGGCGAAGAGCCGATGCCGGGGCTCGGCGAGATCGACGAGCCCCTGGACCGCATGGAGCTGGCTGCGGCCGCCGCCGCATGGAAAGCGGACCTTCCGATCCTGGGAATCTGCCGGGGGATTCAGCTGCTCAACATCGCCCTGGGAGGCACGGTTTACCAGGACATCGAACGCCAGGTCCCCGAGGCCATCGAACACCGGCAGCAGGCGGCCAAGTCGGTTGCCACCCACACCGTGAGCATCGAACGGCCCTCCCTCCTGTTCGACATCCTCCGGCGCCGCAGCATCCGGGTCAACGGCAAGCACCACCAGGCCGTCAAAGATGTGGCAGAAGACCTTCAGGTGGGCGCCCGGGCGCCGGACGGCCTGGTAGAAGCCCTGTTCGCACCGGAGCGCACGTTTGTCCTCGCGGTCCAGTGGCACCCGGAGGGGGCCTTTGCCACAGATCTTTTTGCCCGAAAACTGCTTTCCGCCTTCGTCCGATCGACGAAAGAAAGGCTGCCATGATCGAAGAAATCGTATCCCTGACCGAAACCCTCATCCGGTTTCGAACCACCAGCAAGAACCCGGAAGAAATCCGGCGATGCGCCGCCTTCGTCGAGGGCTGGCTCAAGGATCGGGGCGTTGCCTGCCGCACGGTCGAACACGGGGGCGTGCCCTCGGTGGTCGCCCTGCCCCGGTCCGGCTATGCGCCGGTTCTTCTCATGAGCCACATCGACGTGGTGGAGGGCGCAGAAAACCTCTTTGCCCCGCGCGTCGAAAACGGGTGCCTCTACGGCCGGGGCAGCCTCGACGACAAGTACGCCGTGGCCCTGTCCATGGTCCTGGCGGCCCGGGCGGCAAAGCGCTCCAAGGCTGACGAACCGCCGCCGGTGGGGCTTCTCATCACCGGAGACGAGGAAACCGGGGGCGTTCATGGGGTAAAGAGCGCCCTTGCAGACATCCGCGCCGATTTCGGCATCGCCCTGGACGGCGGAGCCGTGGACAAGATCGTGGTCAAGGAAAAAGGGATCTTGAGACTTCGGCTGGTGAGCCGGGGTAAAGCCGCCCATGGATCGCGTCCGTGGATGGGGGTAAACGCCATCGAAGCGCTCATCGACGACTATGAAAAACTCCGGGAAGTCTTCGGCGAAAACCAACCCGACGCCTGGCACCGGACGCTGAACTTTTCCCAGGTATCGGCCGGCGGATCGTTCAACCAGGTCCCGGACCGCGCAGAAGCCGGATTCGACATCCGCTACACCGACGAGGACGATCCCGACGATCTGGCTGCCCGCCTTCAGGCGGCCGTATCCGGCGACATTGCCGTCGAAGCCAAAGAGCCGATCTTTTTCGGGGGAGAATCTGCCTACCTTACCCGGCTCCTTTCCGTGGCAAAAGACGCCTCCACCGGATTCGAGCACGGCGCCAGCGACGCGCGGTTTCTCTCCGGCTTCGGCATCGCCGGCATCGTATGGGGCGCCGACGGCGACAGAAGCGCCCATTGCACAGACGAGCACGTGAACATCGACAGCATCGCCCGGCTCGCCGATCTGCTGGAGCGCTTTTTGGCGGAGTGTCCGGTTGCTTCGCACCCTCCCAGGTGATATGAAAGAACTTCGTGGCTACCCCCAACCGGAATCCGATCATGGCCGAATCCGACCATCTGCTCGACTTGCAACATCTGAAAACCTATTTCTACACCTTCGAGGGAGTGGCCCGGGCCGTGGACGATGTCTCGTTTTTCCTGGATCCGGGCGAAGTCCTCGGCATCGTGGGAGAATCGGGCTGCGGCAAGAGCGTCACCGCCCAGTCGATCATGCGCCTGATTCCCCAGCCCCCCGGCAAAATCGTCGAGGGCCGCATTCTTTTCGACGGCCGAGACCTCGTACGCCTTTCCATGGGAGAGATGCGCGGCATCCGGGGAAACCGGATCGCCATGATCTTCCAGGAGCCGATGACCTCCTTGAATCCGGTCTACACCATCGGCAACCAGATCTCGGAGATGTTCCGGCTTCACATGGGGCTCGGCCGCCGGGAAGGTTTGAACCGGGCGGTGGAGATGCTCAAAAAAGTCCAGATCCCTGCGCCGGAAAAGCGGGTGGGCGAATATCCGCACCAGCTCTCGGGCGGGATGCGCCAGCGGGCCATGATCGCCATGGCCCTGGCCTGCGATCCGGAAATTTTGATCGCCGACGAACCGACCACGGCCCTGGATGTGACCGTCCAGGCCCAGATCCTCGACCTGATGCTCAAGCTCAAGGAAGACTTTGACACCGCCATCATGATGATCACCCACGACCTTGGGGTCATCGCCGAAATCGCCAGGCGCGTCGTGGTCATGTACGCCGGCAGGATCGTGGAGGAAGCCGAAACCGTACCCCTGTTCGAAGACCCGAAGCATCCTTACACCCAGGGGCTGCTGCGATCGATTCCCAAGCTGGGTAGACGCGGCGCCGGTGAGCGAACCCGGCTCGTGGAAATCAAGGGCATCGTGCCGGGCCTGCTCGACCTGCCCGAAGGCTGCCGGTTCTCTCCTCGGTGCCCGCAGGTGATGGGGATCTGCCGAAAAAAGGATCCGCCCCTGGGGCGCATCGGACCGGGGCGTACGGTGCGCTGCTGGCTCTACTTCGACGAACCCGGGAAGGACTGATCGGGATGGACCCGCTGCTGGCCGTCGAAAATCTGAAAGTCCACTTCCCCATCAAGAAGGGGGTCCTTTCTAAAACCGTGGGCTACGTCTATGCGGTCGACGGGGTTTCCTTTGTCCTGCAGCGGGGGCAAACCCTGGGAATCGTCGGTGAAAGCGGCTGCGGCAAAACCACGGCCGGCCTGGGAATCTTGAAGCTGGTCCCGGTAACTTCGGGGACGATCCGCTACGACGGCAAAGACGTCACCGATGCAGACGGCCGCCGCCTGCGGGCGCTTCGCCGGGAGATGCAAATCATCTTCCAGGATCCGTACTCTTCTCTCAATCCCCGGATGACCGTGAATCAGATCATCAACGATCCGATGCAGGTCCACGGCGTCTTTGCAGGTTCCGAGCGGCAGGACCGGATTGCATACCTGCTCGAACGGGTCGGATTGTCGCCGGAGCAGGGCCGCCGGTACCCCCACGAGTTTTCCGGAGGCCAGCGACAGCGTATCGGCATCGCCCGGGCCCTGGCCCTGAACCCGAGCATCATCATCGGAGACGAGCCGGTGTCGGCCCTGGACGTTTCCATCCAGGCCCAGATCATCAACCTGCTCATCGAGCTTCAGAAGGACTTTCATCTGTCGTACATCATCATCGCCCACGACCTGGCCGTGGTGGAATACATCTGCGATCACGTGGCCGTGATGTACCTTGGGCGCATCGTCGAGCGGGCCGCCCACGGCCCGATCTACACGGCTCCCAAGCATCCATACACCCAGGCGCTGCTGTCTGCGGTGCCGGTGCCGGATCCGAAGACGAAGAGAGACCGGATCATCTTGAAGGGCGACGTGCCCAGCCCGATCAATCCGCCGGCCGGGTGCCGGTTTCACCCCCGCTGCCCCTACCGGATGGAGATCTGCGACAAAAAAGAGCCGCAGCTCCAGGATCTGGGGGGCGGCCATGAGGTCAGCTGCTTTTTGTACGGCTGATCCCGGCAAGGCTCTGTGGAAACATCCGGCGCCGGCTCGATGGATCCAGGGCAAGTCAGAATGAAGGATCGGTATGGATTCTTTTTTAGGCAACCAACAAACACGAGGAGGAAACATGATGAAAAAACTCGCTTGGATGGCAGCCATCGCATTGATGATGGTCGCACTGGTCGCGGCCGGACCTGCAGCGGCAAAATCCCTGGTATTGGCTGTAGACGACTCCCCCCGCATGATGAACCCCCACGGAGACGACTCCGATGCCGGCCTCTCCTACATGGCCAACTTCTTCGACGGCCTTCTCCAGCGCAAGGGCGAAGCCGGAAAGCTCACCCCGGCGCTGGCGGTGAAATGGGAGCATCCCGATGCCCTGTCGTGGAAATTTTACCTGCGAAAGGGGGTCAAGTTCCACAACGACAATCCCTTTACCGCGGCCGACGTGAAGTTCTCCTTCGAACGGCTGGGCAACCCGGAAGTCTCCGAGTTTCTCAACACCGGAAAACAGATCGCCTCCATCGACGTGATCGACGACTACACGGTAGTGTTCAAGACCAAGGAGCCGATTCCCTGGTTTGCCAACAACATGCACCAGGTCTTCATCATGGACAAGGAGTCCACCGAAGCCCGGGATCCGGGCGACGTGATGATCAAGCCGATCGGCACCGGCGCCTACAAGCTCGAAGAATGGGTCAAGGGGTCCTACGTGCGCCTGACCGCCAACGAGGACTACTGGGAAGGCGCGCCGCCGATCAAGAACGTCGAGATCCGGCCCATCACCGAGGCCTCCACCCGGTTTGCCGCCCTGGCTTCCGGAAAGGTGGAGATCGTCACCGGCATTCCGGTGGAGCTGTACGAGCCGGTGCTGAAAAACCCGAAGCTGGAAGTGGTCAGCCGGCCGGCCCGCCGGTCCATCTTCCTGGCCCTGGGCAACAAAACCGGCTCGCCCATGGCCGACATCCGGGTCCGGAAGGCCATGTACATGGCCATCAACGAAGATGAGATCATCGAGAAAATCATGCGGGGCCATGCCGCCCCGGCAGCCCAGATCCCGGATGTCCCCACCGTGGGATACAACCCGGACCTCACCCGGCTCCCCTACGATCCGGCCATGGCAAAGAAGCTGCTGGCCGAGGCCGGCTACCCGGACGGCTTTACCGTCACCCTGACCGGCCCCAACGACCGGTACGTGCAGGACGAGAAAATCTGCGAAGCCGTGGCCAAGTACCTGGCCAAGATCGGCATCAAGGTGAACCTGGACGTCAAGCCCAAGTCGATCTTCTTTCCGGAAGTGGCCGAAGGAACGCTGGAGTTCTACCTCATCGGCTGGTTCGACGGCACCTACGACATGGGCCGCACCTATTTCAAGCTCGCCCACAGTCGGGACGCCGACCAGGGGTTCGGCGGTCTGAACGGCACCAATTACAGCAACGCCGCGCTGGACAAGCTCCTGGAATCCACGGCCAAGATCATCGACCCGGACAAGCGCAGCCAAACCCTCCAGCGCCTGAACAAGATGGCCATGGAAGATCTGATCGTCTGGATCCCCCTGCACTATCAGGAGGACCTGTACGCCATCCAGAAGGGCAAGGGCATCAAGTTCGACCCCCGCCCGGACCGCTGGATGGTCTTCAAGGAAATCGACAGATAGGATGAAAAGGGTGCTGCGGCCGCAGAAAATGCGGCCGCAGCACCGGACACCGAACGCCGATGCTCACCTACATCATCAGACGCCTGCTGCAGGGAGTGGTCGTCCTTCTGGCCGTATCGCTCATCTGCTTTGTCATCTTCCGGTACATGGGAGACCCGGTCCTGACCCTGGCCGGCCGCTATGCCACCCAGGAGCAGATCCAGGAGGTCCGCAAATCCCTTGGCCTGGACCAGCCGACCTACGTCCAGTACGTGAAATTCTTGTGGAACGCCGCCCACGGCAATTTCGGAAAATCTTACGTCAGCCGGGTGCCGGCCCTGGGACTGATCCTGGAGCGGTTTCCGGCAACCTTCGAGCTGGCCACCTGCGCGATCCTCATTTCCCTGGTCTTCGGCGTCGGGTTCGGAGTGCTGGTCGCCCTGCGGCCCTATGCCTGGCACAGCCGGGCGATCATGGCCGGATCGCTGGGGGGCATTTCCATGCCGACGTTCTTGACCGGCATCCTGCTGATCATGATTTTCGCCGTATACGTGGGCATCTTGCCTCCCTTCGGCCGGGGCAAAACCGTGGAGGTCGGCTTCTGGCGCACGGGACTGCTGACCGTAGACGGCATCCGGCACCTGATTCTGCCGGCCATCACGTTGTCCACCTATCAGCTGGCGGTGCTGCTGCGTTTGACCCGGGCCGGAATGCGGGAGGTGATGGCCGAAGAATACATCAAGACCGCCTGGGCCAAGGGACTTTCCCCCATGACGGTGATCGTCAAGCACGCCTTAAGAAACGTGCTGATTCCGGTGGTCACCATGGCGGGTCTTCAGTTCGGAGAGCTGATCGCCTTTGCCATCGTCACCGAAACCATTTTCCAATGGCCGGGCATGGGCAACCTGCTGCTCACCTCCATCTATGAAACCGACCAGCCGGTGATCGTCACCTACATCATGATGGCCGCGGTGATCATCATCAGCATCAACATCCTGGTGGATATTTTCTACGCGGTGCTCAACCCGAAGATCCGGTACGACTGAGTCCCGGCGCTGCGCGCCGGGACTTTGACGGTAAGATCAAAAGATAACTACCGGGCACCGAAAAAGAGGCAAAAAGCGAAGCACACCGATGACCCGCAAACGCAAACGCTCAAAGATGCTCCACAGCTTCCTGCACGATCCGCCGGCCATGGCGGGAAGCCTCATTATCGTGGTCTTTCTGACCGCAGCGGTGCTGGCCCCCTGGATCACGCCCCAGGATCCCTACGACCTGGAGACGCTGACCTTCGACAATTTCCTGACGCCGCCGATCTGGAAAGACGGCGGCCAGATGCCCTATCTGCTCGGCACCGACGACCAGGGCCGCGGAATCCTGAGCACCATCATTTACGGATGCAGGACGTCGCTGATCGTCGGCTTTTCCGTGGTGATGATCGCCGGCACCGTCGGGGTGCTGATCGGACTGTTGGCCGGCTACTACGGCCGCTGGCTCGATGCGGTGACCATGCGCATTGCCGATACGATGTTTTCCTTTTCGACCACCTTGCTGGCCATTTTGCTTCTGGGGGTGTTCAAAAAGACCGGCATCGGGACCGTGATCGCGGCGATCTGCATTGCCGACTGGGTGCGCTATGCGCGCACCATGCGCGGCAGCGTGCTGGAGGTCAAGCAGGAGGCGTACGTCCTGGCTTCCCGGGCCACCGGCGCCCGGGATATGAGGATCCTGTTCCGCCACATCCTGCCCAACGCCATGCCGCCGGTGATGGTGGTGGTCGCCGTCGATCTGGCCGTGGTGATCATGCTCGAAGCCACCCTGAGCTTTCTCGGCGTCGGCGTGCCGATCACCGAACCTTCCCTGGGGATGATGATCGCCATCGGCAAAGACTACATCTACGCCGGAATGTGGTGGATGGTGGTTTTCCCCGGCGCCGCGCTGGTGGTGCTGGTAGTGGGCATCAACCTCTTTGCCGACTGGCTCAGGGAAGAGTTCAACCCGAAGATCGAGAGAACCGGTTGATTGGTTAATTCGTTGAATGGTTGATTAGAAAATACCTGAAACTACATGGCAGGAAAACAGCTGGAAAATAACGCAGTCCCCACTTGACCATTCAACCATTTGACCAGTCAACCGTACCCGAAATCCTCGCCGCGGCGGCAGTTCCAATGGCAGATTTCACATCAGCGCAGGCTCCCTACCCCAAAACCTCCACCCGGTACACATACTTGACCCACTCGGCCCCCCAGTGGCCTTCGGCCACGACCCGGAGCGGAAATCCGTGCTCGACCGGAAGAGGCCGCCCGTTGACCGCATAGGCGAGAAACACCGCGTCGGTTTCGGCTTCCTCCCGGGCGAACACCTCTTTTTTGTCTCTGAACGGGCTCTTTCCGTAGATGCGAAGGCGGTCCGCCCCTGGAAGGACTCCGGCTTCTTTCAGCAAGGCGGCCAGCGAAACCCCCTGCCATGTGCCGTGGTTGGAGAAAAAGCCGGGGCAGATCAGCAGGACGCTTCGCTCCACGGCCGGCAGCCCATGCACCTTTTCCAGTGTCAATGACAGAGGCCGGGCCACCTTGCCGTCCACCTCCAGGCGCCAGGTGCCCGGATCGATCTGCTGGTCGGTGTCGCCCATGGTGCCGAACCGGTTGACGGGCATGACCTTCAGGTTTCGGGTGTCCAGGTATTCTGGGTTTTCATGAAACAAACTTCCCGGATCGGTGCCGGGTGGGAGGATTTTTTTGGCAATTTCGGCCAGCGCCATCCGCACCCGGGTCCAGCCGGCCAGGGTCAGGCCGGCCGCAGCCGTCAACCATTTGATGAATTGTCTTCTGGTGGGCATGGGTCGATTGGTTGATTGGTTAATTGGTTGAATGGTTAAGTCGTTCAGAGATCGAGGAGTTTTTTGTCATGCCCGTGGAGGCGTCATCCAGACAAATTCTGGAATAAAGCGGCTGGATGCCCGCCTCCGCGGGCATGACGGCTCTCACACGGAGAAACTCCCTCACCCTCGAAGTAGTCGACTGGTCGACTCGTCGATTCAAATCCCGCTGCAATATTCCGGAAAAGAGGGAATTTTTCTTTCCCAATCAACCATTCAACGAATTAACCAATCAACCTTTTTCCAGCCTCTCCGGCAGCACTTCCAACAGAAACTGCGTGTACACCTCCCAGGCGTGGGGCCCGTATCCGCCGGCCATCAGGTACGCCATGGCAATCCCGGCCCGATCGAGAAAATCGTATACCGCCCGGTCTCTTGCCATCAATTGGCCCAGGGTCAGCTTCAACTCCCGGGTGGAGGCCAGGGCGTCTTTTTCATAAGGATCGGCCCCGTAGACCACTACCACAAGATCCGGGGTTGGAAACCGACCCAGGTGGAGCAGCCCCTCTTTGAGCCTTTCGACATATACTGCTTCTTCACCAGAGGCCACCGGAATGTCGATATCGCTGGGGATAAATGACGGCCGAAGGCGTCCACCAGAATCGGTGGGGCTTTCGTCAAGAGGCCAACCGCGGGCCATGTGGATCGAAAGGGTCCGGATGGTTTCGTCTCCGGCGGTCAGCGCCGCGGTGCCGTCTCCCTTGTGGGCATCGGTGTCGACCACCCATGCAGAGCGGATCCGGCCCTCGGCCTGGAGTTTTCGAAGGGCGACCACGATGTCGTTGACCGGACAAAATCCGCGGCCGTGATCTTTCTGTGCATGGTGCATGCCGCCCCCGAAGTAGAAGCAAAAGCCGGTCTCCAAAGCGATCCGGCAGCACTGGACGGTACCGGCGGCCCGCACAAGAATCCGGTCGAACAGCTTCTTCAAAGAAAGACTCGCCGATGAGGGATCGTACCGGTTGTATCGCCCCTCGTCGTCGATCAGTTCGTAGGTGCGGATCATCTCCTGCTCCACCTCTTCGGAAAAAAGGCGGGCGACATACTCCGGGGTGTGAACCCGAAGCAGGTCTTCTTCGTTGAGGATCTCGCCGCCCGGCCGGTGGTGCCAGCGGGGAACCTGGCCCCTCAGCTGCGGCTGGTCCTTGAGGGCTTCGAAGGTCCTGGAGGCACGGGTATCTGCGACCGGGATCAAGATGCCGAATTCGGCAAGGCCCAGATTGTATCGATCGTCGTGGAGAATCATCGCCGGCTGTCCTTCTGCCTGTCGAGCACAGTTCTCATGCGGTCCCGCGCGGCCCTGGCCCTGCGCAGCTTCTCCCGGATTTCGCCCTTCCGGTCGCAGGGGGCCTGTTCGAGGTCTTTTTCCAGACCCTCGACCTCTTTTTGAAGTTGGTAAAGCTCTTTGGCGATCAGTCGGATCGACATCGGCTGCTTCTCCGGACATCGGTGGGCCGGAATTGCCTTCGCCCGGTCCGCTCCGGTGGGGTGCGCAATCGGCAGCAGCGGTCAAATGCGGAAAATGCGGCTTCGATCGCGGCATTGAAGATCTTTGGCCTGCCGTCAATTTTAGACTACCTCAAATCCCGAGGGCCTTCAACCGATAACACGGTCATATTAATTGACATTTCAATTTCACCTATGTAGGATTGAGTATCATGTCAATCGGGCGCCGGGGCCTGAAGCGCAGCTCCAAGCCGTTTTTACCCGCAACACCCGATGGACCCGGTCAACGACCGAGGCAATCGAAGGCCCACGACCGGAGGCTTCCTGGAGCGAAAGGATCCGAACTTCACCGAAAAAACATTAGGAGGCTTAAAAAATGGCGGAAGTCAAGAAAGAAGGGTTTCCTCTCGTTCTGGTGGGAATTGGCCTCGGCGCGCTTTACTGGTTTGTCGACTCTTTGCTGGACATCTTTCTGACCGAGAACCTCGATTTTTTCAGCCACTTTTTTTCCCCGGACCTTTCTTCCATCTACCGCCGTCTGGTTGTCATCTGCCTGCTGGTGCTGTTTGGCTCCCACTGCCAGTCCCGGCTCAACGTGGTCAGGGACGAAGCCGAGGAATGGATGACCTACTCCCAGCAGCTGGAAGGAAGCGCCGAGGAATCGGCCGCCCCCTCTCCTGCCGAATAAGTCTTCATTTTCGTTTCCCCTGAAGGAAAAGCAGCTCCCGGATCTGTTCGCCTTGCCTGCGCCCCGGGACAGGGTCGCGGGTGTTGCTGAGCTTCATGAGAAGGCCGGCTGCCTCCGGCGGATTCTCGCCTCTGGCGCGCAGGCGGATTCGATACCAATGGGGCAGCTCCTGGTGAAAGGCGTCTGTCAGCTCCGACGCCGTCCGCCGCAGCCGCTGCCGGCTTTCCTTGAACCGCTGCTTTGCCTGGCTGCCGGCAGGGTTTTCTTCCAGAAGCGAGAGGTGGCCGCCAACGGCATCGGCCGCCCGGCGCTTGAGCCGGCCATAGCGGGACACCGGCCGGATCCAGTAGCGGACGATAATAAAGCCGAAAACGCCGATCATGAATCCCAGCGCGGCGCCGAAAAGATTGATTCCTGTTAAAAAGCCCATCTACAGCTCCTTGGTATGGTCCTGCTTTAATCCAGTGAGGCTGCAACAGCAAATACCTGACTCGGAGGATGGAACCGACGCTGAAAAATCCGAAATTCGAAGCACGAAGCACGAAACAAGCACGAATGACCGAAATTCAAAACAACAACATATACCACGTGGCCTGCGCTGATGTTAGGTATCCTTTGGGGCGAGTTCGTATACCGGCAGCAAATTATTCATTTCGCGGCATCATGAATCCCGAAAGTCGATTTAGAAGCTATCCCCCGCCGCCTGCCGTTCAAATCAGCAGCCCCACTGCCGCCGCCAACAGCGCGGAAAGCAGCGCCGTCTGATCCATCCCCAAAAAGGGGGTCACCGCCAGGCTGGCGGCCGCCGGTCCGGCGCAGCCGCCGAGCAGGTCGGATGCGAGCAGCCGCGGAACCGCGCCCTGCTGGTCCGCGGTGGCGTCTATGCCGGCAAAGGCAAACAGCGCCGAACCCAGAAAGCCGCAAAGAAACAGCAGCACCCCCACCGAAAAAAGACCGCCGAGGGCGCCGGCCCGGACGCCGGCAAACAGGAGCAGGCCCAGCAAAACAAAGCCGGCGGCGGTCAGGCGGCCCAACACCGGCCGCAGTCGGCCGCCGATCATCCCCTGGCGGGCGGCGCGGATCATGGCCGGCGCCCCGGAGGCCATCCCGGCCATGAAAGCCGTAAGCAGCAGTCCGATGTCCTGATACAGGATGCCGCTTTTCACCTGGTACTGGAGGATGAGCAGGGTTTCAAGAATCATCCCCAGAAACCCGGCAAAAAAGGCCAGCAGCGCTTGCCGGACGCGGAAGGTCTTTCGGCAGGCGAAAAAGACCAGCGCAACAACGAAAAACACCGGCCAGACGCGGAACGCGCCGCCCCCCACGGCCAGCTTGTTGATCATTTCCGGGAAAAACCGGGACAGCCAGATCATGAGCGAATACGGATAGCAGATGGGCCTTCGGTCCGTGTTGGCCGGGGCGTCTGCGCCGGCCAGCAGCGCGGCGATCTGCCGGGTCCGGTCGTTGGTGAGCTGGTAGCGGATATAGGCCGGAGATACGAGCCGGGCATCGATTCCACGCTCTTTAAAGCGCCGGATCAGCGGCTCCGGCTGCCGCTGAAGGGGCCGGTCTGCGGCGGTAAAGGTGCTCACCGTTCCCGGCAGCACCAGGACATCGGAAAAGGCGTCTGAAAGCGCCCGGTACACGCTGCCGTTTCGAAAGATCAGGGGGCGGGGCCACAAGTTTTCCGCCGCCGCGAGCTGAAATGCGAATACGCCGTCCGGCGCCAGGCGCCGGGCGCAGGCGCGGTAAAATTCCCGGGTAAAAAACCGGTTGCTCTGGCCGGACAGGGGTTCGGGCACCACGGCCAGGATCAGGTCGTAATCCGGCGCCTGCTCCAGAAACCGGCGCGGATCGTCTACGATGACCCTGACCTCTTTGGCAGCCAGCGAATCGACGAGGGCGGCCGGAAGCACGGACTGCGCCTGATCGAGAAGTACCGGATTGATCTCCACATAGTCGATGCGATCCGGACGGTGCTTCCGGATCTCGATCAAGTGCCCGGACACGCCGCCGCCGATCAGAAGAATCTTCTTGGGGGCCGGGTGCTGAAGCGCCGCCAGGTGCACGAACGATTCGGCCTCGGTTCCTTCGGTCTCGAAGACCAGGGCGCCGTTTTCAAACAGGGCAAACCGGCCCGCCTCTTCGGTGATGGTGATCCGCCCGTAGGCAGAGTCGGCCGAGGTGACCGCCGATGGTTGGTTCCAGGCGGTCATCGCACGGTCCAGGGGGGCGGCTGCAGCCCATGCGGCGATCAGCGCCGCGGCGCCGATCAATGCGGCTGCGGAAACGATCCGGCTCCGCCTTTCTCCATGGCCGGGAAACATCGCGGCTCCCGCGGCGGCCAGGGCGCAGAGCACGGCAATAGTCAGGTTCTGCAGCCCGAGAAAAAGAAGCCCGGTGGCCGCGGCGCCGCCGACCATCGCCCCGGCGCTTTCCACCGCATAGGCGGCGGCGAGGGTCCTGCCGCCGGCCGCATACCGCCTGGCCGCCCACTGGAAGATCAGCCCGGAAACCAGCGCCGCCGGCAGCAGCGCCAGGCCCATAGCCAGCATCTGCTGCCCGAACGGCAGGTAGGCGCCGGGCACGGCGGAAAAGAGCAGCCGAAGCCCCCGGCAGAACGCGACAAGAAGCGGCAGAAAAAGGGAAAAAACGACAAAAAGCCCCTTGACGGCCGAAGCCGACGGAACGTTTCTTCTCCGGCCGATCCCCGCCCCGGCCGCCGATCCCAGCAGCCACATGCCCATGGCCAGGATGTAGATCAGCTCGACGCCGAAAAAAGCGACGATCAGCTCCCGCATCAAAACAACCTGGCCGAGCATGGTAATCAGCCCGAGGATGAACAGCTCGATTGCCATGGCGTAGTAAAGCCCTGCGAGACCAACCCTGTCAAGTCATACAGCAGCGGCCAGACCTGAACCGATCTGCGCCTGAATCACACCGGAAAATGCCTTGGCTCAAGATATGGGGGCATCGGAAAACAAAAGGATCCGAAAATTAGGGAGTGCTAGTCTGCGCTGGGTTGTTCGTTGGAATGGTTCGGCAGTGTTGTGTGAATTAGGGCATCCTTTTCGGTTAAGTCGGTCGATTTATTTCTTTACGCCACACACCTTTCTTTTTTTCTTAAAATCGAACTATTATCCAAATCACAAAGAGCACAATCAGCCATGCAGCAGAGACAACCCAAAGCCAATTTTTCCAATGCACTCCGAAGTATTTTTGGTTGATTGAATTACCCACTTCCAACCAAGCAATATATGGACTACAAGGAGAACAAGAAAAAATAACGAAAGGGAGAGATGGATATCTCCCCATTCATGGCGATGTAGCCCGAGAAATAAATTCTGGGCTCCTCTTGCACCCCCCTTGGGGATAACGAAGCCCAATAAAAGCCCCAGCGCCGCAATCGAGCACATATCAACAAAAAGGAGACAATTTATAAAGTATTTCAAAACATTTTTTTTCACGATACCTCCTCGACGTACAGTGTAAGTCCCTTACTCTTATTGACACGAACCTTTCTTCCTTCTTCTATTGTAACCCCGGTCAGAGAGGGCTCTGCCCTCCAAAGCTCATTATCCACCTGTATATATCCATATGGATCAAGGCGCTTTTTGACGATGCCAAATTTGCCCACCATATTGCCTGTCATGCTGATGCGATTGGGATCATATGAGCGCCAAACATTTGTCCTATTTCTCTTTATCATTACCGCGGAATCGTTACATTATCATCGTCATAAATACCCATTTCTGCGGTTGTATGGCAGGCCGAACAATTAGACAAAGATCTGATGGATTCGCGGCTGAAAGTAGATTGAGGAGTATCATCATGTTTTTTCCGGATATAGGGGCTTTGAAATCACGGATAAATCAAGAAATCCCGGATTTCGAATAAGGAATAATGAATTTTAACGGATGATTGTGAGATTTTGCAGATAGATGGGAGAAAACTGTCCTGCTGCGAAGGGCTTTTTAAAGTGGAAATGACTCTGAGTAGCATTGTGCCGGAAAAGGGTTTGAAAGGGAGAAGGAATTATCCAAAATTCTATGTTTTCTAAACCAATCGAATAAGCGGAAGCGTTGGGAGCCTTGAACGTCTGGCCATTTTCCAAATCACAGCTTTTACATAGATCGTTGACGCATCTTAGATGAATGGGGAAGTTGTTTACCCTGGAGCTGGATTGAAGGGAATGTGTGCATATCTGTCCACAGAGGCAGATATTCGCAAAGGCGGTACTTAGGAATATGACAAACGCAAGGGGGATCGCGGCCAATATGCTGATTTTCCCTTGGAGTCTCACAGCCTCTATCGCCTCTGTCGCTTTAATGTATTTCGATAAAAGGAAAAAACCCCTTAGGCAACTTATGGCAGCATTTGGCCTTCAAAAACAGTCGATTTAAAAGGTGCATACTCCTTTTCGCGGCAGTGCTTCGGTCAACATCGCCATCTTTTCTGTATCACATGTGGCATTGGCGCCACAAGAATTAGTGAGCAGAGCAAATATAGAATAAGAGCTGTTTCGCCGCGAATCACTCGCCGCTGTGTCTGGTCTTGGGACTTGAAGAACCTGGCGTCGAACAAATTCGGTATTCCAGGCTATTTCATCCCGGCGCCACGAGCAATATTACCATCATTGCCACCGAGTTTATGGGGAAATTGAACCACGAGAGGTCGTGTCTGGATCCTTCCCCGGGCTTTTGTGCAACTTTCCTTTTACCATCTTTCGACCGGTCTTTTGCCATACTCGCGCTCGGAAAAGACCGTGGCCTGGAATGTCATCAGCTGCGCCCCCTCTTTCCAGGCGCCGGCGGGCAGCCCCGCCTTGCGGCAGAGGTGATCGAGCACCTCTTCTTTTTTCCACCCCTGCTCTACCGCCACCTGGGGTAGAAACACCGCGCTTTTGCCCGCCTTTTTGAGTACCACGCCGTCGGTGCCGATCCGGATCGCCTCTGGGCCTGGGACCGGTTCATACGGGGTCAGCACCGAGATCTCGATTTCCAGCTCTTCGAGCTCCCCGGCAGAAACCGGCGAAAATCGGCGGTCCTTGAAGGCGGCCTGGACGGCCATGGCCCCGACGGTCTTTTGCAGGGGCCGGTCGGCGGCCATGTGGCCGATGCACCCGCGAAGCTGCCCGTCTTTTTTCAGGGTCACAAAGGCGCCCCTTGCCGCGTTGAGGGCAGGCTCGGCCGACCGCGGCAGGGGAAGGGCGTCGGCTTTGAGCACCTCTGCGATAGTGGTGCGGGCCAGGAAGAGCAGGGCTTTTTTTCCGGATTCGGTAAGCGGCGCTTCTTCGTCTGCCGGCGGCGGCTCCGGAAAGGAGACCCTTTTTAAGTAGAACGCCGAAAACGCCACCGCGCCGTAGCCCACAACCCGGTCCGGCCGGCCCACCAGGGCATCGCCGGAGTTGGCGTAGCTGACGATCCGGACCCCTTTCGCCCCCAGGTGCCTTGCCGCGGTCATGGCTGCCGTCATGGGTGCGGCCCCGCAGGCGCAGGTGGACAGGTTGGCAACGCCTTGCGCCATCCGGGTGCCGATTTCCCGCCGAACGGCGTCCGGGTCCATCGTGGCGGCCGCTTCGAGCACGGCCCGGTCGACCCGGCGAGCGTCTTCGTAGGACGGGTAGTGGGAAAGATCGGTGCTGGCCACGATCAGGGCGCTGCGGTCCTTGACCGCTTCTGCCAGGGCGCGGCCGAACCGGTCGCAAATGGCTGCTTCGTCTGCACCCAGGACGGCGACCACCAGCGGGGTGTCCGGAAAAAGGACCTGGGCGAAGGGGACCTGCACCTCGACTGAATGCTCCTGACGGTGCACCGCGGCCCGATAGGAAAATTCCGGATCCGCGGCCGCGAGTTCTGCTGAAAATCGCTCGTCGATTTTCGCATCGCCCAGGGGCGTGCGGAAAACGCCGCCGGGAAGGATGGACACTCCCGAAAAGCCGGCGACCGTGTGGTTGGTTCCGAGGATGACCACCCGGTCGTAGTCGTGTCCGCCCGCCTGGCGCCAGGCATCCGCGCAGATCTGGCCGGAGTAGACATAGCCGGCGTGGGGGGCGATGATGGCCAGAGGCTTTTTGCCGTCCGGTTCTTCGGCATGGGCCAGGTAGAAGTTGACCGCCCGCAAAAGTTTTACCGGGTCCGCCGGATAGAATCTACCGGCCGCCGCAGGCTCGCGCACCTCGATGGCGGATGCCGGGACCGCAGAGAGCACCAGCAATGCGACAATGACGGACATCCAAAGAACCGTTCGGACCGCAATGGGGATGGATCTCATCTTGGTTCCCATGTTTTGGAAATACCTTTCAGATGATAAATTCGAAATCCGAAGCACGAAATTCGAAACAAATCCAAAATTCGAATGATCCAATGACAAAAACGAAAACCGTTTAATCCAAGGGCCGAGGAGTTTCTTCGGCGAATCACCGTCATGCCCGCGGCATGACAGAAAAATTCTCTGTTTCCTGATTTAATTCTGTTGTCTTTTGAAACCTGATTATGGCCGTTGTTTCGGATTTCGATATTCGAATTTCGTGCTTTTCCGTCTCCCGGAGCGGCGGCCTTACTCTGGCTTCGGAAGACGGAAAGACTCTCGGATCTTCATCAGACTTATTGGAATACTCCTGCAATCGGCCGCCCGCAAAAGTTGCAGGCCCCTTCCTCGATGTCGGTTGCCGTGACGAAAAAACCCGTGCGGCGGATCACCGCCTTGCCGCAGCCGGGACAGTAGGTGTGGTTTCCGGGGTGGCCGGGCACGTTGCCCACGTAAGGGTAGTTCATTCCGTGCTTTTTCGCGGTCTCGTAGGCTCGCTCCAGCGTGGCCACCGGCGTCGGCGGCAGGTTTCGAAGCTGGTAGCCGGGATGAAACCGGGTGAAGTGAACCGGCACATCCGGCCCGACTTCGCCCACGATCCACCGGCAAAGCTCCTCTATCATCGGTTCCGAATCGTTGAGAGTCGGCACCACCAGGTTGACGATTTCTAAATGAACCCCCCGGCGGGCGGCTTGGCCGATACATGCCAGCACCGGGTCGAGTTCCGCGCCGCAGACCTCCCGGTAAAACCGGCGGCTGAACCCCTTCAGGTCGATCTTCACGGCGTCCAACACCTCGCACATGTCGGCCATGGGCTTGGGCTGGGCATAGCCGCAGCTGATCAGCACGCTGCGGATTTCGAGCGGGCGTCCTGCTTGGGCGATGTCGATCAGGTATTCGGCAAATACGGTCGGTTCGTTGTAGGTATAGGCGATGACGGGAACGCCCCGGTCCGCGGCGGCCCGGGCCACGGCCTCGGGGGGCGTGTAGCCCACCGAAAAATCCTCGGGCCGGGCCTGGGAGATCTGCCAGTTCTGGCAGAAGCGGCATGAAAGCGGGCAGCCTGCGGTCGCCAGCGACAAGGCCTGGGCGCCGGGAAGAAAATGGTAGAACGGCTTTTTCTCGATCGGATCGACGTGAACCGACACCGGCCTCCCGTATACGAGGCTCAGCAGGCGTCCGCCTTGATTGATCCGCGCCCTGCACCGGCCGCGTTTTCCTTCCGCGATGGCGCACTGCCGGGCGCACAGTTCACACTGCACGTAGATCCGGCCGTGGTCGTGGGCCTCTTGCAAAGAAACGGCCGATTCATGGCAGCGGGAGCAGGAGACGTCTTCCATGGCGGTGGAAACCCAGTACCGGGCCTCCGGCGCCCGGTCCAGGAGCGAGGAGATCGCCGGGTCGGTTTCCGGTGTTCGAAGGCGGCCATCGGTGCCGGCCAGGGAGAAGGGAACCGGACTCGACAGGGCAAGAGCCGCCCACCCCATGGAAGTCTGCAGGAAGCGGCGGCGGGTGATTTTGCTGGAATCCATTTCTTTACCGTGTTCCGCGGAACGCAAAACTCATATCAAATCGCGAAAGCGGTTTTATTATGGACACAAAAGGCTGGAGCCTGTCAACACGGGGAAGCGGGGACTTGAAAAGGTGTATTTCCAAGGCGCCTGGCCGGGAAAATGCCCTGTGATTTGCCAACGGGAAGCCATCTGGTGTAGGATCCATGATCGATTGGAAGTCTGAACGCCACCGCCGCCAAGATCGGCGAAGTTTTATCAGAGGCTGCCATGAAACAAACCTTGTCTCCCGCTTCGAGTCGGCGCCGTTTCAGCGTGCTCCGCGGTCTGATCGTCCTGATGCTGCTGGCGCTGCCGGCGGCCCCGGCATGGGCCGCAGATTCGCCTCCCTTTTTGCCGGGAGAAAAACTGACCTTTCAGCTTCGCTGGGGCGTCATCCCCGCCGGTGAGGCCACCCTGGAAGTCCTTCCGACCAGGGTTGTCGATGGAAAGCGGGCCCACCACTTCGTGCTCACGGCCCGGACCAATTCATTCCTGGACGTCTTTTACAAGGTCCGGCAGCGCATCGACGCCTATCCGGATCTCGGCCTGAACCGGTCCCTGCTCTACGAGGAGGTTCACACCGTTGGCCACAGGAAAAGAGACGCCAGGATCGTCTTCGACTGGGAAAACATGGAGGCCCGATACATCGATTTCGGGAAGGTAAAAAAACAGGTGGCCCTCGATCCCGGGGCCTTGGATCCGCTTTCCGTGTTCTACTATTCCCGCATGTTCGATCCGAGCCGCCATCCGGTGCTGGAGCGGCCGGTCACCGACGGGGAAAGATGCGTGATCGGCAGGGCGGCCTTCGTCGGCAGGGAAAGCCTCCGGGTCCAGGGCAAGACCTACGATACGTTTCTGATCGAACCGGAGCTGAAAGACGTCGGCGGCGTCTTTGAAAAGAGCAAAGACGCCAAGATCCAGATCTGGGTGACGGCAGACGATCGGCGCATCCCCGTGCGCCTCAGAAGCAAGGTCGCGATCGGCAGCTTCACGGGCGATCTGGTTTCGGTTAAGACGCCGGCACAAGACCCCCGGCTTTATTCCAGCCGGCGGCAGAGAGCGGCGCCTTAGCCGCGACCGGCGGTCTGCCGGCCGCGGCCTCCGGCAAGGACGGAGGGATGAATCGTCAACCGATATAAAAAGTCGTTGATCATGATTTTGAAAGGAGGAGATCATGGAACCGCGCCGATATTTCTTTATTCCGCTGCTTGCCGCTGCGCTGATCCTTTTTCCGGCGGTGCTGCCGGCCCAGGTGACCCAGGAAAAGGATCCGGACTACTGGTACGAAAAGGGCGCCCTTGCCTCCGTGTACGGGGGAGACCGCCTGGCGGTCCGGTTTTTCGAAAAGGTCGTCTCCCTGGATCCGAACCGGAGCGAGGCCTGGTTTCAGATGGCCGTCAGCTACGGAGAGATCCGCTGGTTCGACAAGGCCATCGAAGCCGTGGATCATGCCATCGAACTTCAGCCGGAGTCCGGGCTGTACTACTACGGCCGCGGACGGATTTACCTGATGCTCGGCGCAGAAGACAAGGCGATGGCCGATTTTTACCAGGCCGCCGAACTGGGAAACAGGGATGCGCGAAGATACCTTGCCAGGCGGGAGGCGGCGAAATAAAATTGACATGAGCGTATCTGAAATTTCCGCTTCCTGCGGCCGCATTCTGGAAGTCGATCTGTCGCGAAAAAGTGCGGCCGAATTTTCCGTCGCCGACGAAGACCGCCGGCAATACCTCGGCGGAAAGGGGCTGGGGCTCAAGTACCTCTACGAGCGGCTTCGCCCGGGAATCGATCCGCTGGGAAAAGACAATGTCCTGGCCGTGATGACAGGCGTTTTGCTGGGCACGGGCGCGCCGTGCACCGGCCGCTTTGCCGCCGTGACCAAATCCCCCCTGACCGGGCTGATGACAGCCTCCTCCTGCGGAGGGCCTTTCGGCATGGCGCTTAAAACCGCCGGCTACGAAGGGCTTTTGATCCGGGGCTGCGCAGACGAACCGATGCTCCTTAAAATCGATGCCGAGGGGGCGCGCTTTTCCCCGGCCGATCGACTCTGGGGCGCGGATACACAAGAAGCACAGGACCATCTGCAACTTTCCCGGCATGACGGGGCCCTGGTCATCGGACCGGCGGGGGAACACCGGGTGCTGTTTGCCAATATCGCCAGCGGCCGTCGTTTTCTGGGCCGGGGGGGCATGGGCGCAGTGATGGGGGCCAAGCGGTTGAAGGCCGTGGCCGCCAAGGGGCGGAAGGCTGCCGTCGCCGTCGAGGATCCCCGCAGCTTCGAAAAGGCCCGGAAAAAAGCCTCGGCCTACATCCGGGCAAACGACTTTACGGGCCGGGTCTACCGCAGCTTCGGCACGGCGGCCAACGTGATGCTCTGCAACGAAGGCGGCATCCTTCCGGTCCGCAACTTCACCGACGGACGCCATCCGGACGCCGGGGCGGTTTCCGGTGAAACCATGCGGGAAAAATACCGGACGCGGCCGAGCACCTGCAAGCCCTGTTCGATCCTTTGCGGCCACAAGGGCACTTATTCCGACGGCGACCATCAGATTCCCGAATACGAGACCGTGGGCATGCTCGGCCCGAACCTGGGCATTTTCGACCCGGACCGGATCGAGGCTTGGAACCGGATCTGCGGGCGCATGGGAATGGACACGATCTCGGCCGGATCGACCCTGGCCTTCGTGATGGAGGCCGGGGAAAAGGGGCTGATCGACACCGGCCTGGCCTTCGGCTCCCCGGATGGGATCGAGGATGCGCTGCACGACATCGCCTTTCGGCGGGGATTCGGAAACGAAATGGCGGGCGGGGTTCGCCGGCTTTCCGCCCGATACGGCGGAGAAGAGTTCGCCATTCATGTCAAGGGGATGGAAACGGCCGCCTACGATCCCCGGGGCGCCTGGGGCCAGGGGCTCGCCTATGCCGTGGCCAACCGGGGCGGGTGCCATCTTTCGGCGACCCTCATGGCCCTGGAGATCTTTTTCGGTTTTCTGCGTCCCGGCACGACCCGGGCCAAAGCCCGGTTCGTTCGGTACCTGGAAAACCTTTACGCCGCCGTCAACTCCCTTCCGACCTGCCTTTTTACGGCCTTTGCCTATATGCTCGAGCCGCCGGCGGCGAAATACACGCCCAAATGGCTGCTGGGATTTTTCATGCAGTACCTGCCCGCCGCCGCGCTGGCGCTCATGGACGTCCGCATCTACAGCCGGCTGTTTTCCGCAGCGGCCGGGGTTTCCTTGAGCCAGTCCGGCCTGCTTGCCGCAGGAGAGCGGATCCACACCCTGGAGCGGCACATGAACACGAGAGAGGGCGTCTGTCGGAAAGACGACGCCCTCCCGGCCCGCTTCCTGAACGAACAGCGCCCTTGCGACGACAAAAACCGGGGGGTTCCGTTAGAAACGATGCTCGACGACTACTACCGGCTCCGGGGGTACGACCCGCAGGGAATCCCCACCAGCGGCACCCTGGCACGCCTCGGCATCGCGCTTTCGCCCGGCGTCCCCGCCGGAAAAGACATCGCGGGCTATCGGGAGGTGCTCCCGGGGAAAAAGCCCTTCAAACGCCTGTATCTGAAGGTGTCGTTCTGGTTCATGGGCCGGGCCGTCGCCGCTGCAGAACGGGTGGATCCCGGCATTCGAAAGGAATTCTCCAGGCTCCCGGATGGATTCGTCTTCACCCTCGGGGTGGTGCCTGCCGGTCCCTGGATGACGGTGGCAAAGGAGGCCGGCGGATCGATCCGGTACCGGAGCGACACCGCACAGGGCGCCATCGACCTCAGAATCCAGGTCAAACACATGGAGGCGGCCTTTCTTCTGTTTTCCTTCCAGGAAAGCACCGCGGCCGCCGTCTGCCGCAACCGGCTCTCGGTCGACGGGGACATCGACGCCGCGTGCACCGTGGTCCGCATTCTCGACCGGGTCCAGGCCCTTCTTCTTCCCCGATTTCTTGCCCGGCGGGCGGTCAAGCGCTGTCCGGCATGGCCGGCCGCTGAAAAATGGATGCGCCGGATTCGGCTCTACGCAGGGATCCTGACGGGAGGTTGACCCCATAGTTCGGGACATGGACGGCATCGAATTCTTTTCCCCGGTGAAAATCAACGCCGGACGCTGCGCCCTCGAGCATCTTCCCGCAGAGCTTGCGTCCTTAGGGGCACGGCGGCCGATCCTCTGTTCGGCAGAAGGCCCCGCCGCCGGCCGGCGATTGAAAACGGTCGTTCAGGCGTTTTCCGCTTCGCAAATGGCGCCGGCCGTTGCCGGCAGTCTCCCCTTGCAGCCCACCGAAAGCGACATCGACGCCCTGGCCCGGCTCTGCCGCCTTCGAGACAGGGACGCATTCGTTGCCGTGGGAGGCGGACCGGCGGGGGG
>JAIPEL010000146.1 GCA_021737185.1 Desulfobacterales bacterium | reverse complement strand
TTTTGGAGGTTGGAGGGCCACGCTCCGTCGTGGCCGGCATTTGGCCGTTACCGGCAGCACGGACGCGACAGAGCGCGTCCCTCCACCGTCAGGGGCTTCGAATAAGTTTCACCTTTGACAAACTGGCCGGTTAAGACCAAAAAATTCGTATAAATCTTGAATTCGGAATCTTGAATCCCGTCGGTCTGCGGCCAGGCTCATATAAAACCACCGCAAAGAAAATATCGGCTTGACACTCATAACGCAATGTGTCATTTTTTAAACGATACGTTGCGTTATTTTTTGGTTGCGACTGCGCTGCGGTTCGGGATCGATTTCCCACCCCAAAAGCGATTTCAGCGGCACTTGAGCAGGCCGCAGTTCGAACCGAAATGGCGCCGCCAACCCCAGGGGGGCAAACCTCAATCCGGGAGTTTGTTATGCGAAAAATCAAAAAATATGCCAATCGAAAGCTCTACGACACCACCGACAAGCACTATATCTCCCTTGACCGGCTTTCGGAGCTGATCAAGGAAGGAGAGGCGGTGCAGATCATCGACAACACCACCGGGGAAGATATCACCTCTTCGGTGGTCTCCCAGCTCCTTGCCCGGGAGCAGAAGGACAAGGAGGAAGTGCCCTCCAGCATACTGATCAATCTTCTTCGCAAGGGGGGCGATACAGTAACCGACTACGCCAGAAGATTTCCCTCCCTGTGGAAGACGGTATTGACCACGGCCGAAGAAGAGATCGACAAGGCCGTCAAAATCCTGGCCAAAGACAAGAACCTGTCTTCTGCCGAGGCAAGCCGCCTTCGAAAGGAAATCGCCGGCTACGTCGAAGGCAGCCGCAAATGGGTTTCCCGCCAGGTCGACCAGCGGGTAAAAGACGTGCTGGGCGCCATGAATCTGGCCTCCAAGGAGCAGGTGGCCGAACTGTCCGTCAAGATCGAATCTCTCACCGAGAAGATCGACCGGATCGAGCAGGGCGGCGCTTCCGGTGCCGAAAAAAAGACAGACGCGCCGAAGGTGGTTCCGCGGCCCTCCGGGAAATGACGCCGCTGCCGCGATGCGACGGGAGCGCGAAAACCTGCCTTCCGAAATTTTTGCTGATGTCTGTCCTGGATCACGCCGTCAAGCCGGTGCTGATCATCGCGCTGTGCGTTGCGGGGCTGATCTTCGAATTTCTCGTCGAACTTCCCTTTATTTTCATTATCGGGTTTCACCGGATGTTCGGCCGCCGCCGCTGATGGTTTTCAACGCCCTTTCCGGGGCCCTGCTGCAGTGCGCCGGCCCCTTCCGGCATTTTCGACGTGAATCGTTGACACCTCCCCTATGCCGACTTTATGCTAAGTAAGGTTGCTGGCCCGATTTGATGATTTTTTCGCGTACCGCACTGCCGGAGCCGACATGAAGTGCACCCAAAACGGATGGATGAAGAATGCCGTCTCGGCCGATGACGCCCTGGCCCGTCTCGAGCCGGGCATGAGCATCTTCATCGGCACCGGGGTGAGCGAGCCGCGGACCCTGGTGCGGCGGCTGATGCAGTCCGACGCCGCCAACCTCCAGGATCTGGAGCTGATCCAGCTCGTCAGCTTCGCGGACGCGATTTCACCGGAGACGATTCGCTCCAACAAGTACCGGCTCAAGACATTCTTCTCGGGCTGGGTGGCCAGCGACGCCATCAGCGAAGGACGGGTCGATTTGATCCCCAGCCGGTTTTCCCGGATACCGGCGCTGATCGCGTCGGGCCGGATCCGGATCGATGCAGCCTTCGTCCAGGTTACGCCGCCCAACGATGCCGGATATTGCAGCCTCGGCATCAGCGTGGACGTGGCCCGTCTGGCCATGGATCGGGCGTCGCTGACGGTGGCCGAGATCCAGCCCAAGATCCCTTTCACCTACGGCGACACGTTTATCCCGATTTCCGAGTTCGACCTGACGGTGGCCGCAAACGAAGACCCGATCTACCTGGAACGCTGGCCCTTGGACCCGGTATTTGACCAGGTGGCAGAAAATGTCGCCTCGATCGTCGAGGATCGAAGCTGCATCGGCTTTTCCATCGGTCCGCTCTACGAGGCTCTGGCCCGGCACCTGACCCGGAAGCGGGACCTTGGGGTGCACTCGCCTTTTGTCACTGACGCGCTCATGGAGCTGATCCAAAGCGGCGCTGTATCCAACAGGCACAAGGAGATCTTCCGGGGAAAGTCGGTAGTCTCCTATGCCTTCGGCTCCGCCGAACTGATGGGGTGGCTCGACAGAAACCCGCTGGTGGAATTTCAGGGGATCGACAAGGTGTTCGACCCCACCCAGATCGGGCGCCTGCGCCGATTCGTGGCGGTCTTTTCGGCCCGCAAGGTCGATCTTTCCGGACGGGTCGCGCTTCACGCGGGCCGGGGCAATATTTCCGCCGGCCCCGGCGAGGTGATGGACTTTTTCAACGGCACCGAGCTGTCCTCCGGCGGCCGGACGGTCTTTGCGCTTCCCAGCCGCAACCGGAAAGGGGAGCCGAACGTGCTGCTTTCGGCGGACGGGTTCGAGAACCAATTCGCCTTGCGAGAGTCGGTGGATATGGTGGTGACCGAATACGGGGTGGCGAGCCTGAGCGGAAGATCCGTGAGGGAAAGGGCCCAGGCTATGATCGAAATCGCCCACCCGGACGATCGGGGCGCCCTGATCGAGGCGGCCAAGGAAAGAAACGTGCTGTATCCGGACCAGATCTATCTGTCGGAAATCGCCGGCCTGTATCCGGCCGAAATCGCCGAAGAGCATACCTTTGCCGGCGGCGTCCGGGTCCGGTTCAGGGCGATCCGGCCTTCGGACGAAGAGGAGATGCGCCGGCTGTTCTACCGCTTTTCAGACGAGGCGGTCTATTATCGATACTTTTCCCCCATCCGGGCCATGCCCCATTCCCGGATGCAGCAGTACGTGAACGTCGACTACCGCCGGGTTGTTTCCGTGGTCGGCCTGGTGGGGGATGCCGGCAGCGGCCGGATCGTGGCCGAGGGGCGTTTTATCCGGGACCGGGACGATTTCTGGGCCGAGGTCGCGTTCGTGGTGGACGAGGACTACCAGGGGCTGGGGATCGCCACATATTTGTACCGAATGCTGATCCGGCTGGCCAAGGAACGCGGCATTCAGGGCTTCAAGGCCGACGTGCTCGCCTCCAACAAGGCCATGATGAAGGTCTTCGAAAAAGGGGGGCTGCCGTTCAAGGCGAAGCTGGAGCAGGGGGTATACGAACTGACCGTTCCGTTTGACGGATCGGAGCAAAGCTGAAAAGATAATCAAATCGCTTCGCGATTTGATTTAGGTTTCGCTCCGCGAAACAAAAAATTGATTTGCTGTCGCTTTGGCTCGGCCGATAAAACTCGAAAAAGGCGCAACAACCCGGAACCCGGAACCCGGAACCCGGAACCCCGAACACCAAACACGAAACACCAAACACCAAACACCTCATGGTTCAAAAACACCGCATTTCCAGGAAGCTGACCGCGCTGCTGGTCTACGGCAGGCCGCCGCTGGTCTTTGCCGGAATGCTTTGCGCGGTGGCGGTCATGTGGGGCCGCAGCCCGGTGCTCTACACGGTGGGGGTCGTGCTGCTGCTGGTGTCGATGAGCTTCGATCTGGTCGACGGATGGTTCGCCTCCCGGTACCAGCCGAACCCGACCCTAACCCACCTGGCCGACCGGATCACCGACAAGGTGGTCTATTCGATCATCTTCCCGCTGCTGGCGGTAGGAGAGATGTGGCGGCTGGTCTTTATCTCCGCCGGGCACACGAAGGCCGAGATGGCCCATGCCATTTTTACGCTGTTTCTCTGCGTGTCGGTGCTGATCCGGGACAATTTCGCGGCCTTCATGCGGGGGTTTGCCGAGCGGCAGGGCCAGGAGCCGGAAATGAGGGAGTTTACCCGGCTGCGGACCACGGCCGCCGCTCCGGTGGCGGTGCTGCTTTACGCCCACGCCTTCTACGTGCCGGAGGGGCCGCCTTCGCCGATCTACTTCTGGATCTCCTGGCTGGGAAACCTCCCCCTGCGGCTGCTGTTCGTCATCGAGATCATCTTTTTGATTTTCACCTTCGGCTCCATCGCCGGATACTGCCGAAAATACGGCAGGTACTGCCTCGACGAGATCTGCTACGACGACGAGGGGCTCCGCCGGAAAATTCTCACCTTTTTCCCCAACAGCCTCACGGTGATGAACGCCCTGATGGGTCTTCTGGCGGTGTTTTTGGCCTACATGGGAAGAGTCCGGGAGGCCTATCTGATCCTGGTCGGGGCGACCTTGTTCGACAAGCTCGACGGGGCGGTGGCCCGAAGACTCGGCCTGACCGAGCCGCCGCCGGAAAAAGGCGCAAAGCGGAGGATGAGCCTGGGGGCGCTGCTGGACGACATCGCCGATGCGATCAGCTTCTGCATCGTTCCGGCATGGATCTTCGCCATCGTCTTTTTCGATCCGGTGCTGTCTGAAGCCGTCGGGATTCCGGCCGGCCCCATCGCCGCGGGCTATGCCGTCATGGGGATGCTCCGCCTGGTCTATTTCACCGTGGACAAAAACCCGGTTCCGGGCTTTTTCAAGGGCCTTCCCACGCCGGCAGGAGCCCTTCTGGTGGTGGCGCCGCTGCTCATGCTCGTGCAGGCCATGGACGGCGCCGGCGGAAGCATACGCTTCTGGGGCCTGTGTTCCGCAGGAGTCATGGTGTTTACCGCGCTGCTTATGAACGTCTATCCTATCCGCTACCTGCACTACGGCCGGTTCATGAACCGGCGCCCGCTGTTTTCAGGAGCGATCATGGTCCTCGGATTCGCCCTGATCTTCACCCCGTATTTCGGCCACTTCGCCCTGCTGTGCATGATCGTCTACGTGTTTTCCCCTTTGTGGACCTGGAAGATCAGCCCGGAAGTCGCCGCCCGGGAAAGGTAGGGAATCCGACACAGTGGGTCGGATTCCGCTGGGAGGCTGGGACGCTGGGAAGCTGGGAAGCGATAAAACAAAAATTGCGCTTATCCGGAATCCTCCAGATAGGGTTCGCCGGATGCCGATGGGTTTGGGCTTGGAGGGCCACGCTCCGTCGTGGCCGGGATTTGGTCGTTACCGGCAACGCGGACTAGACTGCGCGCGTCCCTCCAGCGCCTCCGGCTCGAGCCTTCTTGAGCTTCATAGATTACCGGAACAAAAAAATGTCTGGATTTGCGCATGCTCGGCAATGACTATAGGGAATCGTGTGTTATAAGGAAAAAATCGGGTCTCGATAAAGGGGAGTCATTGAATTGACGGAAAGTTGAAACACCCTGCCGCAGAGCTGCTCCACATGAGCCTCCTAGCCTCCCAGCGTCCCAGCTTTCAAGCGGCGCGCAGCGCCTGCGTAAAATCCTCGATGAGGTCCTCTGCGGCCTCCAGGCCCACCGAAAGCCGGATCAGCGAATCGGATATGCCCAGGCGTCTTCGTTCTTCCGGTGCCATGCCGGCATGGGAGGTGGTGGCCGGCCGGGTGATCAACGACTCCACCCCGCCGAGGCTCGGGGCCGAGATGGGAAGCGTGCAGGCGTCGATGAACCGGTCTGCGGCGGCCACGCCGCCGTCGACCTCGAAGCTGATCATCCCGCTAGCGCCGGCAAAGAGGTGCCGGGCTCGTTCAAAGGCCGGGTGGCTTTCCAGCCCCGGGTAGTTGACTCGGACCACCTTCGGATGCCCCTCCAGGAAGCGGGCGATTAAAAGGGCGCTGTCGTTTTGCCGGGCCATCCGCACCGCAAGGGTTTTGAGGCCCCGATGCAGGAGAAAGCAGGCGTGGGGATCGAGGGCGCCGCCCAGATGGTTCAGGGTTCGGGTGATCCGCTCGACAAGATCATTTTTGCCGACCACCGCCCCGGCCACGATGTCCGAGTGGCCGTTTAGGTATTTCGTGCCGCTGTGCAGGGAAAGATCGTACCCGTGCTCCGGGGGCCGGAAGTTGAAGGGACTGGCAAAGGTGTTGTCGATGACCGAGACCAGCCCGTTTTCCCTGGCAAAGGCGGGCACCGCCAAAAGATCTCCCACCTGCATCAGGGGGTTGGTGATCGTTTCCACGTAGATCAAGCGGGTGGTCGGGGTAAGCTTCGCCTGCCAGGTTTCCGGGCGGTCGGCGTCGATGAAGTCGACCTCGATGCCGAAAGACGGAAGGTCCTGGGTGATGAAGTCATGGGTACCGCCGTATAAGCATTCCTGGGCCAGGAGGCGGTCTCCGCTTTTGAGCAGGCCCAGCAGCACGGCGCTGATGGCGGCCATGCCGCTTGCCGTCGCCAGGGCGGCCTCGGCCCCCTCGACCGCCGCGAGCTTTTCTCCCACGGCCACATGATTCGGGGTGTTGTTCAGGCGGATGTATTTCAGATCGTGGTAGCTGTCCTGGCCTGCGTATTCGAAGGTGGAGGACTGAAAGATCGGAAGACTGACCGCCCCGCAGATCAGGGGCCGGGGTTCTCCGGCATGGATCAACTGGGTCTCGATGCGGGGTTTCTTCTTTGTCATGGATTTCTCCTCGGTCAAAGGACAAAACGATTGAACCGCCCGCTTCGCTCAAGGCGCAAAGGGCGCCAAGGAAAAGCTATTTGCGGTATCGGGTCGCTGTTGGAGCCAAAAGACCGGCGCCAACAGCTCACGATCCCGCAAATGGTTTCGCCCTCTTGGTCCCGGGTAACGGGTAGACTGAAGCATGGATCATTTCCGTGGGCTTGACTTTTTATACAGCCCAGCCTGCCGCAGGCACGGTATCTTTGTTTGCATCGTGAGCCGGGGGGGTGTTTCCCGGCGACCCGATGCGAACAAAAACCTTCGCGCCCCTCGCGTCTTGAGCGAGCAAAGCGAGCGGGCGGTGAAATCGGTTTTTCCGACCTTCCGACCTCCATCCCTTCCTCACCCCTCCATCACCTGCCGCGCGGCTTCGTAGCCTTCACCGATCAACCGGTCCACCTGCCTGCGGGAGTAGTCGGCCAGGGACAACAGGCCGAGCATGCGCGGCGGGGCGATAATATGAATCCCGGGCAGTTGTCCGCCCGCGGCCTTGTGAGCGTCGAGGGCCGCCTGGAAAGGCCCGGCCAGCATCATCTCAAAGGCGGTTTCGATGATTTTGAAAAAAGAAAACGGCGGGGGAAGCGCCCGGGCGGAGACCGGGGAAAGGAGTACCACCGCGATTTGCTCCGCACTCCGGGCCAGGGCCGGTAGAATCGGCGTGTTGGCCATGAGGCCGCCGTCGAAATAGCGCCTGCCGTCCACGGTCCGCCACGGGAAAAAGACCGGCGCGGCTGCCGAGGCCAATACGTGGTCGACGGTGATCTCTTCGTTGGTGAAGTAGACGGTCTTTGCCGTGGCCAGGTCGACGGCAGCGATGGCGACAGCCGTTTGTGAACCGGCCAGACGGCTGAAGTCGATTTGCTCGAGCAGGGTCCTTCGAATCGATTCGATCCCGGAGATCGAGAAAGGCTCCCGTGGCGAGAATAACCGGTGCATCATCGGGGCGAATTCAAAGGTCCTGATCCGCTGTTGGCGGGCACTTCGCCACAACCGGGCCAGCGAGTCAGCCGAGAGTCCCGCGCCGACGGCTGCGGCATGAATCGCGCCGATGGAACTCCCGCAGATCAAATCCGGGCGCCAGCCGCACTCTTCCAGGTAGAGAAGGACCCCGACCTGAAACGCTCCCCTGGCCGCTCCGCCCGATAACACCAGCGCCCGCTTTACTTTTTTTATATGGGGGCGATCAGTGCCGGCAATCAAAGCAGGAGCCTGTCGCAGGTTCGATGGCTGTCAGGGTGGATGATCGGTCGATCCATAATTTTATATCGAACTTTTCCGGCGGCGCAGCCGCCATTTACGAAATCTTCCGGGTCGAACGGGTCTATCGTCCGACCCGGAAGATTTCGTCATTGAACGCCCGCTCCCGCCTGCGGACCGTCCCGATAAACGGTTCGATCTCTGAAATCGTCTGAAGCGCCGTGTATCCCTGGTGGACGAAGTCCATGATCCGGCCGAGCCCTATGAGGTTGGCGGCGCTGCGTGCGGTCTTCAGGGAGACGCCGATCATCCATTTCCGGCTCAGATGGAAAAAATCCCGGGTGACCTCCATGGCCAGGTCGATCTGGTAGAGGCGCTGGTTGTAGTTGTCCAGGGAGCGATAGATCTCCCGGTACTGGTCCATGGTGAGCTCCGGGCCGGCGCCGGTTTCGATCATTTCGGCGGTCATCCGTTCGTCGAGGTCCTCGGAAAGCTCCTGGAACTCGAGAACCCGGTCCACGGCCGCAACGACCCCCTTGTGGACCTTTCCCTTCAACGCCCCATGGAGCTTGCGGATGCTGGCGTCCCGAAACGAGAAATCTTCCGGGCCGTATATCTCTTCGAAGAAGAATCTGCCGAATTCCCGGTACTCCGGATCCTGCTTGAGGTCTGCATAAGTGGACTCCAGGCGCATGGCCTGAAACTCCTGCAGGGCCCGTTTGTGAATGTCGAACTCGGATTCGGGGCTGATCGGATTCGATAAAGCGGTGTTCATTGTAGAAAAGTTCCTCCTTTCGATTGCAAAAAAATAGGAAAGCCAAGGGGGCTTGTCAATTGGATTCCGAAGGGGTTGGATAGAAAAGAACCATCTTGCTCTTGAAAACGGGTAAAAAAGAAACAACTTAATGGAGGTTCCGGGTTCTGGGTTCAGAGGTTCCGGGTTCTGGGTTCAGAGGTTCCGGGTTCTGGGTTCAGAGGTTCAGGGTTCGGAGGTTCAGAGGTTCAGGGTTCAAAGGCTCAGGTTCAGGATTCGGAGGTTCAGAGGTTCAGGGTTCAGGGTTCGGAGGTTCAGAGGTTCAGGGTTCGGAGGTTCCAGGGTTTTTTCCAGATTCTAAGGCTCAGCGGCGTTTCGGTTCTGCGGCTCCCGAAGATTTCTTGGCATCGCTTTTTCTGTTCTTTCAAACCCCGAACCCGGAACCCCGAACCCTGAACCCGGAACCCC
>JAIPEL010000032.1 GCA_021737185.1 Desulfobacterales bacterium | reverse complement strand
CCAGGTAAGGTTCTTCGCGTTGCGTCGAATTAAACCACATGCTCCACCGCTTGTGCGGGCCCCCGTCAATTCCTTTGAGTTTTAACCTTGCGGCCGTACTCCCCAGGCGGATCACTTAATGCGTTAGCTGCGGCACAGCAGGGGTCAATACCCGCTACACCTAGTGATCACCGTTTACTGCGTGGACTACCAGGGTATCTAATCCTGTTTGCTCCCCACGCCTTCGCGCCTCAGCGTCAGTATTGGTCCAGGAAGTCGCCTTCGCCACAGGTGTTCCTCCTGATATCTACGAATTTCACCTCTACACCAGGAATTCCACTTCCCTCTCCCATACTCAAGCCTCCCAGTATCGAATGCACTTCCGGGGTTAGGCCCCGGGCTTTCACATCCGACTTAAGAGGCCGCCTACGCGCCCTTTACGCCCAGTAATTCCGAATAACGCTTGCACCCTCCGTATTACCGCGGCTGCTGGCACGGAGTTAGCCGGTGCTTCCTTCAGTGGTACCGTCAGCATCCCGCCATGTTGTTACGGGATGGGTTCTTCCCACTTGACAGAGCTTTACGACCCGAAGGCCTTCATCACTCACGCGGCGTTGCTGCGTCAGGGTTTCCCCCATTGCGCAAAATTCCTCACTGCTGCCTCCCGTAGGAGTCTGGACCGTGTGTCAGTTCCAGTGTGGCTGATCATCCTCTCAGACCAGCTACCCATCGTAGCCTTGGTAGGCCATTACCCTACCAACAAGCTAATGGGACGCGGGCTCATCTCCAAACGGTAGCTTCCATGGAGAGGCCACCTTTGATTCCGGAATCCGAAAACTCCGGGATATCATCCGGTATTAGCATCGCTTTCGCAATGTTATCCCCGATTCGGAGGTAGATTACCCACGCGTTACTCACCCGTGCGCCACTTTACTAGCTTCAGCAAGCTGAAGCGTTCTCGTGCGACTTGCATGTGTTAAGCACGCCGCCAGCGTTCATTCTGAGCCAGGATCAAACTCTCCAATTAAACTTGGAATGCATCCTGCTTCCACCCGAAGGCGGAAATCGGACACAAGGATCTCTCAATTGGGCCCAGCTTCTTTCATCTGCCACTATTTAGTTTTCAAAGATCAAAGGCCCGTTTCAAGCAAACGGGTTTTCGGCCAGAAAAAAGCGGCCAGAAAATTCTGAAAGAGTTCTTTTGTTACTCTTTCCGGCTGACGGTGTCAACCTTTTTTGGCCGCCTTATCGAAGATCGCCTTCAGGTTTCCCCGAGTGACAATCTTGATCTATAATCCTTGACTCTATCCTCTGTCAAGAAAAAAAACGCCTTTTCGCTTTTTTTTCTGGAATCCGTCAAAGAGCCGCCTTTCGGATAAAAGGCATCGTTCTCAGGAACGAAGGCGCATAAATAGCCTTTCGTATCCCGGCTGTCAACATATTTTTCACAAAATTTTAGCTTTTCAATACGATTTTGTGAAATCGTTTCTTACCGGCCCTCAAAGATATCTGCATATCTTTGAAATCATTCCTATTGATGAGTTTGTCCGCAGACTCGATCCGGTTTCCATCCAAATAGCCCCCCCCCTGCCGGATAAGCCTCCGGGCCGCACCGCCGGAATCTGCCAATCCTGCAAGCGTAAACAACTTGAAGACGGGGATACCTTCTTTGATGTCCTGCTCTGACAGGGCCGTCGTCGGTACAGACGCATCGTCGGCGTCGTCTTCGTTTCTGGGGATCGTCGAAGAGGCAAGAAGCCCCCTTGGCACCGTGCGGCCGCCAAAGATATTTGCCGAGGCCTGCAGTGCCTTGACTGCCCCATCTTCTCCGTGAGCCAGCCGCGTTGCCTCGAATGCCAGCACCGCCTTGGCCGCATTGAGTTCGGAGCCGGCCAGCTGTTTCACTTGTCGGATCTCTTCCATGGGCAAAAACGTAAACAAGGCCAGAAACCGCTCCACATCCGGGTCTTCGGTATTGATCCAAAACTGGTAATAATCGTAAGCGGAAGTCCGCCCCGCATCGAGCCAAACTGCACCCTGATGGGTCTTTCCCATTTTGACCCCGGCACTGGTGGTAATCAGCGGGAAAGTCACCCCGAAGGCTTGGCCCTGACGCATCCGGCGGATCAGATCGACCCCGGCGACGATATTTCCCCACTGGTCGCTTCCGCCCATCTGAAGCCGGCAACCATAGTTGTCGAACAAGGAAAGGAAATCGTAGGCCTGGAGCACCATGTAGTTGAACTCGATAAAGCTCAATCCCTCCTCAGAATCGAGCCGCATCCGGTAGCTTTCGGCCTTGATCATACGGTTGACGGAAAAATGCCTGCCGATGTCTCTGAGAAACTCGATATATTTCAAAGGAACGAGCCACTCGGCGTTATTGAGCAGCAATGCCTTTCCCTGCGAAAAATCGATGAACCGGGAAAGCTGCTCTTTGAGCCCTTTTGCATTTTGCTCTACCTCATCGAGCGTGAGAAGCTTTCTCATTTCGGTTTTACCGCTGGGATCGCCGACAAGGCCGGTGCCTCCGCCCACCAGAGCAATGGGGCGGTGCCCGGCGCGCTGCATATGGGCTAAAGACATGATGGGAACCAGGCTGCCGACATGAAGACTGGACGCCGTCGGGTCAAAGCCGATATAGCAGGTCACCGATTCCTCGTCGAAGAGCTCGTGAAGCTCCCGATCGTGGGTCATATTCTCGATGAATCCGCGCTCCTGCAGTGTATCGATCACATTTGCCATGTATCGTCTTTCCCTTGGGATACTATCTTCCGTTTTTTAGGGGCGGTTGATTGGATGAAGGGTTGAATGGTCAATTCGGCAAAACCAGATCACATTTTCCGTTCCCTAATGATCGAATCAACCAATTAACCAATCAACGAATCCACCTATTTGTTCGCGTACTCGACGGCCCGGGTTTCCCGGATCACTGTGACCTTGATCTGCCCGGGAAAGGTCAGGGCCTCTTCTATTTTCTTGACGATATCTCGGCTGAGCAACACCGCCGCCTCATCGGTGATCTTTTCGCTTTCTACGATGACCCGTAACTCCCGACCCGCCTGGATAGCGTAAGTGTTGGCAACGCCCTGAAAACTGTTGGCGATGTTTTCCAGATCATCGAGTCGTTTGATATAGTTCTCCAGCAGCTCCTTGCGGGCCCCGGGCCGGGCGCCGGAAAGGCTGTCGGCTGCCTGGACGAGCAAGGCATAGACCGTGCTGGGCGGCACATCCTCGTGGTGAGCCGCAATGGCGTGGACGACCTTGGGCGACTCACCAAACTTCTTTGCCAGCTTTGAGCCGATCAGCGCATGAGGGCCTTCCACCTCGTGATCGGCAGCCTTGCCAATATCGTGAAGCAGCCCCATACGGCGGGCAAGTTTCATGTTCAGCCCAAGCTCTGCGGCCATGATCCCACAGAGAAATCCAACCTCCACAGAATGCTGCAGCACGTTCTGGGCATAGCTGGTTCGGAATTTAAGCCGTCCCAGGTAATGAATCAGCTCGTTGTGGATTCCGTGGACTCCCAAATCGAATGCTGCCTGCTCTCCGGCTTCCTTGATGGTCTGGTCCACCTCCTGGCCGACCTTTTTTACAATATCCTCGATTCGGGCAGGATGGATACGCCCGTCTGCAATGAGCCGGAGAAGAGAAAGTCGAGCCACCTCCCGCCGCACTGGATTGAAACCGGACAGGATGACAGCCTCGGGGGTATCGTCGATAATCAAATCAATGCCGGTGGCAGCCTCAAGCGCCCGTATATTCCGCCCCTCGCGCCCAATGATCCGCCCTTTCATTTCGTCATTGGGAAGCTGGACCACCGATACGGTTCTTTCGGCGACGAAGTCACCCGCATAACGCTGAATCGCAGTGGCAATGATTTTCTTCGCTTTTTTATCGGCCTGCTCCCGGGTTTCGTTTTCAATCCGCTTGATCAGCTTGGCTCCTTCGTAGCGCGCCTCGTTTTCCATGGCGCGAAGCAGAAGCTCCTTGGCTTGGTCCGCAGTCAGCCCGGAAATCATTTCCAGCTGCTGCTTTTGTTCTTCGATCAACTGCTGGCAGCGTTTTTCTTCCAGTTCCAGCTGTCCCGCTCGACCAGCGATGTATCTTTCTTTGTTATTTAATTCATTTTCCCGCTGCTCGAATTGCTCCAGCTTGCGGTCGATGTTCTCCTCTTTTTGAATCAACCGCTTTTCCCTCTTTTTCAAATCGGCCCGGGTCTCTTTGGTTTCGGAATCGAAGTCGCTCTTCATCCGAAACAAAATGTCTTTGGCTTCGAGCTCGGACTCCTTGATCATCGTGTCCCGCTTGCGTCGGGCCTCCTCTACCATCCGATTGGATTCGCTCTCGGCCGCCTTGATCTGCTGCGAAGCCAGCACCCCTTTGGCCCAGTAGGCAATCGCGCCTCCGGCGACAAAGCAGATGATGCCTGTCAGCACGTAATATTCTATCATTATCGGTTTCTCCTATAGAAGGGGGTTGAATTCGACCTGTCGGCACTGTCTTTTTCATTTCCGGCCAGGAAGTCTGATTTTCCCTAAAAATAGAGATTGTCATACAGCCTCTTGATCGCTGGGGCGGTCATCACCCTGAGCAAGCCGTGTCAGTCGAAACGGATCGCAACTGTGACAATCCCTATAACGATTGAAAGGTATTAACGCAGGGGGAGAAGGGAGGATGGAACTGCCATGGAAAAGGCTGAAAATCGGCTTCCTTTTCGACGGGAAATCCGGTTTGGATCAACCGGGGATCGGAGGCCCCCGCCATGGTGCCGTGTCGGTAGGTCTTTGAACCAGTTGTTCAAAGTGGGTGCCTTGCCGGTTCCTTTAGGCTTCTCTGTGCGTGCAGAGCTTGCTCACCAGAACCGAACCCAGGCTCCCTTTATTTGGGTGTTGGGACAAAGAGCATCTTCCAATCACGAACACGGCAGGGGCGACTCCGAAATCGTCCTCGGCCAAAGGGATTTAGGCGAAAACACGCACCGCACATGCAAAGTCTGACGCGCCTCCAACTCAAAAAAATGCCGAACATCTCAGCGAAGCCCGCCTTCGTCAACGGCAAGATCGAGAGTCCGAAGCAAACGCTCCGAACGTCGCCGAATTTTCTGCAGAAAACGCAAATGGCTTCTTTTCAGTTCGAAGTTTTCGCTCGCGATGTTCAGTGCCGTCATGACCAGGATCGCTTGGCGCGTCACATGGGGGGTTTGCTCTGACAGCTCTGATTCGACCCGGTCGACTTCGTTTACCAAAAAATCCGCCACCGCCTTTGCCGTTGATGCATCGGCATCGGATTTAAAGGTGAAAGGCTGTCCAAAAACCTCGATGGTGACATATTGTTCCAAAGACAGTTCGGTTTTGCCTTTCCCCGATTCAGCCATCATTGATCATTTGATGACCCTTCTGAAATATTCTCCAGCTTGGCCAGCAGGCTGTCGACTTTGGAGCGGATCAGATCTTTTTCCGCCTGGTAGCGCTTCTCCTCCTCTATCTTGCCCTGCAAATCTTTTTCCAATTGCTCGATTTTATTCGAGAGTTCTGAATTCGTGGCCTCAAGCTGCCTGCAAACCCCGATGAGTCGTTCTACTTTTTGTTCAATGTCCTCGAATTGTCGAACGATGACGTTATTGTCCACCGTACCCCCTCACACTCGTTTTTTTCAATGTAATCTTTTACCTATGGCAAAGTCAAGGGAATTTGTCTCTGCCTTCTCCTGCGGACGAACTGTGTTGCAACCTTTTTTAACAGTGGTTTCATCGCCAAATGAGGTGATCAAAAAAAATTCGGGCCTATGCACGATTATAAGGTTTATCTGAGGGCTGTGGGGGGATCTTCCCGGAGGACGGGAAACTGTTTGAGGAGTTTAGTGGCCGTTGAACCGAACAGCGATGGATGCCCTGCAAATTTGGATAGTTGCCGGGCAGCCTGCAACCTATTTTCCGAGATCAAGTCCCTGTTCGGTTCTACGGCCACTTGGCTCCGAGTTTTTCACGGCTTCCGGGAAGATCCCCCCACAGCCCTGACTGCAGCCTTAAACTGGTACATAATTCCGAAAAAATTTTAAGTGGGATTCCGGTGACTCCGCACCGTCATGATCTGCCTGGCTCGAGTCAGTTCCTCTCCGCTGTTCACACCGATCACTTCATCTGCATCGGGCAACAATACCATCCCCATCCGGCGCCCCTGACGATAGCCGATCTTCACGATATCTGTCAGATAATATTCTCCCTGGGCGTTTTCGGCAGATAGCAGCGGCAGGGTTTCGGCAAGAAACTCCTTTGAAACGCAGTAAATTCCGGTATTGATCTGATCGATCCGCTTCTGGTCGGCCGAAGCGTCTGCCTCCTCCACGATGCCTTTCAAACCGCCGTCCTCGTCTGTGAGGATGCGTCCATAGCCGGTAGGATCTTTCATTTGCACACCCAAAACAGTCAGCTCCCGCTGCGCCGCGCTGTGGTCTTCGGCCAGCCGGCGGATGGTGCGGGCCGTGAGCAAAGGGACATCCCCATACAGAATCACGACTTGATCGACCTTCTCTCCAAGAAAGGGCATCGCGCAAGACACCGCATGGCCGGTTCCAAGTTGTTCTTTTTGCAAGGCAAATCGAACCAGCCGCTCGACCGATGCAGCCACGGCGCTGCGGACCCGGTCAGCCTGGTACCCAACGACGACGACCACCTCCTGGCCGGCCACCTGAAGGGCCGCCTCGGCCACATGAGCCACCATGGCCCGACCGTCGATCTCGTGAAGAACCTTGGCCATGTCCGATTTCATCCTTTTTCCCAGGCCCGCGGCGAGGATGACAACGCCGCAGGAGGGCACAGGGACACTCATCGATGGACCTCCCGCCGAACGAAAAAAGGGCAGACCGGCAATCATCTCGGTCCACCCTTTTCTCGGGTTAGGATCAGCCGGCAATCTTCCACCGGCTCAAACGATCTAAGGGGAAAGCAGTACGAAACAGCTGGCGTCTACGCGGCTTCTCTTCTCCGGGTCTCGGCGATCCTGAGCCGCTGCAGCGCCCGTTCCAGGGCCGCCCGGGCACGGGTGTAATCGACTTCCTCCTTCCGTGCTTCTTCGGCCAACCGCTTTTGGGCCCGCTCTAAGGCCGCCTTGGCCCGTTCCAGGTCGATGTCCCGGCGCCGTTCAGCCGATTCGGCCAAAATGGTCACCTTGTCAGGCAGCGCTTCAGCGAATCCGCCGCTGACAAAAACGCGCCGTTCCTGGCCGTCAGCCTCTACATATCGCACGATCCCAACTTTGAGCGTCGTCAGAAAAGGGGTATGGCCGACAAGAACGCCGAATTCGCCGAGGGCTCCGGGCGCCATGACAATCTGGACCTCTTCGCTGACCACCGCCTTGTCGGGGGTGACGATTTCCAACTTTATATTTTTTGCCATGAATCAACCTCTTCGGCTATTCGCCTTCTTCGCTCATTTTCTTGGCTTCTTCCACGACCTCTTCAATGCCGCCCTTCATGTAAAAGGCCTGCTCCGGGATATCGTCATATTTGCCTTCGACGATCTCCTTGAAGCCGCGGATGGTATCCTCGAGCTTCACGTACTTTCCGGCCTTGCCGGTAAAGGTTTCGGCGACGTGGAAAGGCTGGGACAAAAATCGCTGGATCTTGCGGGCCCTTCCGACGGTGATTTTGTCTTCGTCGGAAAGCTCCTCCATGCCGAGAATCGCGATGATGTCCTGAAGCTCCTTGTATTTCTGGAGGATCACCTGAACAGAACGCGCCGTGGCATAATGCTCTTCGCCGATGACGGCGGCATCGAGAATTCGGGAAGTGGAATCGAGCGGATCCACCGCCGGGTAGATCCCGAGCTCGGCGATCTGCCGCGAGAGAACCACGGTACCGTCCAGATGGGCAAAGGTGGTTGCCGGGGCCGGGTCGGTGAGGTCGTCTGCAGGCACGTACACGCACTGCACCGCGGTAATCGACCCTTTGTCCGTGGACGTAATCCGCTCCTGAAGTTCGCCGAGGTCGACGGCAAGCGTGGGCTGGTACCCCACTGCCGATGGCATTCGTCCCAGCGTCGACGAGACTTCCTGGCCCGCCTGGGTGAACCGGAAAATATTGTCGATGAAGATCAGCACATCCTGACCTTCCACATCGCGGAAATATTCGGCTTCGGTCAGGGCGGAAAGGGCAACCCGAGCGCGGGCGCCCGGAGGCTCTGTCATCTGGCCGTAGACGAGGGATGCCTTGGGCAAAACCCCGGAATCCTTCATCTCGTGGTACAGGTCGTTTCCCTCGCGGGTGCGCTCGCCAACGCCGGCGAAAACGGAGATGCCGCCGTGCTGCATGGCGATGTTGTGAACCATCTCCATCATGATGACGGTTTTGCCGACGCCGGCACCGCCGAACATGCCCATCTTACCGCCGCGGGGAAAGGGAATCAGCAGATCGATCACCTTGACACCGGTCTCCAGAACGTTCACCGTAACATCCTGCTCGGTAAACTTTGGCGCCTCGCGGTGAATCGGCATCATCTTTTCCTGGCTGACGGGACCGAGGCCGTCCACGGGTTTTCCCACCACGTTGAGCACTCGGCCGAGAGAGGCCTCCCCTACCGGCATCATAATCTGATTGCCGGTGTCTTTCACAGCCTGACCCCGGACCAATCCGTCGGTGACGTCCATACCGATGGTCCGCACGACGTTGTCTCCCAAGTGCTGGGCCACCTCCACGACAAGGTTGTCCTCTTCGTCGTTAATCGTGGGATTGGTGATCAGCAGCGCGGTGAAGATCTCCGGCAGCTTGCCCTGCTCGAACGCCACGTCGACGACAGGCCCCGTCACCTGCACAATTTTTCCAATGTTCTCACCCATCTATAGACCTCCAAAATCGTGATATGTTGAGGTGAACTTCCCCAAAATGTTCACTCGCCCTTGTGCTTATCCCCTCAGGGCTTCCGCACCGCCGACGATGTCCATCAATTCGCTGGTGATCGCGGCCTGACGCGCTTTGTTGTAAATCATCGTCAGGTTTTCCAGCATATCGTTGCAAGCCTTTGTGGCATTGTCCATGGCCATCATTCGCGCTGCATGCTCGGCCGTGGAGGTTTCAAGCAAGGCATTGTAGATCTGCACAGAGATGTTCCGTGGAAGCATCTCGTCGAGAAGCTCGTCCGGGGACGGCTCACAGATGTGTTCTGCAAGATAGGGTTCGTCTTCACCGGCGGTTTCCTGGCCGTTATCTTCGACCGCAATGGGCGGAATCGGAAGCAGTTGCTGAATGGTGGGCTGCTGCTTGGCCATGGATAGAAACTGCGAATAGACCAGATGCACTTCGTCATAAGTGCCTTCGAGAAAGCCGTCGATCAGCACCCTGCCGGCGTTTGCAGCCACATTGAACTCGAAGTTTCCGCCGACGACACCGATGTACTCCTCTGATATCGGCAGCTTGTATTTCCGGGCCCATGTCCGGGCCTTTTTCCCGAAGCAGGTCATTGTGCTTTGCTGTCCCGCTTGCTTCCGCTCCTGCCACAGGGACTTGGCCTTGTTCTGAAGATTGGTGTTGAATCCGCCGCAAAGCCCCCGATCGGATGTAAATAATACGATATGAACGTTTCGGACTTCCTCCCGAGGCATGAGCAGGGGGCTTGCCTCCTCTCCGGCTTTTTCCGCCAAACTGCCCAGTACATCACCGAACTTTCCCGCATATGGGCGGAAAGCATCCATGTTGCTCTGGGCGCCGCGAAGCCTTGAGGCGGCCACCATGTTCATGGCTTTGGTGATCTGGCGGGTCTTTTTGACCGCAGAGATTTTCATTTCCACATCTTTAAGGCTAGGCATACAGACCGATCCTTATCTATCCTTTTTATTCGTTATCCGTTATCCCTCGAACCGAACTCGCCAACAACCGACAACGAACTACTTGATCGTATCTTTGAACTCCTCGTCATACGCCTTCAGGGCTTCTGCCATCTTGCTGTCCAGATCGTCGTCGATCGCTTGTTTTTCCTTCAGATCCGAGAAGACTTGAGGATGATTGTTTTCGATGAAGCTATAAAGACCGGCCTCGTATTTGGCCAAGACATCGAGCGGATATTTGTCCAAGTATCCCCGGGTTCCGGCATATAGGATGGTCACCTGTTTTTCCATGGGCAGCGGCTGGTATTGGGGCTGCTTGAGGATCTCCACAAGCCGGGCCCCCCGGGTAAGCTGACGCTGGGTGGCCTTGTCCAGATCGCTGCCGAACGCCGCAAAGGCTTCCAGTTCGCGGTACTGTGCCAGATCGAGGCGAAGGGTACCGGCCACCTGCTTCATGGCCTTGACCTGGGCCGCACCGCCGACCCGGGAAACCGAAAGCCCCACGTTGATGGCCGGCCGAACGCCCGCAAAGAACAGCCCCGGCTCCAAGTAGATCTGCCCGTCGGTGATGGAAATCACGTTGGTCGGAATGTAGGCGGAAACGTCGCCTGCCTGGGTTTCGATGATCGGAAGAGCGGTCAGCGATCCGGCGCCCAATTCATCATTGAGCTTGGCGGCCCGCTCCAGAAGGCGAGAATGGTTGTAGAAAATATCGCCGGGGTATGCCTCGCGTCCCGGGGGCCGCCTGAGCAGCAGGGAGACCTGACGGTAGGCGGCCGCTTGCTTTGAAAGGTCATCGTAGATGATCAGGGCGTGCTGGCCCTTGTCGCGGAAGTATTCTCCCATGGCGCACCCCGCATAGGGGCCGATGTATTGGAGGGTGGCCGGGTCGCTGGCGCATGCTGCGATGATGGTCGTGTATTCCATGGCGCCGTTCTTTTCCAGCACCGCATGCACCTGGGCCACGGTCGATTTTTTCTGCCCGCATGCCACGTAGATGCAGTAGACGTCGGTTTCTTTCTGGGCCAGGATGGCATCCACCGCCACGGCGGTCTTTCCGATCTGACGGTCGCCGATGATCAGCTCGCGCTGCCCCTTGCCGACCGGGGTCATGGCGTCAATCGCCTTGAGGCCGGTATAGCAGGGTTCATGAACGCTCTTTCGAGCGATAACCCCCGGGGCCACCATCTCCACCCGCCGCGTTTCTTTGGCATCGATGGGGCCTTTGCCGTCCAGCGGCTCACCCACCGACGACACCACGCGGCCGACAACCGGCTCGCCCACGGGAACCTGAGCGATCCGGCCGGTCCGTTTGACGATGTCCCCCTCTTTGATGTGGATGTCCTCGCCCATAATGGCGACGCCCACATTGTCCTCTTCCAGGTTCAGGGCAAGGCCGAGAATGCCGCCGGGGAACTCGACCAGCTCCAGGGCCATGACTTTTTCCAGGCCATAGACCCTCGCGATGCCGTCGCCCACCGACAAGACGATGCCGGTCTCGCTGAGCTCGACCTTCTTGTCGTAGTCCGTGATCTGCTCTTTGATAATCTGGCTGATTTCTTCCGCTCTAAGTTCCATCAGACACTCTCACCCCTTTTTAAGGTTTCTCTCATATTGACCAACTGGGTCCGGATACTCCCATCCAAAACAAGATCTCCGATCCGGGTTACAATTCCGCCGATCAAATCAGAATCCTGTTCGACTTCAAGAATGATTTCCTTGCCGGTTTTCTTGGACAAGGCGCCTCGAATCTTCTCGATGGTGTCGCTGGAAAGCTTGGTGGCCGAAATTAGATTGGCCCGTGCGATCCCTTTGAGCTCATCGGCCAATTTCTGATAAAATTCGTTGACATACGGCAGAAACCCGATGCGTCCCTTGTCGAAAAGCAACAGCAGGAAGGATTTCATGACATCGGAAAGATTCAGCTTTTCGACGACAGTGTCCAGGACCTTGCGCCTTCCGTCCAACTCATAGAGGGGATTGGATACGGCTCGCTCCAGATTCGGCTCTTTTTCGAGAAGATCGACAAATCCATCCAGCTCCTCTCGATACGTTTCGGCGTTGCCGTCTTCCTTGCCGATTAAAAGAAGTGCCTTGGCATAACGCCTTGCAATCGCCATGTTTTTCACTATGCCACCACCTTCTCTAGATATTCGTCAACCAGCTTTTCCTGGTCATCACCGGTGATCCTGGCCTGTATCAACTCCTCTGCCTTGGCAAGCGACTGCTCGGCTACTTCGGCCTGGAGCTTCTCTTTGGCCTTCTTGAACTCGTGTTCGATGGCACGTTTGGCCTGCTCCTCGAGCTTTTCCGCCGAAGCCTTGGCCTCTTCGATAATCCTGGCCTTTGCCTCTTTGCCCTGTTCGATATAGTTGGAGACAATCTGCTCGGCCTCCTGATCGAGGCGGGCTAATTTCTCGTTGTACTCGGCCAGTTGTTTTTCGGCCTCCCCTTTCCGGGCTTCGAGCTCCTGGAGCTGCTCCCGGATTCCTTCGATCCGGGCGCCGAGGGCCTTTTTGACCGGTTTTCGGAGCAAAAACACCAGTGCCACGGCCAGTACCCCAAAGTTCATCACCCGGTAGGTATCCGTGGCGATCCAGCCTTTCGTCCCTTCTTCGCCGTGTCCGCCGCCTGCACAGAACGCCGGCCCGGCTGAGAAAGCCAGAATCGCCAGCACCGCAGCGAGGATCCAAAATCTCTTTCGCACCCTTATTGCCCCCGTCATGAAACCGTCCTCCCCAATATCTTCTGGCCAATTGCCCGTGCGAAATCGTCGACCTGCGACTGCAAAGCGGACCGGACCTCATCGATGTCTTTCTCGATCTGGGAGCGCACCGCGGCCAGGTCGGCCTGGGCTTTTTTGTTGATCTTGGCGATGATCTGCTTTTCTTCCGCGGCCGCCTCCTCTATAAGCGCATCTTTTTCCTTTACACCCTGGGCCCGGGCCTCCCGAATGCCGCGGGAAAACTCCTCGTCCTTTTCCTGGGCGTCCTTAAGACGATTTTCGATGCCTTTTTCCAGGCCGCCGATCCTTTCATTGCGTTCGATCAGGATCTTCCGAATGGGTCGATACACGACGATGTTCAGAATCCAGATCAACACCAAAAAATTGGCGATCTGAATGAACAAGGACCCGTCGATGTTGATCATGGGTACCCCTCCATTGCCGATTTGATGCGATTGTCGATTTAATTGAATATTCGTGGGAACTTGTAAAAACCCCGTAAGAGAAGCTCCGCGGAGCTATACCTCAGCATAAAAAAATTGTCAAAGGTTTTTTGCCAGTTTTTTACCGTATACTTCACTCTCAAATTCCCGGAGAAAAAATTATAAGCAATTGTTTTAAATATATTTTATTAAAAATTCGTCGGAACTGATTTCCCCTTTGCGTGCTGGAAAAAACGCCCGGTTCGACTCGCTTTGAAAACTGCCGGCAAGGGGCTACTCTCCTTCCGAGAGGTCTTTTTGTCGCTCGCCCTCCTGGGGCCTGAAGGAGGTCACATTGGCCGCTTTCATGGCACAGGTGCCGTTGAAGACGACGCCCGGTTCGATGGAGATCACCGGTGCCTGGATATCTCCGCTCATTCGGCAGGGGGGATACGCTTCGATACGGTCGGAGGCCTCGATGGTTCCGTTCACCTCTCCCATGATAATCGCGGCATCGACCTCGATTTCTGCATTGACCACTGCCTGCTCTCCCACGATCAGGGTCCCGCCGGCGCTGCAGATTCTTCCGGTCGCCCTCCCGTCTATCCGGATGGTGCCGTCGAACGCAATGGTCCCCTCTATCCTGGCATCCGATCCGATGAAGGTACTTACCGCTTCGGAACGATTCTTTTTTTTCATGATGCCTCCTTCATTTCGCAAAGGGCATGGAGCATAGGGCAGAGGGTAAAAAACAAAGAAAAGCTTTCAAGTTTATTTGTTTTTTCTCTATGCACCTATGCCCTATGCGCTATGCCTTATGCGCCATGCGCGGTTATTCAAAAAGAAACCGCCTCATGCTCACGTTGATCAGCAATCCGATGCTCATCATGATCGTGACAATGGAGGAGCCTCCATAGCTGATCAACGGCAGCGGGACCCCCACCACCGGCATCAGGCCCATCACCATTCCGATGTTGATGAACACCTGCCAGAAGATCATGAAGGTCACCCCGACGGCCAGCACCGTACCAAATGGGTCGCGGCTGCTGGCGGCGATGTTCAGTCCCCAGACGATCAACAACAAAAACAGCAGCAACATCACCATGGAGCCCATAAACCCCCATTCCTCGGCCAAAACAGAAAAGATGAAGTCAGTGTGCTGCTCCGGCAGAAATTCGAGAGTGTTCTGGGACCCTTTTAAAAAGCCCTTTCCGCTGATGGCGCCGGATCCGATGGCAATTTTCGACTGGATGATATGGTAGCCGGCACCCAGTGGATCCCGGTCCGGGTTGAGAAAGGTGAGAATCCTCCGTTTTTGGTACCCTTTTAAAAAAAACCAGACCAGGGGAACGGCAATGGCCCCCGCGGTCACCAACGTGATCATCGATCTTCGCTCGATCTTCATGTACACGGTCATCGAGCCTGCGATCAGCAAAAAGAGCATCGCCGTTCCAAGATCCGGCTGGCGAACGATCAGCGCAAAGGGCAGCAGCGTCAGAACGATCGGGATGACCAACTGCCGGAGCGTAAACCCCTTCGGTGTAGCCATGCGGGAATAATATCGCGCAAGGGAAATGATCAGCCCCAGTTTGATCAATTCCGAGGGCTGCAGCGATACGAAACCGAAATCGAGCCACCGCCGGGAGCCGCCCACATATTTTCCGAAAAAAAGCACCGCAACGAGCATCAAGATACAAGCCGCGTAGATGACGGAGGCCCATCGATCCAACGTCTTGTAGTTAAACAGGAAGCAGGCGACCATGGCCATCAGGCCGAATCCAAACCAGAGCATCTGTTTGATATAAAGAACTCGCTGCGGGGTCTCGCTGCCGGAGACCACCGCACTGTAGAGGGTGAGCACACCGATGGCACCCAGCACGAGGGTAAGCGCCAGCATTCCCCAGTCAAAATATTGTACGAGTCTTCGGTCGAACATTGTCAGCTACCCGTCATTGGCCATTGGTCATTGGTCATCAGCAAGCTGAATGCGATTGGGAGGCATGGGGAGCATAGGGCATAGCGCATAGGGAAAAAGCGCCTTTTTGTTCTTCTTCTGTCCCATTGCCCCATGGCCTTCCTTCACTCCCTCTTCGCCAGCTTCTGCCCCCCCGACTTTCCTCCCAGGTACGTCTCGATCATCGCACGGGCAATGGGCGCTGCAGTGCTCGAGCCGTGTTCACCATGCTCTACGATAACGGCCACGGCGATCTTTGGTTCTTCGCTCGGGGCATAAGCCACAAACCATGCGTGGTCCTTGTGGTAGTGGGCCACTTCTTCCTGGTCGTCGGCAGTCTCTTCTTCCTTTCGACCCACCACCTGGGCTGTCCCGGTCTTGCCGCTGATATCGACGGCACTCCACCGAGACCGAAAAGCAGTCCCGCCAACGGTGTTGACCGCTTCCCAGAGGCCTCTGCGAACCAGCTCCATGGTTTTTCCCGAAAATTCGATCCGTGCCGCTTCGGTGGGGGATTCGCTCCGAACCACTTCCCCCTGTGTGTTTTCGATCCTCTTGAGAATCTGGGGGCGGTATTGGATGCCGCCGTTTCCGATAGCTGCAAACAGCCCCAGCATCTGAATCGGGGTAACAAGATTGTACCCCTGGCCGATCGCAATGGACAGGTTCTCCCCGCCCTGCCAAGGAATGCCGGTCTTTTTTCGCTTCCATGCCGAAGTTGGCACCAGTCCGTCTGCCTCATGATCCAAGGCCACGCCGGTGGGGCTGCCCAGCCCCAACGCCGTGGCGTATTGGGCCAATCGATCAACCCCCACTCTCTGGCCGACCTGGTAGAAGAAAACGTCGCAGGACTCGGCCAGGGCACGGACCACCTCAACAGAACCGTGCCCGCCTTTTTTCCAGCATCGATAGACCCGATTGCCGAACCGATGAAAGCCGGGGCAGTAGAAGGTCGTCTTTTCGTCGATCACCCCTTCTTCGAGGCCAGCAATCGCGGTGACGATCTTGTAGGTGGATGCCGGCGGATACTCTCCCTGAACGGCCTTGTTTTCCATGGGACGATTCGGGTTGGAAATCAACGCCTCCCATTGGTCGTATGTCATCCCGCTGACAAAGGCATTCTGATCAAAAGAAGGGCTGCTGACCATGGCGAGAATTTCTCCGGTGCCCGGGTCCATGGCCACGACGGCGCCTGCAGCGCCTCGAAGCATCTCTTCGGCCTTTTGCTGCAGGCCCCGGTCTATGGTCAGGTACACGTTGTGACCGGGCCGGGCATCGACCGTCTGCAGTACGCGAACCACCTGCCCCTTGGCATTGACCTCTACCTGCCTCCCGCCGCGTTCTCCTCTCAAGACAGACTCGAAAGTCTTCTCCACGCCGAATTTGCCGACGAAATCGCCCGGCCGACAGTCGGGAAACTTGCCGCAGGAAAGCTCCTCGTTGCTGATCTCTCCGAGATAGCCGAGCACGTGGGCGGCGCTCTGATCATAAAGGTAATGACGGCGCGGGGTTACATTGATCACGACCCCTGGAAGATCATACCGCTGGACTTCGATGGCCGCCAGGGTGTTGCGGCCGATGTCCTTTCGGAGCAGCACCGGCTTGTAAGAGGCGAGTCGGCGTTTTTCCCGTATTTTCTCCATGAGTTCTTCAGCCGTGAAATGGAGCAAACCGGCGAGATTTCCGACGGTTTCTTCCACGGGCCTGGCATCCCGCGGTATGATGCTCACATCGAATGCGGGGCGGTTGTCGACCATCATGTCCCCTGTGCGGTCGAATATCAGTCCGCGGGGTGCATCGATGCTTTCAAGCCGAATACAGTTGCTGGCCGACAGTCTGCGGTACTCTTCCCCCCCGATCACCTGCAAATGAAACAATCGAACCGCCAGCAGCGCAAAGGCTGCAAACACACAAAACACGATCCCGGTCACCCGCTGCTTGAACCATTCCGGATCGGCAATTTTAAGATAATCGGTCATAATCCGTTTCTTTCTGCCTTGCGATCGGCAGCCCACTTTTCGATCCGACTGTCAAAGACTTCATAGAACATGAGGAAAAAGGGGCCGGTCAGCAGCGCCCAAAACAGTTGCCCCCCAAGCCGCTTGGAAAACAGGGGGGCCAAAATCCCGCTTGGTGTCTGCATGAAAAGCACCGCTGCGAAAAGGATCTGTTCAATGAAAACGGCGATCGGCACGACAAACATCACCAGCGCGCTGGTGCGGACCTGAAGGTAGCGCATCCCGAACCTGATGCCGGCAAATATCCAAAGATACGCGGTCAGGTAAAGTCCGAATGGGGCGCCGGACAGGTTGTCCATGACAAAGCCTACGCAGATAATCACCGGAATGCTCTCTTTGATCGACCGATAAAGGCCGAGATAGGCAACAAAGGTGACGAGCAGATCGTAGAGGTCGTCGAAGACCGCGATGTCTGCTATGATCGTGGTTTCCAGCACCACCAGGCTCAGACAGACCAGCGCGTAAAAGAGATAAGTCATGGAACCTCGGTTTGCGGATGCGTCGGTGGATTCAAAATCACCAACACCTCCTCGAGGGTTTCAAAATCGGCATACGGCATGACCGTCACTTCCTGAAAAATTCCGGCGGTCCGTTTGACCACCCCGGAAACCTCCCCCACCCTCAGCCCTTTTGGAAAAACCCCGTCAAGCCCGGAAGTCACGACCGCATCTCCAACCTGGACGTCGTGCTTGCGCAGCACGTACTTGAAAAGGAACCCGCTGTCGATGGCTCCGGCCACGATACCGCGCGCCCTGGTTCTCTGCACAAGGGCGTCGACGGCGCTGTTCTGGTCGATGACCAGCAGCACCTTCGAATAGTTTCCCGCCAACTCGATCACTTGCCCGACAACCCCCTCGGGGACAACGACCGGCAGGCTTTTGGTCAGCCCGTCTTCAAGCCCCTTGTCGATGATGATGGTTTTGAACCAGGGGGAGGGATCCTTGCCGATGACTTCGGCGGCGACTACACGGCGAGCGGTCTTTTGCTGGAACTCGAGCAGCTGCCTCAGCCGCTGGTTGGAAAGGGCCACCTCCTCAAGCCGGTGGTTCTCTTCCCGGCTTCTGCGCAGCGCATGCTCTAATTTTTCGTTTTCCCGGGCAACGCCGACGAGCATGAAGTATCGCTGCCAGATATCGCTGAAAAAACGGGCGGTGCCGACAACTGCAGTCTGGAAAGGCGCGGTCAGGGCGATGGCGATCCGCCCGGGCCCAAAAGAGGGATAGCGGGTGCTGGTAACCGAGAGAATGATGATGTTGACGGCGATCAGCAAAATGACGCCGACGATCATCACCGTTTTTTTGGAAAACATCGAATTAGGAGATCACGACCTGTTTGAGGATTTCGATGCTGTCGAGCGCCTTGCCACAGCCTAACACGACCGTGGTCAACGGATCTTCGGTCACCGTGATCGGCAACCCGCTCTCCTCCCGCAGCAGCTTGTCCAGGTTTTTGAGCAATGCGCCTCCGCCTGTCAAGACGATGCCCCGGTCTACGATGTCTGCAGCCAGTTCGGGCGGCGTCTGCTCCAGGGCAATCTTGGCCGTCTCCACGATCGCATCGATCTGCTCGGAGATGGCCACCCGAATCTCCTCAGAGTCGATGGCAAGAATCTTCGGTATCCCCGAGACCAGGTCTCTTCCTTTGACCTCGATGGTTTCCAGGTGCTGGGGATCGGGGTAGGCGTTTCCAATGGTGGTCTTGATGATTTCCGCCGTACGCTCCCCGATGAGCAGGTTGTATTTGCGTTTGATGTACTGAATGATCGCCTGGTCCATCTTGTCTCCGGCCACCCGCATTGAGCGGCTGTAGACGATACCGGCCAGGGAGATGACTGCCACCTCGGTCGTTCCGCCGCCGATGTCGATGACCATGTTGCAGGTCGGCTCGGTAATCGGCAGTCCGGCGCCGATGGCGGCGGCCATCGGCTCCTCGATCAAGAAAACTTCACGCGCACCGGCCGACTCGGCCGATTCCCGCACGGCGCGCTTTTCCACCTGCGTAATCCCGGAAGGAACTGCGATGACGATTCGGGGGCGGACAAAGGACCGACGGTTGTGAACTTTCTGGATAAAGTGTCGCAGCATTGCTTCGGTCACCTCGAAGTCTGCAATCACGCCGTCTCGCATGGGTCGGATCGCCACAATGTTGCCCGGGGTCCGGCCGAGCATGTTTTTGGCCTCGAGCCCTACGGCAAGCACGCGGTTCTTCATCCGATCGTCGGTGCGCACCGCCACCACGGAAGGTTCGCTGAGCACAATCCCCTTGCCCTTTACGTAGACCAAGGTATTTGCGGTGCCCAGATCAATCGCCAAATCCGAAGAAAACCATCCCAACACCGTGTCGGTAATCAGGTTCATATCGCCTCGTTTCGCTTTCTAAGCTCCGGGGTTTGCTGCTGCCTGACACGCCCTTTCTTAGAGCGCTTGTCAAAATAACGTTTCGATAGAACGAACATATGACAATCCCTATAAATTGAGGGCTTTTAATAAAAATGCGCTGCAATTACAAGAAAAAATAATGTATCTCGCCGATTTTGTATGAGCCCCGCCGCTGACCGCGGCGTGATTCAAAATTCCAGATTCAAGATTCAAGATTCTCCGGCGGGAGATTTATACGAATCTTTTGATCTCAACCGGCCAGTTTGATCAAGGGATGCCGTCCCCTGATGCCGGCGCGGGAGGCCGAATCAACGCCCGACATCGGCCGCCATGCAGACGGCATCGTGAAGCCTCGGCCGGAACTCCCGGATTTTTTGGTTTTCTCTGGAGGGATGAATCCGGTTCGTCAACAAGACCACGATCAGCGACGATTCCAGGTCGATCCAGAACGAAGTCCCGGTAAAACCCAGGTGTCCGACAGCACTTTTCGAAAATTGCTCCCCGCAGCTTGCCTTCACCGGTTCGGGGATGTCAAACCCCAGCGCTCGTTCATCTTTGCACCGGTGACTGAAAAAATGCCGCACCGTTTTGGAGGAAAACGGTCCTTTGGCGGCATCGCCATTCCATCGATCCAGGAGGATCTGTGCCAGCCATCCCACATCGGCGGCGGAACCAAACAGGCCGGCATGGCCGGCAACCCCGCCCAGAGCCCAGGCGTTTTCATCGTGGACCTCGCCTCGCAGTACCCGCTTTCGCCAGGGACACTTCTCGGTGGCGGCGTAGCGGCCGATATCAAATGGCGGCGCCAATTTCGGAAAATGCAGACTGCCGAGCTCCAGCGGCAAAAAGATCTTTTCCCGGCAAAGTTCGGAAAGGCCTCGACCGGCGGCATTTTCGAGGACCTGCTGCAGGACCAGAAAACCGATATCGCTGTAGCGGGTCTTCTTTCCGGCGGCGGTGATCCGCTCCTCGTTGAGCAGCATTTTCTGCAAATGGGCCGCCCGCGCGCGTAAAGGTCGGCTGACCAGTTCCTCGAAGTAGGGCCGGTACTCCGGAAGTCCGGAGGTGTGGCGAAGAAGGTGTTCGATGGTGATCGCCGCCTTGTCGGTATCGGAAAAGGCCGGAATCCAATCCCCCAGGCGATCTTCGAGCCGAATCCGGCCGTCTTCGATCAGCATCATCGTGCACAGGGTCGTGGCCAACGGCTTGGTCAGCGATGCCAGATCAAAAAGCGTATCTTCGGTCACCGGATCTCCTGCGGCAATATCCGCTTTGCCGTAAGGTTCGTGGAAGAGCTGCCGCCCGTCTTTCAGCACCAGGACAACGGCGCCGGGGAAAACCCCCCCGGCGAGCCCCTCGCGCATCAGCCGGTCAACAGTCGTAAAATCATTTGTGTTCATCAGGTTCCAGGTCCAGGGTTCAGAGGTTCGGAGGTTCGGAGGTTCGGAGGTTCAGGGTTCATTCTTGATGGTCTCGTAAAAAGGCCGAATATTCCTTCTTCCGTCATTCCCGCGAAAGCGGGAATCCAGTGTTTTCTATTACTTATGAAAACCGCATAAAACCCGACGAAGGTTTCGGGGACTTTTTACGATTTCATCATTCTTCCGTCGCCGCTTCCTGGTACTCCAGCAGCCCTTTGTCGGCATCCAGTTTCGCCGTCGGGCCGATGGGAAGGGTCAGATTGCGCTCTCCGTGACCCGCGGCGACGCCGGACAAAATCGGTATTTTCTCTTCTGAAAAAGCCTGTTTTACGATCCGGCCGATGTCGGCGGGCTTGCCGCAGTCTTTGAAATTTCCGAGTACCACCGCCCTGACACCTCGAAGAACGCCGGCCAGCCTCATCTGGGTCAGCATTCGGTCAATCCGGTAGGGGGCCTCGCCGATGTCCTCGAGAAACAGAATATGGCCGGCAAAATTCGGAGCAAACGGCGTTCCAAGCATGTGGCAAAGAACGGTCAGGTTTCCACCGCAAACCGGCCCGACGGCGGTTCCGGGCCGGATCGTCTCTCCGTCCTGGCTGCGGCGCCGGATCCTGGCTCCCCCGGTCAGCGCCGAAAAAAGCGCCGAGACGGTTTCGGCTTCCGCCGTTGCCAGCGCCGTCACCATCGGGCCGTGAAAACAGGCCAGGCCGCTGCGCTGATAAAAATTGGCCAGAAGGACGGATGCATCGGAAAAGCCGACAAATGCCTTCGGGTTTCTTCTAATGATGCCAAAGTCAAGCAGGGCAAGAAGCCGCAGAGAGCCGTAGCCTCCCCTGGCGCAAACGATACCGTCCACGGCCGGATCCTCGAAAAGCCGGTGAAGCTGGTCAGCCCGACGCTCATCGGTGCCGGCCAGATAGCCGTCTTGGTCGTAGAGTCCATCGGCAAGGACCGTGGAAAACCCCATCGCTTCGATCCGGGCAATCCCCTGCTCGAAGGTTTGCCGGTCAAAGGGAGAAGAAGCCGCCACCACCCCGATCCGGTCCCCCGGCTTCAGGCGTTTGGGTTTGAGGAGAGAACGATCCGCCATGGCAGCGTATTGTGCCACAGGTGTAGACGGACTGCCACAGAAAAAGCGGATCCTCGATGCTGGATCCTGGATTCTGGAAAAAACCTAAAAAGTGGAAAGCGAAAAGCGCATCCAGGGGCCAGCATCCGGGATCCAGGATCGAGTTATATCTTGACAAGGTCCATGCGTAGGTATACATGGTCAAGTCCGTGTCGGGGCGTAGCGCAGTCTGGAAGCGCACTTGAATGGGGTTCAAGGGGTCGGAGGTTCAAATCCTCTCGCCCCGACCAAAAACAAATTAAAAACGACGGTCCGGGAAAACATCCGGACCGTCGTTTTTTATTTGTAAGGCGCTGACGCGCAGACCTCCAGATTTTTTAGTTGAAGGGAACAAGGAGCCATGGCCGACACCGAACAAACCACCCTGCTGGTCATCCGGCACGGAGAGACGATCTGGAACCTGGAGAACCGCTTTCAGGGTCACGGCGACAGCCCGCTGAGCACAACCGGCCGCCGCCAGGCCCGGGCTTTGGCCGCACGTCTGAAGCAAATGCCCATCGACACCATGATTTGCAGCGATCTGGGCCGGGCCGTTGAGACGGCGACGATCATCGCCGATTCTACCGGTCATGAGCTTCATACCGACCAGCGGCTTCGGGAGCGCAATTTCGGCGTCCTGGAAGGGTTGACCGGCGAAGAAATCCGGGCCGGTCATCCGGAAGTTTTCGAGCGCCTCTATGCAGACGATCCGAACTACGCCCCTCCGAACGGGGAAAGCCTGCGGCAGCACTACCTTCGCAACATATCGTTTTTAGAGGAATTCATCGCCGAACATACCGGCACCGCCGCCCTGGTGGTCCACGGCGGCGTTTTGGACAGCCTTTTTCGGTACATCGCCCGGATGCCGCTGGACCGGCCCCGCTGCTTCGTCATTCCCAACGCCGGTTTGAACCGTCTTGTCCTCGGCAGCTTTTATCGTTCCCACCGGTGGGTGATCGAAACCTGGGGAGACGTAAGCCATCTGGAGGGCATTCAACCGCATACGGGACTCGGATAGGCATCTGTGGGGCTGTGAAGCTCGTATGAACCTAGGCCAAAATGGCATAGTTTCATTCTTGATCAATCTGGTCGGCGCGGCCGGCCAGCGGTGGCGCTTATGTGAAACTTGGCCAAAATGGCATAGCTTCCCCCTTGATCAAACTGGTCGGCGCAGCCGGCCAGAGGCGGCGCTCGTATGAAACTACCCCAGAAGATCGGCCATTGAATACCCTCGGGGAAGCCCATCGTCCCGCGCCGAGCATCGCAGAAACGGGCGGATCAGCCCTTCAAGCTGTTTGAGGCCCCCGTTTTTTGGGGGCCGAGTTCTTGAAGGGCCCGCCCGTTTCGAGAAGCGCAGGAAGAAGCGGGGCGCAGGGCGCCTTTTCTTTTGGTTACTTTTCTTTGGGCGAGCAAAGAAAAGTAACAATGAAAATGTCAAAATATAATATAAAATAGTTTCACCCTTGATCAAACTGATCGCCATGAGATCAGCGGCGGGGCTTATGAGCAACTTCACTCGCGGGGTTTTTGTAGGGCACGACCTGCGTGTCGTACCGACGTGAACGGCACCAGTCTTCGTTGCTCCGCAACTTCGCCGCGGCACGCGGAGGCCGTTCACTACATCGGCAGAGGCTTCGGGGGGAGCTTCAGTATGGATCAAACTGGCGGCTAAGCCCAAAAAACTCCTATAGAACTCCTTCCGGCAAACCTTGAACCTTTAACTCTGAACCTTGAACGCCGCGCCAGCGGCAGGGCTCATATGAAACTTCACCCGGCATCGGCTGGTTGGGACTACCGGCCTGCTTTGCCGCAGCCGACGGCATCCAGGGCCGCGGACACACCCATCAGGGAAAACGCCGTGGAGGACTGCTGCCCCATCAGGTCTGTGTAGTCGAAGCGGATCCAGGCACCGGCCCTCATCCTGCGGAGAAGTCTTTTTACGGCCGCATCCTCGGTCACCGTGTATATTTGAATCGTTTTTACTTCCTCTCTTGAAATTATCCCGTCCAGCCGAATTCCGGGGTTTCCATCGACCCGCACCCTCATCTCGCGGTTCAAGTCCACGAACTGAAACGCGGAGAACAGGGTGATTCGGCAGCCTGAAGCCTGTCCTCTGCGAATCACCCGGACCTGGAAATCCGGGACCTTGCGATTTGAATACAGGAATCCTTGGGGGCGGCAGTACGCCTCTTCGCTTTCTTCGATGATCGCCAACCAGTCTTTAAATTCCTGCCGGACCGGTTCGGCCCACGCCGGCGTCGATCGAAAACACAGGACAACCACCAAGCCGGCCGCCAGCAGGCAAAACAGGACGGCGTTTCTCAGCGCCTGGCTCGCCGGCCTTGTCAAAACCGCGTCCGTCCAGAGCCTATGCCTTGTCGGCATCGTCCGGCTCTTTCCGGAGATACAAGGTCTGCGTCGGATAGGCGAATTCGATTCCTTCTTCTTCGAAGCGCTGGTAGATCTGCAGATTGATGGTCTGTTGGATGTCCATGTAAATATTATAGTCCGGGCTCAGGACCCAGTAGACGACTTCAAAGTTGAGCGAATGGGCGCCGTAATCCCTGAAATGGGCACGATCGAAGCGCACCATCTCGCGTCCTTCGATGATCTGGCGAATCATCCGGGGAATTTTTTCAAGCTGATCATACGGCGTCTGGTAGACGACGCCCAGGGTGAACACCACGCGGCGCTCGTACATCCGCTTGTAATTGCGGATCCGGCTCTTGAGAAGATCGGTGTTGGAAAAAACGAGCTGCTCGCCGGAAAGGCTCCGGATGCGGGTCGTCTTGAGCCCCACGTGCTCCACCGTCCCCATGAGGTCGCCCACGATGATGAAATCGCCGATGACAAAGGGCTTGTCCAAGACGATGGAAAACGAAGCGAACAGGTCGCCGAGAACATTCTGGAGCGCCAGGGCAACGGCAATGCCGCCGACCCCGAGGCCGGCGACCAGCGCAGTGACATCGACGCCCATGTTGTCCAGGGCCACCAGAAGGACAAAGCCCCAAAGCAGGACCTGTCCGATGAAAGCGACTGCGGCGAAAGTGGTCACTGCACCGGCATCGGTGTCGATCTTCCGGGTGCGGTACCGGTTCAGCCAGAAACCGATGCCCTCCGATCCCAGCAGCCCGATCTGGATCAAAACGATGATGCCTACCACCTTGGACAGCAGTCCGGTAAACGCCGGCGGCAAATCAATCGCCAACGATCCGATATAGAGGGCGACGGCCAGCAGAAATAAGCGCTTGATCCGTCCAAACAAACGAGATACGAGGTCTTCCCATTCTCCGCCTCTTTTTTCGGCGCCGCCTTGTAATTTTCGGATCAGCAGCCGTTTTGCCACGATCGCCGTAAAAAAAACGACCGCCGTCAACGCCGCGGCGATCAGCCACTGCTGGACCGACGCTCCGTAAACCGACCTTTCCAGCCATTCCAGAACCTGGTTGCTCATAAAAAAAACCTTTCCCTATGCTTTTCTCTGCAAACTCGGCGCCTCGAGCAAAGCGGGCGGTGAAATTATGACAATCCCTATAACCACTCAGGTCCGGCGGTTCAAGATTGACGACTTCGTTAAAAGTCCGAATTGGCATCTTTTCGTCATTCCGGACGAGCGGAGCGAGATCCGGAATCCAGTGATTTCAAGCACATCTGGATGCCGGATCAAAAAAGCCTGCCCCGGACCTGATCCGGGGTCCGGCATGACGCTTCGGGGACTTTTTACGATTTCATCAAGATTGTCTTTTCAGCGCAAGGAACCGGTCGAATTTCGATTTTGCCTGCATCACGACCAACTCGGAAAGTCCCAGCTTTCCCCGGGCCCTGGCGAGCTTCAGCGCCGAACGAACCATGTCCTTCGGGACTTCCGGCTGCTCCGGGTCGGGTTTCCGAACCAGCGACAGGGCCCCGGAAGGACAGGTGGTAACACACAAGCCGCAGCCGATGCACCGGTCTTCATCGATGACGGGCCGATCCTCTTCCATCCGGATCGCATCCATCTGGCATCGATCCACGCACACTTCACAGCCCTGGCAGAGGTCGGCTTCAGCGGCGGCGGTAAAGGCGCTGACGACATAGTCGACCGGCCGCGGAAGGGTCTTCAAATTGCGAAGCACGGCACAGCAGCAGCCGCAGCACATGCAGATGTTCGCCGCTCGCTGGGCGTTGCTGGGCTGAAGAACGAGGCCGGATTCTTCCGCCATCTGAAGGATATCGATGATCTCCCGGGCGTCTACGGGACGGCCGAGTCCGTTTTCCAGGTAGTAATCGGCTGCCGTTCCGAAGGTCACGCAGGTTTCTTCCGGTTTGTCGCAAGGCTTTCCGGCAACAGCCATTTCCCTGCGGCAGATACAGGGGGCTACAGCTGCTTTCCGATGCCGCCGAACCAGTTCCTCTGCCTTTTCGTAAGGCATGACATGAAGATCTGCGGTAATGCTTCGGCCCACCGGAATGGTCCGAAGCTGCGGAACCTTCCAGGCCTCCGGAAGCAGGTGGGGAATGTATTCGTGCATGTCCCGCACGAATTCCGGATTCAGGTCGTTGAGATGAAATTCCCAGATTCCGACGACGAACTGGGCGGCCATGTAGCGCCGCTGCCCCACGGGGGAAACGATCCGAAAGATCAGCCCCTTGCGGGCCATCTCTTCAAGGCGGAATCCGACCGTGTCCGCGTCGAGACCAGACCGGCGGGCCACTATTTCCGAAGTCTCCGGAATCAGGGTCAAATAAGGGGCCAAAGCAGCTTCATCGACGGAAAAAAGCCGCCGCAAAATCCGCAGTTCCACCCCCGAATCGGTGGGGGGAAATCCGCCGGGCAAATCGTCGAGATGATGCGCCAATCGCCGGTAGATGTCGATGCTCATGCCGGTTTTCTCCGATACTGGTTCAGGTTGCAAGAGGGGCCGAGTCATCTGCACGGTCTCGTTTACAGTGCGTCCGCAAAGGCGTCTGCCCTATAATTTCGCGATACGCGAAACTTTTATAAAATCGCGGCAGCGATTTTATCAGCACTGGATACCCCCGCCCGAGTAGCAGTCGACTCGATTCCGCCACAGATCGTCGTCGAGCACGCAAATGTCTCCGAACTCGTCCCGGGTGGCGACCACCGTTCCGAAATTTTCCGGCGGCAAACTGCAGGCGTCTCCGGACCATTCGGCAAAATTGGGTTTTGCGGAGATGAACGTTTCGAAGCGTTCGGCATCGACGTTCACACTGCAGTGCATGTCGGGGATCACGATTACGTCGTCATTTTTTTTCTCATCGTGGACAAAATAGGCCAGCATAACTACTCCTTTCGGTTTTCGCGGTCGGTGTTCCTCGTTCTGTGTTTCGTCTTTGTTTTTTCGTGTTTGGATTATAGGAACATTATTTTGACAAGCGCTCTATGAGGTATGCTAAGAGACGGATGTCGATTTCATCAACTTTCCGGTTTCGTCTCCAGTGGAGCGAAAAGGGTGATTTGATGGCGGTATACGCTGTCTGAGCGCCTTAGGATACCTTACATCAGCGCCCGCTGTGCGATCCTTGATTGCCGCTGCCATTCAATCACCTCATTGATTTTGAAGATATTTTGGCCTGCGCTGATGTTAGGTATCCTTTGGTGCGAGTTCGTATACCGGCAGCAAATTATCCATTTCGCGGCATACGGATCGGAAATGCGACAATCCCTATAAATACTAACCACCCAACACGAGACACGAAACCCCTGCCATGTCATTGCAATCGCTTTTTACGTGGGCCCGGTCTGCGGCAGCCGCTCCGGTTCTGATGATCTTCGGTGCCACCCTGATCAGTTTTTCCGGCGTTTTCGTAAAGCTGGCCGATGTCAGCCCGACGATTTCCGGCTTTTATCGGGTGCTCATCGGCGGGCTTTTGCTCCTGCTGCTGGCCATCTTGCGGGGGCAGCGGCTGTGGAACGGCCCGGCGGTTTTTGGACTGACGATCTTTTGCGGCATTTTCTTCGCCCTGGACCTGTATGTCTGGCATCGCAGCATTCACTTTGTCGGCCCCGGGGTGGCAACGATCCTGGCCAACTTCCAGGTCTTTTTTCTCGGCGCCGTCGGCGTCCTGTTTCTCAAGGAGGTCGTTACCCTGCGACTGCTGGCCGCGGCCCCCCTGGCTGTGGCCGGGCTGTTTCTCATCTTCGGCATCGAGTGGCGCACCCTTACCGAAACTTATAAAACCGGCGTTTTTTTTGGGGTCTGTGCCGCCGGATTCTATTCCGCTTACACTTTGAGTCTGAGGGCGCTTCAATCCAAGGAGCAGGCCTTGTCTCCGATGGCCACCCTGGCGTTCGTTTCCCTGGTGACAGCCCTTTGCCTGGCCGCAGCCGGCTGGGCCGAAGGCCGCTCCTTTGCCATCGGCAACGCAAAGACCCTTTTTTCCCTGCTGGCCCTCGGAATTTTCAGTCAGGTCCTTGGCTGGGTCGTGATCGCCACCGCGCTTCCGAGGCTCCGGGCTTCCCTGGCCGGCCTCCTGCTGCTGCTTCAGCCATTGCTGGCGTTTGTCTGGGACGTGGTGTTCTTTCACCGGCCGGCGGGTCTGATCAACGTCGTCGGTGTGGCCGTGACCCTGACCGCCATTTATCTGGGCAGCACCGGGAGGAACCCGGCCAAAGAACGTACGCCGAAACTTTCTCGCGCAGAGGCGAAGGGGCGCTGAGAAGGGCAGAAGGAACTCGGAAGCGGAAAAAGATGGCAGGCCAGGAGGGATTCGAACCCCCAACACCCGGATTTGGAGTCCGGTGCTCTACCGTTAGAGCTACTGGCCTGCATCCTTCGCCCAGGGGCGGACGAAGTAAGCCTATTACCATGCCGGATTCGGTCATGCAACCTTTTTGTCAGTCGGGGAAAACGCGGCGAACGGTGCCTGCGGCGGGATGGGAAAAGACCAGTTCCCTGGGTTCTGCGTAAGTGTCGAAGGTCAACGGCCCCTCGGCGCTTTCCCCGGGGGCGATCCGGACTTCCAGATCCCTGCAGCGGTAGCACCCGTAGCTGCGGTTGTCTTCACATACAAGCGTGAAATGCTCGGGCAGAATATCGATCGGATCCGTTCCATTGTATTGAATCCAGACATAGTAGCGTCCGTTTCCCTGGTTTTCCACCGCAATCCGGACATGGTCGTTGCCTTCAAAGCTGCGAAGGATCTCGTTCTGCCGCTTGCGTCGCTCCTCGCGCTCCCGGCGAAAGAGCTCCCGCTGGTCTTCTTCTCTCTGATACTGCGCCTCGTAGCGGGCGACCTTCTGCTGGTAGCGGGGGTTGTCCGGATCGAGCTTGAGCAGGTAGCGGTAGATCCGCAGGTTGTCCATGGTCCTTGCTGCCGGGATCTGCCTCACCTGCCGTTCCAGTCGTTCGATCTCCCGCCGGGTGTCCGCATCGGGCCGCCGGGTGTCATCACCTGCCCGTCGGGCGTCGTCATCAGGGGCAGGAATCGACGGCGTCTCAACGGGGGAGGGTTGCGGCTGCGGTTCTGCTGTGACAGACGGCGGGGCTGCCCTGGGTGGGAAAGCGCCGGCCGGTTTCTCGGCTTTCGGCACCCCATGATGCCAAACCGCAACCACCCGGCCTTCTTTGAAGACCACCTGTGCACATCCGGCCGGATCGCCGACACAGTCGGTCCCGTCCTTTGTCGGATATAAAAAAATGTATTTTCCCGCCTGGTAAGGGTCGACAAGGGCGGGCTCGCCCAGCAGATCAAGCACGGCATCTTCGGTCATACCCGTCCTGACATTGGAGTCAATGTCGGCCGGCGCTCGATGGTTGGTGGTCGTCGAAGCGCAGTTCCAGCAGAAACCGGCAAGAAACAGCAGCAACATCGTGGTAAGGGTTCTCATCGGCCTCGATCGGCTGGGGCTGCCCGGCCTCGACTCCTTTCTCGGCATGTTTCGTCATATCCGGCAAAGGCCAAAACGTTTTACAGTCGCTTTGCCGATGCCATGGATATGGCCAAGCAATTCGATTCGTTGAATTTGTACAGCCCGGATCCGGCTGCTGTCAAGCCTTGCCTTGATATTTGCGGGAAAAGGGATAAGCTGTCGCCGATCAAACGCCTGAGGTCCTTCAACCGGCTGCGGAGGAAAATCATTCGATGATCAAAAACAGCAGACAGGGGCCGTTGATCCGCGCCGAAGCCGTAAGCCGGGTTTATCCTCTTTCGGGAAATCGCAGCGTCATCGGCATTCACCGAATCGATTTGCGCATCGATCCGGGCGAACTGGTCGTCATCAAGGGGGAAAGCGGTTCGGGCAAAAGCACCCTGCTTTCTTTGCTGGGGGGCCTGGACAGTCCCTCCGAAGGCCGTCTTTTTGTGGCCGGCCGCAAGCTCCACCGGGCCCGTCCAGAGGAGCTGACGCAATTTCGCAGAACCGCCGTGGGCATGGTGTTTCAGTCCTTCAATCTGCTTCCAACCCTGACGGTACTGGAGAACGTCGCTCTGCCGTCGCTGCTTGCCGGAAACCCTCCGGGACAGACCCGCACACGGGCTGAAGAACTCCTCGACTGGCTTTCGATGACGCCGCGGCTCGATCATATGCCCGGCCAGCTCTCCGGCGGGGAAATGCAGCGCACCGCCATCGCCAGAGCCCTGATCAACGACCCTGAAATCATCCTGGCCGACGAACCGACCGGCAACCTTGACAGCCGCAACGCTGCCGCGGTCGTCGCTCTTTTGGCGGATTTGAACCGCCGATGGCAAAGAACCGTGGTCATCGCCACCCACAGCGACCTTGCCGATCCGCACGCCACGTTGCAGGTCCGCCTTTTGGACGGGGCAATCGTCTCCGGCGGCTCCTGACGAAGCGGGATCAGACCGGAGTGGATCGAGACTTGCGGCTTTGCAGACTGACTTTCGAAGCAAGCAATACGAAACCCGAAGCACAAATTTGGAAACCAAGATTCTGACAGCTGGTTTTGATGCTATGCGGCTATTTTTTCGCCTGTTCATCTGCTTCAACCTCCGTCACGCCGTCCGCCACCGATGGCGGGTGCTGATCGTCGTCGCCGGCATCGCTTTAGGTGCGGCAGTCTTCACCAGCGTGCGGCTGGCGATTCATGCATCGGTGCAAAGCTTCGCCTCGAGCATGAACCGGATTGCGGGCGCAGCCGACGCCGTGCTGACCAAACCCGGAGGGCTCGTACCCGAGACGCTGATGGCGCCGATTCTCCGACATCCGGCACTGTCATCTGCGGCGCCGGTCTCCACCGCCTATGTCACTTCCCGGTTTCGACCGGACGAACCGTTTCTGCTGGTCGGGGTCGACCCGGTCATGGAGACCGCCTTCCGGCCGTGGGGCGTCGAGGCTCCTTCTTCATCGAGGGGCCTTTGGCTTCAGCTCATGGCCGAGCCCCGTGCCATGATCGCCGCAGACAAGTTGGCCGATCTGCTCGGAGCCGGCACCGGAGAAGACGTCGAACTGATTCACCTGAACCGGCACGCGCCTTTTCGGATCGCCGGCATCATGAAAGGAGGCGGCACTTCCTTGATCGACGGGGGCCGGGTGGCCGTGACCGACATCTCCTCGTTTCAGGAGTTTACCGGCCGGCTCGGCGGCATCGACCGGATCGATCTGAGGCTTCGGTCCGGATCGGATCCGACTGCGCTGGCCGCAATCCTTCCACCGGGGGTCCAGATCGACAAGCCTACCGCAGCCAGAGACAGCGGCCTGCAAATGCTGCAAGCCTATCGGTTGAACCTTTCGATCCTCAGCTTTGTTTCTCTTTTCGTCGGCATGTTTCTGGTCTACAGCCTGGTGGCTCTTCACGGTGCCTCCAGGCGCCGGGAACTGGCCATTTTGCGCTCCTTGGGCGGGTCAAAGCGGCTGCTCTTTTTCCTGTTTCTAGCGGAGGGGGCCTTTTTCGGACTGGCCGGCTGGCTTGCCGCATTTCCCGTCGGTACGATGATGGTCCAGTACCTGCTGGAGGGAATCAACGAAACGATTTCGACCCTTTTTGTCCGGGTCCACGTGGACCGGCTCGCTCTCGACCCCTGGGAAATCGTTCTTTCCTTTGCAGTGACGATGGCCGTTTCGCTTTTAGGAGCGCTGCTTCCCGCCAGGGAGGCCATGAAGGTCGCTCCAAAGGAGGTGCTTTCCGTCGAAACGCCGCTGCGGCAGCGGAAAAAAACGGCCCATCTTGCCTTCGGAGGTGTTGCGGCGGTATTCTTTGCGCTTTTCATCGCCCGGATATCCGGGTCGGTGCCGGGATATGCGGCCGCGTTCCTGCTCTTTGCCGGTCTTTCCCTGCTGTCGCCGTGGATCTTGGACCGGATGGGGGCGGCTCTTCCTTCGGGACTTTCCCGTATCGGTGGAGAGCCGGCCCGCCTGGCGGCCCGGTACCTTCGCGACAGCGGCATCCGGGCGGCGGTTTCGGTGGCGGCCCTGACCACTGCAGTCGCCCTTTTTTGCGCCCTTGCCGTCATGGTGCACAGCTTCCGCCATACCGTGGAAGCCTGGGTGCACCAGAGTGTCAGCGGAGATCTGTTTCTCCGACCCAAAATGGCAGAATTCAATCGATACCGGGATCCGATCCCGCCGAAGACACTGAAGACCCTGCAAAAGCTGAATGCACCCGTCGATTTTCTTCCCTATCACCGGATTTTTCTCGATTATGGCGGCGTCCCGTATCAGTTCGACACCATCGACTTTCAGGCCTTTTCAAAATACGGCAGTTTTCTATGGGTGGCCGGAGACCCGGCGTCGGTCTACCCGGCCCTCGAACGGGGTGAAGGGGTCCTCGTTTCGGAAGTGTTCGCCAACCGCACCGGGCTCGGTCCGGGGGACCGGTATCGGGCGCAAATCCGCGCCAGGGTGCTGGATCGCCCCATTCTCGGGGTGGTCCGGGACTACCGCACGCGAGGAGGGGTGGTGTTCTACTCCTTTGCCCACTTCGCCAAACAGTTCGATGCAACGGCCGTCAACGGAATGCGGATCTTTTTTCAGGACCGGGGCCCCGAGCTCGAACCCGCCGTGGAAGAGCTCAGAGGCCGGATTCTAAAAATTTCAGAAGGGGCCCTGGAAGTCACCGCGGGTCGGCAGCTCAGGTGGATCATCCTGGAAATCTTCGACCAGACGTTTGCCGTTACCTTCGTGCTGCTGGTCATCTCTTTGATCGTCGCCGGACTGGGAATCGCCTCCACCCTTGCGGTGCTGGTGTTGGAGCGGCGCCGTCAGTTCAACACCATCCTGGCGGTGGGGGCAAGCCCCGGACAGGTCCGCTCGGTAATTTTCTGGGAAGGACTGCTGATGACCCTGGCCGGCGAGGCGACCGGCATCCTCGGCGGATTTCTCCTCTCGTATCTGCTGATCTTCGTGATCAACCGCCAGTCCTTCGGATGGACGTTCCTGTATCGGGTCGACTGGACGTCGCTTGCCGTCTCCCTGCCGCTGATATTGGCCGCGGCGCTGCTCACCTCGCTGCCGGCGGTGCGATTGGTTCTGTCCGAACCGCCGGCGATGCTGCTCCGGGAGAGGTAGAATTTCGTGCCGCTATTGCTATCTTCGGCGCTTTCTTGGGATCTTCCGGCACGAAATTCAGTAAAAAGCATATCAGGCAGAACCCGGCCGAAGGGGGCATCGACTTGATGAAGATGAAAGACAATCCGAGAATCACGAGCGTATCAGCAGGGTTGATCGCAGCCCTGGCATTCTTATTGGTGTGCACCGCGGTGGGCGGTGCCGAAGAAGCCGGTTTTCAGAAAGTGACCGGACCCTGCGCCCTGGCTTTTCCCGAGGACCACGGCGCCCACCGAGGGTTTCGCACCGAATGGTGGTACTATACCGGAAACGTGCACAGCGACGCCGGCGAGCCCTTCGGATTTCAGTTGACCTTCTTCCGGACGGCGCTTCGGCCTGGAACCGCCGAAGAAGGGGACGCTCTCCGATCGGCCTGGAAAAGCTCCCAGCTCTTTATCGCCCATGCGGCCGTCACGGATGTGAACCGGAAGATCCATCTTTCGGCTGAAACCGCCGCCCGGGAGGCGCTCGAGCTGGCCGGGGTTCGTGCCGGAAACGAAACGGTCACGGTCTATACCCGGGCCTGGAAGGCCTGCATCGGGCCCCAAGACCACAGACTCGCAGTCGAGAGCGAACGCTTCTCCCTTAACCTGTCGCTGACGCCTCAAAAGCCGCCGGTGCTGCACGGCAACGGCGGATACAGCCGGAAGGGATCCAGCCCGGAGCGGGCAAGCTGCTACTACTCTTTTTCCCGGCTCGCCGCCGGAGGAAAGATCCGCGTCGGCGACCGGACATGGAACGTCGCGGGAACAGCGTGGATGGACCATGAGTTTTCCACCGCGCCGCTGGAGCCGGGTCTGGCCGGGTGGGACTGGTTCAGTTTGCAGCTGTCCGACCGGACCGAGCTGATGGTCTTTTTCCTCCGAAAGGCAGACGGTGAGATTCATGCCGCATCTGCCGGCACCTTCGTGGATCCGAGCGGGGAAACCATTGGATTGACGCGGAGGCAGCTGGCCGTCGAGGTCCTGGACCGGTGGAAAAGCCCGGATTCGAATGCGGTATATCCGGTTCGATGGCGCTTGTCGACCTCCGGCCCGGATCTGGCCCTCCGGATCCGGGCAAGAATCGACAACCAGGAGATGGACACCCGGCAAACCACCGGCGTGGTCTACTGGGAGGGAAGCGTGACCGCCGAGGGAACCGCTTCCGGGCGGCCGGTTTCCGGCACCGGATATGTGGAGATGACCGGCTATGGCCAACCCTTCGATGCGCCGATGTGAAGCGCTTGACCGGTGAACGGCCTGTCGATGGAAAAGAAGAGGCGGCTGCCAAAAACGAGGAGATCGACGCAATGGCTGTTATCAAAGCGACGCTGAACAACCTGGGAAAACAAAACCCCTCCGAAGACAGCGCATTTCAGGCGTTTTTCTCGCGCCTGGCCCACGGCGGCTATCCGCTGCTGATCGCAACAGCGGCGGCGCTGATTTGGGCGAACCTGGCGCCGGACGGCTACCATCACACCTGGCACAGCAACCTGACCATCGGGTTTGGAGAGTTTGCAGTATCCAAATCCCTCGCGCACTGGGTGGACGAAGCCCTGATGACCCTTTTTTTCTTTACCGTGGGTTTGGAAATCAAGCGGGAAATCCTGGTGGGACAGCTTTCGTCGGTGAAACAGGCACTGCTGCCCATCATGGCCGCCTTCGGCGGGATGGTCCTTCCGGCCTCGATCTATGTCGCGCTCAACGCCGGCTCCCAGGGAGCCGCCGGCTGGGGAATTCCCATGGCCACGGACATCGCCTTTTCCCTGGCGATTTTAAGCCTCTTGGGCTCCCGAATTCCGATGGGAATCAAGATTTTCCTTACGGCGGTCGCTATCGCCGACGACATCGGGGCGGTGATTGTCATCGCGCTGTTTTACACGTCGCAGATCAGCTGGAGCTACCTGGGGGCGGGCGCCCTTGTACTCTTGCTCCTCGGGGTCGTCAACCTGCTGTGGATTCGACACGTGCTGGTCTACAGCGTGTTGGGAGTTGCCCTGTGGCTCTGCATCCTGGCCTCCGGAATTCATGCCACGGTGGCGGGCGTTCTGGTGGCATTCTTTGTTCCAGCCAAAGGAAAATACAATATCGACGTGTTCATCGAAAAAGTTCGGAGCCACCTGGAGCCGATGATGCTCGAAGGGGAGCCTACTCAGGATGCGATCCTTCTCAACAAGACCCACTTGAACGCCGTGCAGGCCATCGACATGGCCTGCAAGGAGGTGGAAACGCCGCTTCAGCGGATCGAGCACGCCCTGGAGTCGTGGATCTCCATCGGCGTTCTTCCCCTGTTTGCCCTGGCCAATGCGGGCCTGAATTTCGGGGGGCTGAATTTCGGCAATGCCCTTGCCCATCCGGTAACCGTGGGAATCGCACTGGGCTTGGTCCTGGGAAAGCCGGCCGGCATATCCCTGTTCGCCTTGCTCTCGGTCAGATTTCTAAAAACCCCACTGATGCCAGGGATCGTCTGGCGGCAAATCATCGGAGTCGGATTTCTGGCCGGCATCGGGTTTACCATGTCGCTGTTCATCAACGGGCTTTCTTTCTCGGATCCACAACTGCTCGAAAACGCAAAATTGGGGATTATCCTCGCCTCCGTGATCGCCGCGACCGTGGGATCTTTTCTGCTGCTGATCGGCCCGTCCGCTGTCAAAAGCCCCTACGCGAACCGGTGATCGGAACCGATGCCGGCGGTGATGATCAGCTGGATGGCGCCTTGAAGACGTCCGGGTTGACGGCATGGGTCGGCTTTTCTCCCCGGCCATATCCGATGAGCTGCTCCACCACCCCCCAGTCCATGTTCGACAGGGCTTGGGTCGTAAACGCCGCCGTGTGGGGCGTCAGCACGACGTTGTCAAGCTCGAGCAAAGGGCTGTCTCCGGGCGGCTCGGATTCGAACACGTCGATGCCTGCGCCGGCGATTTTTTGATTTTTCAATGCATCGGCAAGGTCCGCCTCATTGACAATGCCTCCCCGGGCGCAGTTGACCAGGATCGCCCCGGGTTTCATCCGCGAAAGCGCGCCGGCATCGATCAGGTTTCGGGTCTGTTCCATGAGGGGCACATGGAGGCTGACGACGTCGGAGACGCTGAGCAGTTCGTCAATCTTTACCCGTTCGATGTTGTGCTCGGCGGCGAATTGCTCAGGCCAGTAAGGATCGTAGGCGACCACCCTCATTCTGAACCCTTCGGCCCGCAGGGCGACATTCCTGCCGATCGCTCCCAGCCCGATCAGCCCGAGGGTCTTCTGCCAGAGCTCCAACCCCAGAATCCTGGTGTGCTCCCAGCGCTTTTCGCGCAGGCTTCGATCGCAGTAGAGGATCTTTCTCGCAACGGCGAGAATGAGGGCAAAGGTGTGGTCCGCCACGGCCTGGTCGTTGACCCCCGGGGTGTTGAACACCAGCACCCCGTGGCGGGAGGCGGCCTCGATGTCGATCATGTCGAGGCCCACCCCCATCTTGGCCACGGCCTTGAGGCGGTCGGCCTGTTTCAGGAGCGCATCGTTTACGACGAGATCGTTTCCACTCAACACGGCGTCGGCCGTTTTCAGGGCGGCCACAAAGGCGGGATCGTCGATGCCGGAGCCGCGCATGTCGATCAGGTTCAGCCCCGCCTCCCGAAGCTTGTTCATCGGTTCTTCGTCAAAAAGACAAAAAGGCCTTGCCTCGATGAGCACGGTCAGGCGCTCCGCCATGGGTCCCTCCTTTGGTTGACGTGGGGGTGGTGTTTCCGCTTCGCGGATTCTTAGTATTGTAGCTGAATTATAGCTACAATGTCAACACAGGAGAGACCATTTTTTCCGAATCCTTTCCAGGTGTCAGTCCCGCCGCTGGCCGGGCCGATTCAAGGTTCCAAATTCAAGATTCACCACTAAAAACACCGGCGTCGGCCGAAGTATCACATAAGCGCCGCCTCTGGCCGGCCGTGGCGACCAGTTTGATCAAGGGTGAAACTGTGCCATTTTGGCATAGTTTCATACGAGCGCCGCCGCTGGCCGGCCGCGCCGACCAGTTTGATCAAGAATGAAACTTCCCCCGAAGCCTCTGCCGATGTAGTGAACGGCCTCCGTGCCGTTCATGAAGGCACGACACGGAGGTCGTGCCCTACAAAAACCCCGGCTTCGAGCGAAGTTTCACATA
>JAIPEL010000145.1 GCA_021737185.1 Desulfobacterales bacterium | reverse complement strand
AAAACGGAGCGGCGGCGCAGGATGCGCCGCCGCTCCGTTTTTTCCTTGGGCCGGAGATTTGCCGCTTTCCGCGCGGCAAGTCATTTCCAATCCACCGGATCGGTGGCTATTCCCCGTTGGATTTTTTGTAAATATCGGCGCGTTCCGCGCCGATATTTACTCGGGGCGGCGCCTTAAAATGAGACTGGCATTGGTACCGCCGAAGCCGAAAGAGTTGGTCATGGCGTAACCGATTTCGGCTTTGCGGGCCACGTTCGGAACGTAGTCGAGATCGCATTCCTCTCCGGGGTGATCGAAATTGATGGTGGGCGGAATGATGCCGTGGTGAACGGCCAAGGCCGTGAAAACGGTCTCGATGCCGCCGGCGCCCCCTAGAAGATGGCCGGTCATCGACTTGGTGGAGCTGATGGGAACTTTCCTGGCGCTTTCTTTGAACACGGATTTCACCGCTCGGGTTTCGTACAAATCGTTCAGGGGCGTCGAGGTTCCATGGGCGTTGATGTAGCCGATCTGATCGGCACTGAGTTTGGCATCGTCGAGTGCTGCCTGCATGCAGCGGGCGGCGCCTTCCCCGTCCGGGGACGGTGCGGTCATATGGTAGCCGTCACCGCTCATGCCGTAGCCGACGATCTCCGCATAAATCCGGGCTCCCCTTTGCAGGGCGCCGTCGAGGGATTCCAGGATCATCATGCCGGCGCCTTCGCCCACGACAAATCCGTCCCGATCCCGGTCAAACGGCCGGGACGCTTTTTGCGGATCGTCGTTTCTCGTGGAGATGGCCTTCATCGCGCCGAAACCGGCGATGCAGGAAGGCGTGATCACCGATTCGACGCCGCCGGCAATCATGGCATCGGCCGCTCCCCGCTGGATGATCTTGCACGCGTCGCCCACGGCGTGAGCGCCGGCGGCACAGGCCGTGGCCACAGAGGAGTTGGGCCCCCGGGCGCTGAATTGGATGGAGATCATGCCCGCGGCCATGTTGCCGATCATCATGGGAATAAAAAACGGCGAGACCCGCTTGGGGCCCTTTTGGTCAATGACGCGGCAGGTGTCCTCCAAAAGCCTCAATCCCCCGAGGCCGCAGCCGGTCAATACCCCCACCTGCGCTGCATTGGCATCGTCGATGACCAAGCCCGAGTCGTCCACCGCCATGCGGGAGGCCGCCAGCGCATAGGCGATAAACGGCTGCGTCCGTTTGGCATCCTTTTTCGGCAGAAACTGTTCCGGGTCGAAGTCTTTGACTTCCCCGGCGATTTGGGTGGCATACGCCGATGCGTCGAAACGGGTGATTTTCCCGATGCCGGATTTTCCTGCGCAAATCGCCTCCCAGGAATCCGCCACGCCGACGCCCACCGGCGTCACCAACCCTACGCCTGTGATGACAACCCTTCGATTCAATGGACCTCCTCGTGCCCCGGCGGACAGTGCTGCAGCGCCGGGGCGTCAGCCGCTTTTTCAGGAATGGGCGTTGATGTACTCGATCACGTCCTTGAACGTGACCAGCTTTTCTGCATCTTCGTCGGAGATGTCGATGTCGAACTCTTCTTCCATCGACATGATCAGCTCCACCAGGTCGAGGGAATCCGCCCCCAGGTCGTCCACGAACGACGCCTCAGGAACGATCTCTTCAGCATCCACGCTCAGCTTCTCGGCAATGATTTTTTTGACCTTATCCTCGATGGACATGAAATCCTCCCGTAGTAAAAATTGTATTTCAGCTATAGTCGGGAGCATCGGCAACCCGACAAAGACAACCCTACGTATTTCTGATAACCGCGCTACATGTACATGCCGCCGCTGATGTGGAGCACCTGTCCGGTCATATATGCGGCATTGTCTGATGCAAGAAAACGGACTACTTGCGCAACATCCTCGGGTGTACCCGCCCGGCCCAAGGGGACCTGGCTGAGCATGGCTTCTTTGACCTTTTCGGGAAGCACCGCCGTCATGTCTGTTTCGATGAAGCCCGGCGCTACGGCGTTGACGGTGATCCCCCGGGGGGCGAGTTCCTTGGCGGCTGTCTTGGTCAAACCGATCACCCCTGCCTTGGAGGCGGAATAGTTCGCCTGGCCGGCGTTTCCGGTGACCCCCACCACGGAGGCGATGTTGACGATCCTTCCGGACCGCTGCTTCATCATGACCTTGCCGGCGGCCTGAATGCCGTTGAAGGTTCCTTTCAGGTTGACATTGATCACCGCATCCCAGTCCGCAGGCTTCATGCGGACCAGAAGGGTGTCGCGGGTGATGCCCGCGTTGTTGACCAGCACATCGATGCGGCCGGTTTCTTCGACGACTTCCTTGAAAAAACTTGAAGTCTGTTCCGGGTCCGCCACATCGACCTCGCGGCTCATGGCCCGGGCCCCGGCATCGGCGATGATTCGGCCCGTTTCCTCGGCTGCGGCAGCTTCCCCCTCCGGGTCTGCCGGGTTGAAATAGTTGAAGCAGACGACGGCGCCGGGCTCCGCCAATGTCCGGCAGATGGACCGGCCGATGCCGCGGGAGCCGCCGGTGACGATTATCGTTCTGGTTTCGGTGGTGCTCATGAAGACCTCTCAAACAACGCGTCGGCCACTCGGTCCATGTCCGCGATGATGCCGGAGTAGCTTTCAAGCATCGCTTTTTCCCCGATGCGGTCCATGAAACCGGTGATGGCCGATGCGTCGAATCTCCCGCTGCCGGAAATCATCCTGCGGACTCTGTCCAAAACGAGCGTGCAGACTTCGTTGGCGAAAATTCGGGATGCCGCCTTGATCGTTTCCCCTTTATATTCGCCGGACGCGGAATCGCCTTCGGCTTTTCTGGCAAGGCTGACACCGACCTCCACATGGGTCATCATGTCGGCCAGACAGAACATGACATGTTGGAGCTTGGTCAGGCGCTGATCGTGGGCCAGGTTGACGGCCTCGTTCACGGCCCGGGCGGCCAGTGCCAGATATCTACCGCCGCAGTCGGCGTTTCGGCGATGAACGGCCTCCATCTCCTCTGCCATTTGCCCGTAGTAGGCGCCTTTGGTCTTGCGGGTTTTTTTCCAGCGGAAGGTGCTGATAATGTTTTGCTGGATTTCGCTGGTCCCCTCGTAGATGCAGGTGATCTTCACGTCCCGCTTGATCTTTTCCACCTCGAACTCATTGATGTACCCATAGCCGCCCAGGGCCTGCATGGCATCGTCTGCAGCGGCATTGGCCGATTCGGTGGAAAAAAATTTGGCAATGGATCCTTCCACCTGCAGGTCCTCTTCGGTGGTGTCCAATCGTGCGGCAATTTCGTCGAGATAGGCCGAAGCGGCCATTTCCCGCACCGCGTGGGGAACGATCAGCTTGTGGGTATAGCCCTGCTTTTCGGAAAGAGGGGTCCCGAATTGGATTCTTTCCTTGGCGTAGGGAATCACGATGTCGAACAGGGCGTCCATCGCTCCCAGCGCCATGGCGGCGACCATCACGCGCGTGTAGCCGAAAACCGAATTGGCCTGTTTCAGCCCTTTTCCCGGCTCTCCGCCGATCAAATTTTCAATCGGGACAAGTACGTCGGTAAAGGTCAGCGGTGATGTGTTCGAAGCGCGGATCCCATGTTTTTCTTCTCCTTTTCCCTGCACGAATCCCTCGGACCCCTTTTCCACGACAAAAAAGGTCGGTCCTTCGGGCGCTTTGGCCAGGAGCGTGATGAAATCCGCATAACCGCCGGTGGAAATGAATTGCTTGTTGCCGTTGATGCGATAGCCGGTGATCCGGCCCGAGTCATCGGCCACCGGATCGGCCTTGGTCGACAGGGCGGCAAGGTTGCTCCCGGCGCCCGGCTCGGTCACGGCATAGGCCACCAGGGATTGCCCCTCTGCGATGGCGCCAAGCCATTTTTCCTTCTGCTCTTTGGTCCCTCCGACCATCAATGGATCCGCCCCGAGCTGGATGGCGAAAAAGGCAGTGGCAATCCCGAGGCAGATTTTGGACAGTTCCCGGGTCACGGCACAGGAATCTACAGCCCCGCCGCCCATGCCGCCGTAGGCTTCGGGAATGAAGACCAGCTGCAGGCCGATGTCCGGGCCGAGCATTTTCCGGATGACCTCTTCGGGAAACGTTTCCTTCCGGTCGTATTCCAGAAGCCGATCCTTGGTCAGGAGCCGCTTCCGGAGCTGGCCGATGGTGTCGAGCACCATCTGTCGGTATTCCGGGTCGAGACCGATGGGAGGTGCATCAGGCGGCTGGTTCATCGCGTGCCCCCTAGTCTTTCTCGGCTTCGGTGATCGATCGGCCCCGATAGGCTCCGCAGCTCGGACAGGCCCGGTGAGGCACCATTGCCTCCCCGCACTGGGGGCAGGTGGTCAGATTCGGCGCTTCGCTCTTCTTGTGGGTCCTGCGCTTGTCGCGCCGGGCTTTGGATGTTTTTCGCTTGGGTACCGCCATGAGTAATCTCCTAAGCAATTAAAATTAAAACATAATATTGTTTTTTCACTACTTTTTTGTACAGTGGGGCTCTTAGTAATTGAAACCGGACCCCTTGTCAAGCCTTTTTCGGCGTCGCGGTGTTGGGCTTGGATAAATTCCTACAGGGGGCCTTGTTTGATTTCCTTGCGTGGGAAAGAAAATAGTGCAATAGCTAATATATTGATATAATGCTGTTTTATATAGAATTAGCCGATGGGAGGACTTCTTTAAAAAGGGGGGGAACGTTCCTTTGGCTTCAGCCACGAAAAATCGGCCTGCCATTGATGCGCGCGCTCAGAGAGTCTGCGTTTTTTGATCTAGTATAATAAGGAAGTAATAAAAGCAAAATAAATTTCCATGGACAAGTCGAAAATTTATATATCAAATTGAATTTATAGCAATTAATATCGCTTTTTTGCAAACCGAAAAAAGAATTGCCGCGGTGCGAGGTGCAAGGAAAGAACATCATATAGGGATTGCCAAACAGCCGATCTATGACCTTGAGTTCGCGGGGTGCCAATGTACATATCAAACTCTCTCAAACGGAACGGAAATATGACAATCCCTATAACCGTACGTCTACTGGAGCCCGGGCGGCTATTGACAGCCGGCGCCCCCGCCGCTATCTTGCCTTGGTTTTGGTCTCGGAGCCGGTTGTTTGTCCGTTTCGCCGGAGACCATGCCCACGCATCCCATTTACGAGGGGGCCATTTATGCCGCAGCAAGCCGACACCGTTGTCACCCGTTTTCCACCGAGTCCCACCGGGGCATTGCACCTGGGCGGGGCCAGAACCGCCCTGTTCAACTGGCTGTACGCCCGCCACACCGGCGGACGGTTCGTGCTCCGGATCGAGGATACCGACACGGCCCGCTCCACCCGAGAGTCTGTGGATGTCATCTTCGATGCCCTCCGGTGGCTTGGCATCGACTGGGACGACGGGCCGTATTTTCAGTCTCAACGAATGGACATCTACAGGACCTATATCGAAAAGCTGCTTGACAGCGGCAATGCTTATTACTGTACCTGCTCGTCTGAACGCCTGGAAATCATGAGAAAGGAGGCCATGGCGAGGGGGGGCAAACCCAAATATGACGGAACCTGCCGGGACCTGGGTCTTTCCGCCGCCGAGGGCGCCGTGGTCCGGTTTCGAGCGCCGTTGACCGGAGCCACGGTTCTCAGGGACGTGGTCAAGGGAAGCATCGCCTTTCAGAATGCGGAGCTGGACGATTTCATCATCGCCCGGAGCGACGGGAGTCCGACTTACAACTTCTGCGTGGTGGTCGACGACCTGACCATGGGGATCAACACGATCATCCGGGGCGACGATCATGTCATGAATACGCCCAAACAGATGCTTCTCTATCGGGCGCTGGGCTTCGATCCGCCGACCTATGCCCACGTGCCGATGGTGCTCGGCGAGGATCGAGCCCGGCTCAGCAAACGCCACGGGGCAAGGTCGGTCACGGCCTATCGGGAAATGGGCTTTTTACCCGAGGCGCTGATCAACTATCTGGTTCGACTCGGGTGGTCCCACGGCGACCAGGAGTTTTTCACCGTAGAAGAGCTCATCGAAAAATTTTCGCTGGAACATATCGGAAAATCCGCCGGGATCTTCGACCCGGAAAAGCTTCTCGCGCTGAACCAGGAGCACATGCGGCTCAAACCGGTGCCGGCGCTTGCCGAGATGCTGGTTCCCTTCCTCCGCGAAAAAGGGATGGCGGCCGACGCCGGAGAAACCCTGGAGCGGGCGGTGGAAACGCTCCTGCCCCGAACCAAGACCCTGGAGGAAATGGCCGAAGCCGGCCGGTTTTATTTCGAAGAAACCGTGCAGTACGAAGAAAAGGCCGTCAAAAAATTTTTCAAACCCAACGCCGCCGAACCGCTGCGGATTCTCAGGGAGAAGCTGGAGGGGCTCGAGGCGTTTGACGAGGCTTCCCTGGAAGCGGCTTTTCAGGAGGTGATGGGAGAAACCGGCCTCAAGCTGGGGAAAATCGCCCAGCCGGTGCGGGTCGCGCTGACCGGCAAAACCGCCAGTCCCGGAATTTTCGAGGTGGTGTCGATCATCGGCAAAAAAAAGGTGCTGCAGCGGCTGGACGCGGCTATCGAATTCCTCCAGCAGTCTTGAAATCCGCGCCGGCATCGTTATTTTGTCTGTCGATCGATTGATTCTCCTTGACGCATCAGGGGTTTTTCGCTATCTGCTCGGCATAATCCGCTGAGGGATCGTCTAGCGGCAGGACGACGGGTTCTGGCCCCGTTAACCCAGGTTCGAATCCTGGTCCCTCAGCCAAGAAAGTTCAAGGGGTCGTGAGGTGAACTCACGGCCCCTTTTTTGCTTGGCAGCCTTGAGTCAAACTGCTTTCCATGCGATAAGAAAGTTTTACCGCCACATTTCTGATTTGGAGAAGGATCATGGGCAAACCCGAAGACCGGACTCAGAAAAATGACGGCACCGGCGAAAGGCTGGCGCCGTCGAATTTCATTCGGACGATCGTCGAACAAGACAGGGTCGCCGGCAAGTGGGACGGTCGGGTTCATACCCGTTTTCCGCCGGAACCCAACGGATATCTTCACATCGGCCACGCCAAATCCATCTGTCTCAACTTCGGGTTGGCCCGGGACTACGATGGACTGTGCAATCTTCGGTTCGACGACACGAACCCGACAAAAGAAGAGGTCGAATACGTCGAATCGATCAAGGCCGACGTCCGCTGGCTCGGGTTCGACTGGCAAGACCGGGAATATTACGCTTCGGACTATTTCGACCAGCTTTACGACTTTGCCGAACAGCTCATCCAAAAAGGAAAAGCCTATGTCGATAATCTTTCCGCCGAAGAGGTCCGGCAATACCGCGGTACCCTGACCGAACCGGGAAAGGAGAGCCCGCACCGCGACCGCCCCGTAGAAGAGAGCCTGGAACTGTTCCGAAAAATGCGCGCCGGCCAGTTTCCCGACGGAAGCCATGTGCTCAGGGCCAAAATCGACATGGCCTCACCCAATATCTTGATGCGGGATCCGACCCTGTACCGGATTCGAAAGGTTTCCCATCACCGGACCGGAGACAAGTGGTGCATCTATCCGCTTTACGACTTTACCCACTGCCTGTCGGACAGCATCGAAGGGATCACCCACTCCATCTGCACCCTGGAGTTTGAAAACAATCGGGAGCTTTACGACTGGGTTCTCGACGAATTGGGGGTCTACCATCCCCAGCAGATCGAGTTTGCCCGGCTGAACCTGACCTACACGGTGCTGAGCAAGCGAAAGCTCATCCGCCTCGTGGATGAGGGACACGTCGACGGTTGGGACGACCCGCGGATGCCCACGATCTCGGGGCTGCGCAGGCGGGGCTACACTCCGGAATCGATTCGCGATTTTTGCGAGCGGATCGGTGTGGCCCGCCGGGACAGCACCGTGGACATTGCCCTGCTGGAGCACTGTCTGCGCGAGGATTTGAACCGGCGCGCCAACCGCGTCATGGCGGTGCTGCGGCCCCTGAAGGTGGTGATCGAAAATTTTCCCGAGGACCAGGTGGAAGAGCTGGAGGCGATCAACAACCCTGAAGATCCGGAGGCGGGAACCCGCAGCATCCCCTTCACCCGGGAGCTCTATATCGAGCAGGAAGACTTCATGGAGGAGCCGCCCAAGAAGTTTTTTCGACTGGCGCCGGGGCGGGAGGTCCGCCTCCGGTATGCTTTTTTCATCACCTGCACCGGAGTGGTCAAGGATCCGGACACCGGCGAAGTGGTAGAGCTTCGATGCACGTACGACCCGGCCACCCGGGGAGGGGACGCACCGGACGGCCGCAAGGTCAAGGCCACCCTTCACTGGGTATCGGCCCCCCATGCCGCCCGGGCCGAAGTGCGGCTCTACGACCACCTGTTTGACCGGGAAAATCCGAACGATGTCGGAAAGGCGGAGTCGTTCGTCGATACGTTACACCCGAATTCTCTTGAAATTCTCACCGACTGCCCGGTGGAGCCGAGCTTGAAAAGCGCTGTTGCCGGAGAACGCTTCCAGTTCGAACGCCTGGGGTATTTCTGCGTCGATCCCACGGCCGATGCCGCTTCCGGACGGCTGGTGTTCAACCGCACGGTGACCCTGCGCGATACCTGGGCCAAGATCCAGAAACGGGGAGGAAAGGCCTGAACCAGGGTGGGTGCCCTCGTATGAAACTTCATTTGCTATCATATCAAATCCCCCTAAATCCCCCTTTTCCAAAGGGGGACTTTGGGGCTTTCGCCCTTTGGCAGACCCGCACAAATGCCCGAAGCGCACCCCCCTTTGGGAAAAGGGGGGATGGGGGGGATTTTTACCGGATGCAGACGACCTTAGAGTTCACAGGAAGTCGGAGTTTCATTTTTGATCAATCTGGACGCTTGCCGGCCAGCGGCGGGGCTTATGTGAAACTTCCCCAAAGACCGGCTGTTGAACACCCTCGGGGAAGCCCATCGTCCCGCGCCGCCGTGTGGGGTCGTAGCTCGAAGAGCGAAGCCCCAAGCATCGCAGAAACGGGCGGATCAGCCCTTCAAGCTGTCTGAATAAATCCGCTTTCGCGTATTTATTAGCGGCGGCTCCGCCGCCGT
>JAIPEL010000144.1 GCA_021737185.1 Desulfobacterales bacterium | reverse complement strand
CTTCGACCGTGGAAAGGATCTCCACCCGCTTGATCGAATCGATGCCCAGATCGGCCTCGATGTCCATGTCGCCCTCGATCATCTCGGCCGGATAGCCGGTCAGCTCCGAGACCACCGCCAGCAGGATCTGCTCGATGCGGGCCTGGTCCTTTGAAGGGGGAACCGGAGTGCTGAAGGACGCTTCTTGAGGCCCAGAGACTTTCGGCTCAGCCGGCAAAGCAGGGTTGAACGCTGCTGCAGACGGTAGCGGTTCGACCGGCGGCTCGGCATGCGCGGCTTCGGGCCGGGCCGCGGCCGCGGCCCCGGCCGCAACAGGGGAGGCCTGCCGCATCGCGGGCTGCGCCGCTTCGACCGTCGGGGTCCGTTCCGTCATTCCCTGGCTGTTTTCGATCAGCCGCTGAAGGTTTCGGGCAGACTCGGCCTGGATGTCCAGAAACTTTTCATGGGCACGGGCGGTCTGCTCCTGCAGGGCCCGCATCGAGCGGAGGCCTTCTTCCACCACCCGGAAGGCATCCTGCAGACCGGCCGACGGGTTGTTTTTCATGGGTTTGTTTTTGTTCATGGGACGATTCGTTTTCTGTTGGGGGTGATCGGTTCGGCCGAGCCCGGATATCGCCGCCGACGCCGATTGAGCCTTTTGACCTGCTGCGGGAGGCTGATGGGACGGCCGCACCGGGGTATGGGCCGGGTTCGGTTCCGAAGGCGACGCCTGTTTTTGCGGACGGGGGCGCGGCTTGAGATTGGCGCCGCTGATCGGGATTTCCATTTTCGGGGACCGGGCTTGCCGGGGCTGCGATTCCCAGCCTGTCAGGTCCACGGAGAAGCCAAGGGCGCAAAGTCGGCACAGGGTGCAGGCCAGGTCGACGACACCGCCTCCGGGTTTTCCGGCCGAAGCGTCCATTGTGAGCACCGACGCCGGTTTTCCCGAAAGGTTGGCGCGTGCAAGCCCTGAGAGCACCCGGCCGGGGCCGACCTCGAGAAAGACCCGGCAGCCGGACTCGTAAAGCGCTTCGATTTCCCCGATGAAATCCACCGGATGGGCGATCTGCTCGCCCAGGAGCCTGCCGGCCGCCTTCGCGTCTTCCGGATAACGGCCGGCGGTGGTGTTGCTGTAAACCGGGATTTGCCCCGGGGAAAGGGGCGCTTTGCCCACGGCTAATAGGAAGGGCCTGGCGGCATCGGCCACCAGGGCGCTGTGAAACGCGGCGGCCACCGGCAGACGCACCGTGCGCCATCCCTGTTTGCGGCAGCTTCCTTCGGCCTCGGCCACGACTTTTTCAGGACCGGAAAGAACCCCCTGCTCGGGGGCGTTCCGGTTGGCAAGCACCAGCTCCGGAGACCATTTTTCGACAAGGGCTTCGATCTCGGCGACCGGGGCCCCCACCGCGACCACGGCGCCCGGATCGCTCCCGGCGCCGGCCGCCGCCATGAGGCGGCCCCGGGTCCAGGCCAGCTCCGCAAATCGGTCTTCGTCCATCCATCCCGCGGCACAGAGGGCGGTCAGCTCTCCGAAGCTGTGGCCGGCAAAGGCGTCAGCCGAAACCCCGAACCGCTCCAGCACCCGCCACATCGCCAGGCTTACCGCGCCGATGGCCGGCTGGGCGATATCGGTGGGACGAAGCCGTTCGGCTGCCCGGTCGTCTTTGCTTCGGGGATAGAGAAGCGATGCGAGCGGTTTTTCGGTGGTTTCCAATTCGGAAAAACCGGACACAGCCCTGAAGGCTTCGGGAAACATGCAGACCAGGTCCAGCCCCATGTCCGGGTATTGGCTCCCCTGACCCGGAAACAAAACAGCCAGGTCGCCCGGGGGCGCCGCTGTCGTGCCGACAAAGACGTCTGCCGCCGATGAATTCAAGGAATCCGGGTCCTCGGTCATACGGGCGGCTGCGGAGCGGATTTCTTCCAGCCGGACTCCCGGATCTTTTTCCGGATCGACGACCGCCAGGAAACGCCAGGAGGCGGCACCGGAAAATCGGCGCCGGGTTTCGGCCGCTGCGCGGCGGAGCGCCGATTCGGGAGGCGGTTTTTCTTCAAACCGGCGGCAGAAGGCTGCGACGCGTTGCGCCACCTCGGCCGGATCCTCCCCGCTGAAGGCCAGGATTTCGCAGGCATCGTCCCAGGCCGGCTCGGTCTTTTCAGGGGCGGCCTCCTCGAGCACGGCGTGAAAATTGCTCCCTCCAAAACCGAAGGCGCTCACCCCGGCCCGGCGGGGATGTCCGCCCGTTTCGAGCCAGGGACGCGCCTGGCCGGGCAGGTAAAAGCGGCTGTTTTCGATGTCCAGGTTCGGATCGACCGGATCGGCCTTCAGGGTCGGCAGGAGCACTTTGTGATGCAGCGCCAGGGCGGCCTTGATCAGCCCGGCGGTTCCGGCGGCGGCCTTGGTATGGCCGATCATCGATTTGACGGAGCCGACGGCGCAGGCAAGCCCGCCGGCATCGGGATCGAGGGACTTTTTCAGGGCGGTAAATTCGACGGCGTCACCGACCCGGGTACCGGTGCCGTGGGCTTCTACCATGCCGACGGTTCGCGGATCGACCCCGGCATTTTCGTAGGCCCGTTTCAGGGCAAGCATCTGGCCCTCGACCCGGGGGGCGTAGATGCTCTGGGACCGGCCGTCGCTGGCGGTGCCCATGGCCCGGATCACGGCATAGATCCGGTCGCCGTCCCTTTGGGCGTCTGCAAGCCGCTTGAGAACGATGATGCCGATTCCTTCGCCGAGGACGGTGCCGTCAGCCCCGGCGGAAAACGGCTTGGCATCCCCGGATTTGGAAAGCACGCCGGTGCTGGAAAAGCACATGTGCATGAAGATGTCGTTCAAGGTGTCGACGCCGCCGGAGAGCGCCATGTCGCTTCGGCCGGCGGCAAGCTCCATCAGGGCCAGGTGAAGGGCGCTCATGGAGCTGGCGCAGGCGGCGTCGACCACGCAGTTGGTGCCGCCGAGATCGAGGCGGTTGCTGATTCTTCCGGCGACCACGTTTCCAAGAAGACCCGGAAAAGAGTTTTCCTGCCAGGCCACGTAGCTGTCGGCGATTTTTTCCATGACCGCGTCGGTTTTCTCGGCCGACACCCCGGCTTCTTCCAGTGCCCGGCGCCATATCGGATGGCCCAGGCGCGCGCCCAGGGGAACGACCAGCTCCTGGGTGCCGGTGACGCCCAAAATGACGCTGGTCCGATTGCGGTCGAAGACTTTCCCGTCTCCGTAGCCTGCGTCCTGAAGGGCCATCTTGGCGGTGATCAGACCCATAAGCTGGGAGGTGTCCGTGGCCTCCAGGATGGCCGGAGGCAGGCCGAATTCGGTGGGGTCGAAGGCAACGGCGGAGAGAAACCCGCCGCGGCTGCAGTATACATGGTCCGGCCTTTTCGGATCCGGGTCGAAATAGTCCTTGGCCGACCAGTGGGATTCAGGGACCTCGGTTACGGCGTCTTCGGCCCGAAGCAGCAGCCGCCAATACCCCTTCAGATCGGGGGAGCGGGGAAACATGGCACCGATACCGATAATCGCCACCGGGGTGCAGGATGCATCGTTTTTTGCTTTCATTTCGACTTCCGTTGTAAAAATTCAATATACGAGGCGCAGAGAGCACAGAGAGCGCAGAGAAAACGATGTCGGCAAACAGACTATTGATCAGTGACTCAACAGCAACATATATTTTTCTCCGCGTCCTTCGCGTCTCTGCGGTGGAGCCCTCAGTTGGCCAGACTGGTCCCGTAAATGCGCTCCATCAACCGCTCCAGCGGGATGGGTCGAAACCGACCGGCGCCGGCCGGAATCGGCGCTCCCTGGCTGCGGAGCCATGCGGCGCGCGCGGCCACGCATGCCCCGGCCAGAAGATTCATGGCCACGGCCACCACCGTCCTGTTTTCCGGCTTTTCCAGAAACGTGCCTGCACACCAGCGGTTGAAGGCGCCGATGGCCGGGCCGCACCAGATCTGATAGTCGATCTGGCGGGTCGGATCGCCGGCGTTTGCCCAGCCCGAGGAGCGTCCCAGGTAGGATCGAAAGACCAGAGCCATCCGGTGCCGGGGGTTGGCCTCTCCCCTTCGGATCTGGTTCGGGTCGCGCTGCTGGAAAAACCGGCAGGTCTCATGCCACACCTCATCCAGGGAGCATCGGAAATAGTCCCGCTCGAGCATCTTTCGATCCGCTTCAGGAAGAGCCTCCAAAGACGGGTATCCCCTGAACAGTTCGTAGAGCCTGGCCGCCCGCTGGGGAAACATCGTTCCCCGCTTGAGCACCTGGACCTTGACGCCCATCTCGAACATGTCGGCCGCCGGCGCCATGGTCACGTCCGCCTGCTCGGCTTCGACGAGCATCCGCCGAACCGCGTCGGAGGTGCCGGCCTCGCGGCAGGCCTGGTTGACGGTGCCGGTCAGAACGAAATCCGCGCCCATGGCAAAGGCGGCGGCAGCGGCGCCGGGGGTGGCGATTCCGCCGCCCAGGCCGACGCAGGGAACCCGTCGGTACCGGTACCGCCGGTGAAGATCGTCGCGCAGGGCAAGCATGGTCGGCAGGAGGGTGATGGCCGGCCGGTTGTCCGTGTGCCCGCCGGAGTCGGCCTCTGCGGTCATGTCTCCGGCCATCGGAACCGATTCGGCCATGCGTGCCTGTTCCTCGGTCAGCTCCCCGGAGGAAACCAACTCCCGGAGAAGCTTTTCCGGGGCCGGGGAGAGAAACTTCCGGGCCACTTCCTGCCGCGATACCTTGGCAACGATCCGGTTTCGGCAGACGACGTTGCCCTCCGGATCCCGGGCGATTCCCTTAAGCCGGTAGCGGACCAGGGGCAGGGTCATGCCAAGATACGCAGAGGCGCTGACCAGCCTGACACCATGCTTCAGGTACAGCTCGACGGTGGCCGCCTCCAGATCGGGCTCGTAGGGGCTGTGGATGAGATTGACGCCGAAAGGGGCGTCCAGCTCCTTAAGACGATGGACGGCCGCTTCGATATCGGCGACGGCAAGCCCGGCAGCGCCGAAAAAGCCGATCATCCCCGCTTCTCCGGCCGCCTTGACCATTTCCACGGAGGTGATGCCGTTGGCCATGGCCCCCATGACATAGGCATACCGCAGCCCGTGGGTCTGCTTGAAGGATCGGCTTCCCAGGTCCTCCGGCGTCATCGGGGGGCAGAATGCCAGGAGGCGACGGCCGGCAGAATCTCTGCCGCACGGGAACCCGTCGTCTCCCATGAACAGACAGCCGTCTTTGGCCACAGCCGCAGCGCCGTCGTCATCCACCAGGATGACAGGGCGCCCAAATCGCGCCAGTGCGGAAGTTACGGCCGCTTCGCCGGTCTCCACCGGCAGCTTTCCGGGCAGCCAGAACATGGAGGTAAAATAGTCACTCATGGTTGCGTTACCTGGTTTGTCACGTCGAAATTAGCCGACAAAATCGCTGCAGCGACTTTATTAGGATGGGAGAATAGAGGCGATAAAAGTTTTAACCATTTGATTTAATTACCCTAATAAATTTGTGACGCTTGTTCGAAAAATACATGAAAAACCAATGACGTGTCAAGAAGTAAGTTGTCTTCCGATGCCGATTTCCGCAGGAAGCGACTGGATATCTGGAAAAAACAGAATGCGATTGACCAGAAAGATGCAGGGTGGGCGCCGGCGGCCAATGGGCGTCGACTCTCCTGCCGGCCAAATCCCGCCTTTGGCGGGACGCCGTCAAGGCCGCGTAGAGACGGCCGTGGATGGATTCTTCGGGTTGAAATTCCGGCGAACCGGGGGGGGTGGATTGTAGTTCTGCTTAGAATCGACCGGGTTGCCGCAATGCGTCATTTCCAAATTGCCGCGCCGCGTCATTTCCGGTCATTTGTTTTCAACCCCTCGGATGATATTTTTCGTGGATTTTGCGGACGCGGTCGCGGGCCAGGTGGGTGTAAATCTGGGTGGTGGAGATATCGGCATGGCCGAGCATGGTTTGAACCGCCCTCAGGTCGGCGCCGCCCTCCAGCAGGTGCGAGGCAAAGGAGTGGCGCAGAGAGTGCGGCGTGACCGGTTTTCTGATGTTTGCCGTCATGCCGTATTTTTTCAGAAGCTTCCAGAAGCCCTGCCGGGTCATGGGCTGGCCTTTGCGGGCGACAAAAAGATGAGGGCTGACCCGGCTGCCAAGCTGCCGCTGACGACCCATGGCCAGATAGGATTCGATCCGGTTTTTGGCGTGGGTGCCGATGGGAACGATGCGCTCCTTGCTCCCTTTTCCCCGGACGCGAACGAATCCGGCCTCCAGGTTCACGTCCTGGACCCGGATGCCCACCAATTCGGACACCCGCAGACCTGCGGCGTAGAGCAGTTCGATCATGGCGGCGTCCCGGGCGCCGATGGGCGTCGACGGATCCGGCGCCTGCAGCAGGGCATGAACCTCGTTCACGGAAAGGACCTGGGGCAGTTTGAGGCCGGCTTTGGGAAGATCGATCATCCGGGTGGGGTCGGTTTCCAGAACTCCCTCCCGAACCAGAAACCGGAAAAACCCCCTCAGGGTGACCAGATGCCGCGCCCGGCTGCGGGCCTCCAATCCCTGCTCCCGCAGGTGGATCAGGTGCCGCAAGATCAGCGCCGAGTCGACAGCCTGGATCTTTTCGACCCTTGCCGCTTCCAAGAAGGTGAAAAAGCCCGTCAGATCGGCGCTGTAAGCCGAGAGGGTGCGGTCGGCCAGCCCCTTTTCCACCAGCAGGTAGTTGAAAAATCGGTCTGCGAGAAGATCGAGTTGGCTCATGGGTTTGGTTGATTGGTTGAATAGTCGATTCGTCAAATGGTTGAGTGGATGAATGGTTAAGTGGTTGATGGGTCGATTCGCTAAATCGGTCATAGTTGATGGGCAGCGGCAAACCTAATTGCGATCTCGTCAATAAAGGTGGAGAGCCTGCAACGGAATTGCCCAATCATCCATTCAACCAATCGACCAATCGACCAATCAACCAATTATCGAAACAAACAATCATCCAAAACAACCGGAAGCGCATTGAGCACCTCGGCGCCGTGCTCCCGGACAGCCACCATGTTTTCCAGGCGAACGCCGCCCCAATCGGGAAGATAGATGCCGGGCTCCACGGTGAAGACCATGCCGGGCTCCAGGATGTCTTCCCGAATCGGGCTCAGCCGGGGCGCTTCGTGAACCGCCAGGCCGGTGCCGTGTCCGAGCCCGTGTCCGAATTTTCCCGCAAACCCCGCCTGGTCGATATGGTCCCGGGCCACTTTGTCGACCTGCTTTCCGGTGACCCCGGGCCGGATCGCTTCGATCGCCTTTTGCTGGGCCTCGTAAACAGCGGTGAATACGGCCCGAAAGGTATCGTCCGGCTTTCCGATGACCACGGTCCGGGAAATATCGCTGCAGTAGCCGTGGAGCCTGGCCCCCCAGTCGAACAGGATCGGTTCGCCTGCGGCGATCATCCGGGTTCCGGGGACTGCGTGGGGAAGGGCGGCGTTTTGGCCGGCAGCCGTGATCACGGGAAACGAGAGCCCCTCGGCGCCGGATTCCCGCATGGCCCGCTCCAGGCTCCAGGCAAGATCGGCTTCCGAGCGGCCCGCAGTCAAGGATTTGCGAAGCCGCTTAAAAGCTCCTTCCGCCAGCTCGAGGGCCTGTCGGATGGCTTCGATCTCGGCTTCGCTCTTGCAGAGCCGAAGCGCTTCCACGAGGTTCTCCGTGTCGAGCAGTTCGATTTTCATGCCGGCGTTGGACAATGCCTCGCGCATCTGATTCGACTGCTGCACAGACAGGCGAACGCTTTCAAATCCGAGACGGCGAAGATCCAAATCCTGCAGGATCTCGGGCAGCTCCCGGGCAAGCCCCTTTTTGTAGATGAACCGCTCCCAGGGGGGGGCCTCCCGCTGGGCCTGGAGTTCGAATCGGGAGTCGGTGGCAAGGATCATGCGGCTTGCGGTGATTAACAGGGCCCCTGCTGTTTCGTCGAACTGGGTGTCTTCAGCGGAAAATCCGGACAGATACCGGCGGTTTTCCGCCGCACTGACCATGAAACCGTCCAGATGCTGTTCGGTCATCTTTTCCCGGACCTGCTGGACGCGGGATTCATAATCGTGGAGTGTCATCATCGGTCCCTGCTCAAATCGATGCCGCGATTGGATTGATATTTCGCGTCCCGCGAAATATATAAAAAGAGGATATCTCGCTTCGAAGCCGATCGTTACTGCTCCGGGGGTACTTCAGATCATCGGAGCATGGCTGAGATCTTTTGAAACCTGCAGTTCCCTTTTATCGCACCGTCAGGTGCAAAGATCCGATTGAAGGTCTCCGGCCTTGTCGGAGACCTTCAATCGGATCGGGAGGTGACGCCGTGAACATCGCGACCCATCAGAAAATCGATCCGGCCCTTTGCGGGCAAGCCGTGGCGCTGGAAAAAGGCGCCAGCCAGGTGGAGCTGAAAACCCTCCAACAGATGAGCGTCGACGACAGCGGCCTGGTTCACGGAGGGTTTGTCTTCGGCCTGGCCGATTATGCCGCCATGATCGCCGTCAACCACCCCCATGTGGTTCTCGGCGCCGCCGAGGTCCGCTTTCTCAAGCCCGTTCGGGTCGGGGAACGGCTGCTGGCGGCGGCCCGGGTCGAAACCGCCGAAGGAAAAAAGCGGGTGGTGCCCGTCACCGTGGAACGCGAAGGCGAAAAGGTGTTCGAGGGCACCTTTTTTTGCTTCGTCCTGGACCGCCACGTGCTGGCCTGAGGAGGGCCTTGTCGTCACGCCGTCTGCCATGCTCACCGTTTTTTCTTTCCGTTGATGTCGGAAATCATGTCGGCAAGCTCGGTGGCGATTTTCGAGATCTTTTTGCCGGGCGGCGGCTTCGGAGACGATGTTTCGCGGCGCGCCGGATCCAGGATCATCTCCGACCGGTTGGAAATGATCTGATCCAGACTGATGGAGTCCGGCTCTGCTTCGACTTGCGGCGGCTTCGGCGTTTTTCCGTGCTCCGGGACAGGAGGGGAGGGGGCGTTTTCATCGGCGGCCGCAGCCGATGCCGGCCTCGGCGGTTCGAGGATTTCGGCTTCGACGTCCAGGTAGTTTCCGGACCGATCGAAGACCACGCCGAGCACCGCCTGGACATCGAAGTCGAGACGGTAGGCAACCGCATCTTTCAGTG
>JAIPEL010000031.1 GCA_021737185.1 Desulfobacterales bacterium | reverse complement strand
CGGCCGGCCGAAAGGCCGGCCGCCGGATTTTTAGGACGGGTAATGGACGGCCATGCTTACCCGACTTCGCAAACGATATTTTTTCCTGCTGGCGCCGGCGGTTTCAGCCATGTTCGCCGCAACGGCGACCCGCGCCCTGAATCTGGCAGACCCGGTCGAACCAGAGACGGTTCGGATCCTTGCGCCGTGGCTTTTCGTGCTGGCCGTTTTTTTTGCCGCGGCCGCACCGGTGATGATGAGGGCTGTTTTCGCCCACCGGATGCGCCTTCGAAAAAGCACACCGCAGCCGGCATTTTTCCGGTTTCAACAGCAGGTGCTCCTCGTGTCCCTGATGGCTCCCTATGCGGCGATCGGCGCCTGCCTGATGGAAATGCCCCGGATCTACCAGGCAGGCACCCTGCTGGCTGCGCTCTATGCGGCCTATTACCATTTTCCCACAAAGCGGCGGCTCGATTTTGACCGCCGCATTTTCAGGGTCGGAAAGACCGGCGATGATGCGGACTCTCAAAAATAGGCTTGCCCGACTCTGGCGGACCGCCGACGAGGTGGCCCGCGAAAAGGCCGTGGAGACCGTCTCCCACGAGGTCACGGAGCTGGAAAACATCTTTGCACTCCTGGTGTTGGGCATGTTTGTCGGCATTCCGTCTCCGCCGATTCAAATCACCCTGGACCTGATGCCGGACATGGAGCGCGAATTCGACCTCATGCTCTCGAAGGTGGCTACGGCCCACGATCCGCTGGGGGAGCTGTTTTCGGTGCTGGACATCGACTAGGAGGAAAATGAACACACGGCCGGAAATTCATTTTTTCATCGGAAAGGGAGGGGTCGGAAAATCGACCACCTCGGCCCTGACCGCCCTTTTCCTGGCCGATTCCGGGAAGAACACCCTGCTGGTCTCCATGGATCCGGCCCACAACCAGCGGGATCTGTTCGAGGCCGATTTTTCCGAAAAGCCCAAGCAGGTCGTCCAACACCTGGCGGTCAAGGAGATCGACACGGCGCACTGGACCGCCAAGTGCCTGAAGGAAACCCGGGAAAACATCAGAAAGACCTACCTGTATGAAAGCGCCTTCAACCTTCAGGACCATTTCAAGGTGCTTCAATATTCCCCCGGTCTCGAAGAATATGCCCTGCTGACCGCCTTTGAAGACGTCCTTGGGCGGGCTTCCGACAAAGACGCTGTGATTTTCGACATGGCTCCGACCGCCCTGACCCTTCGGTTCTTTTCGCTTCCGAACGTCACCCTGGTCTGGCTGAACCACTTGCTCACCCTCCGCCGCCAGATCTGTCAAAAAAAGGAAATCATTTCCAAAATCCGGATCGGAACATGCGAGATGGAAAGAGACCGGATAAAGGAAAAGCTGAAAATCCTGATCGGGCGGCACACTTGCCTGCGGGACCGTTTCTTGAGCGAGGACAGCCGGATCCACTTGGTCATGAACGTCGACCGGCTTTCGTTTTCCGAGGCGGTCCGCATCAAGCAGCGGCTGGCCGATATCCGCATAGATATAGACCGGGTCGTGGTCAACAAGACCCAGCCGGGCAAACCTTTAGGAAAGCTGCCCGAAACGCTCGAACCGCATCGTCTGGCCGTGTTTCCCTTGGCCTCCGGCACCCTTGTCGGGCTTCAGGCAATGCAGGAGTATCTCGAGGCGCAACCGGAATCCTTCGCCGATCTGTTGAAGCGGCCCTTGTCGACGGGGCAAGGCTCTTGAGGGCATAAGAGGATCCGACCGCTTCCACCACGCGACTCCCATCTAATTAAAAAATGCTTTATCCCGCCAGATGAGGAGGTCAGGGGGAATTTTTTTTCTGCGAGCTGCAGACCAAGGCCTCATCATTCTCCCGACGGCACCGATATCACACCAGCAGTTTGGCGGCGGCTCGACAACCAGCGAGGTTCAGCGTACTTGAGAGTCGAGCCTCCCTCGAAACGATGGAAGCGGACAGGCTTCGGCGTGGCACCGCAAAGTTCAGCTCGCAGAAAAAAAATTCCCCCTGACCTCCTCCCCCTATTTTTGAGATGACTCCGACCATCTCCCCTTCCGCGAACCGACAATTTCCCACCCCCTGCGCCGGATTTGCCGGAGCTGACGACGCTCCGCGCCTCCTGCCGGGGCATCGATTCCAAAGGTCGGAACCAAGCTGTCGCAATTTGGTCAAAACCGGAAGCGCGGGTTCTGTTTTTAAGGGCGCCCGTGTTCGGCAATTCGGTTCTGCTGTGCAGCCCATCGCCGGTCATTATTTCTGGAGTTCTCCTCTATCCGGCAATATGATCAAGAAATTTTATAACAAGCTGATTATTTGGCTATTTATAAGGACTATGCGGTGCCGGTCGGCATGGATTTCCGGCCGTTTTCACCGAATTTGTTTTTTTCCGGGTGTATCGGATGCGATGGCACCTGTTTTGCTTCGTGGGGGGCAACAGGCCGCAAACAGCGAACCGGCGAGTCTTCGCCCGGTTCGATGCGCCGGCCGACAACCCTGAAAAGGAGAGCGCCATGCATCTGGAAACCCGCCCGAAAGCCGCTACCTGCGGCAAAGTGGTCCCTACCGTTTTGCAGGCCGGCGACGAGGACGACCCTCCGGACGCTACCACCGGGCCGACCGCGGCCAAACCCGTGCGGCCGGCGCCGATCCCTCAATCGTTTCCCTCCCTTCACGTGGTTCGTCCTTCCCGGGAGAAGACGGCGCGAACCACGGCTCAGACCCGGCAGTTCCGAAACCGTTTCTATCCCGCCCTTCCGGACAAGATCTGGAACGACTGGCGCTGGCAGGTCCAGAACCGGATTCGCTCCCTGACACAGCTGGAGAAAATGCTGAACCTTTCGGCCGATGAACGCTTTGCTCTGGCCGATTCAGCCTCGCGGCTGCCGGTGGGGATCACCCCCTATTACATGAGCCTGATTTCCGCAGGCGATTCTTCCCAGCCCTTGCGGCGGACCGTGGTGCCCACGGTATTCGAGTTCGTCACCGGCCCCGGAGAAGCGGACGACCCGCTGGGCGAAGAAGAGCAGAGCCCGCTCCCGGGACTGGTGCATCGCTATCCGGACCGGGTGCTGCTGCTGGTCCTCGATTTTTGCTCGACCTACTGCCGGTACTGCACCCGCTCCCGGGTGGTGGGGCGGGGGTCCATTTTTCCCAGCCGCGGGCGGTTGGAAAAGGCCATCGACTACATCCGCTCCCGGCCGGAGATCCGCGATGTGCTTCTTTCCGGCGGAGATCCGCTCACCCTGGGAGACGACAGACTGGAGTGGATTCTTTCCAGGCTGCGGCAGATTCCCCATGTGGAAGTCATTCGCATCGGCACCAAGGTTCCGGCGGTTCTGCCCCAGAGGATTACCCCCAAACTGGTCCGGATGCTCCGGAAGTACCACCCCCTCTGGATGAGCCTTCATTTCACCCATCCGGATGAATGCACCCCGGAGGCGTTCCGGGCCTGCACGGCCCTGGCCGACGCCGGCATCCCCTTAGGATCCCAAACGGTCCTGCTCAAGGGGATCAACGATTCGGTGGCGGTGATGAAGTCCCTTGTCCACCGGCTGATGCAGATGCGGGTCAGGCCCTACTATCTGTACCAGTGCGATCCTATCTCCGGGTCGGCTCATTTCAGGACCCCGGTGGAGGCGGGTCTTGCGATCCTCCGGGGGCTTCGGGGATTTACCAGCGGCTATGCGGTTCCGACCTACGTGGTGGACTCACCGGGGGGCGGCGGCAAGATTCCCGTGTCGCCTGAAACGGTCCTCGGCCGCGACGGAGAAGATCTTCTTTTGAAAAACCACCACGGGAACTGTTTCCGATATCCGGACGGTGCCGCAGACTGACTGCAGCGTCCCGGCATTGGGATTCAGCTCCCATGAAACTTCGCTGGAAGCGAAACGATTCAAAAAATCGCGGTAGCGATTTTTGCGGCAGCGATTTTATCTGGAGGAACGAACATGTTTGTCGGATTGACCTACGACCTTCGGTCGGAATACCTGGCCGCCGGATACGGCCAGGAAGAGACGGCGGAGTTCGACAAGGAAGAAACCATCGCCGCCATCGAAGCGGCCCTGGTCGAACTGGGCCACGACACCGAGCGCATCGGCCACGCCCGGAACCTGGCAGGACTTCTGGCCTCGGGCCGCCGATGGGACCTGGTGTTCAACATCGCCGAAGGGCTCAACGGCGTCGGCAGGGAGGCGCAGGTTCCGGCCATGCTCGACCTTTACGGCATTGTCTACACTTTTTCCGATCCGCTGGTTATGAGCCTGACGCTGCACAAGGCCATGACCAAGCGGGTGGTGCGGGATGCGGGGATTGCGACCCCGGCCTTTGCCGAAGTCAGCGATGAGCAAGACCTTGCCGCCGTGGCCTTTCCGCCGCCGTATTTTGTCAAGCCTGTGGCCGAAGGAACCGGCAAGGGGGTGTCGGCCAAGTCGATCGTGAAGACCCGCGCCGATCTTGGCGCCGTCTGTGAATCCGTGAACCTCGTTTTCCGGCAGCCGGCCCTGGTGGAAGCATTCTTGACCGGCAGGGAGTTTACGGTGGGCCTCATCGGCACCGGCAAAAACGCACGGGTGCTGGGGACCATCGAAGTCAATCTCCTTTCCGACGCCGAGCCTGGGGCCTACACCTACATCAACAAGGAACGGTATCAGGAACTGGTGGAGTACCGCCGGATCCGGGCCGAGGAGGACGCCGCGGTGGGGGCCGCCGGGGCCCTGGCCCTGCGCGCATGGCGGGTGCTCGGCTGCCGGGACGGCGGCAGGATCGACATCCGCTGCGACGAGGCCGGCAGCCCGCAGTTTCTGGAGGTCAACCCTTTGGCGGGGCTCAACCCGATTCATTCGGATCTGCCCATCATCTGCAGCCGCATCGGCATGAGCTACCGGGAACTGATCGGGGAGATCCTAACCTCGGCAGCGGTTCGCGCCACGGCGGCACAAGAGCGCCTCCGGAGCTGCGCATGAAGGTTGCCGTCGTTCATCAAGACGTCGATTCAAAAGGGCCTGCAGACGAGCAGGACGTGCTCGTCCAGGCCCAAAGCGTGGCTTCGGCCCTCGAGACCATCGGCCACCGAACCCGGATTTTTCCCTGCTCCCTCGATCTGGGATGGATCAGACAGGCCCTGATCGGCTTCGGCCCGGATGCCGTCTTCAACCTGGTGGAATCCATCGACGGCAGCAGCCGGCTGCTGCCGGTGTTTCCCGCGCTTCTGGAACGGATCGGTTTCGCCTACACGGGGTCTTGCACCGCCGCGCTTGCCACAACGACCCAGAAGGTCTGGGCCAAGGAGCGTCTTTTCGCCTCGGGCATCGCGACCCCTGCATGGATCGGGCCGGTTCCGGCGGAGCCTCCCCTGTTTGCCGGCCATTCGCCGCCGGAAGACGCCGCTTTCCGGACATGGATCGTCAAATCCCTTTGGGAGCACGCTTCTTTCGGAATGACCGGCGATGTCCTGGTTTCAGACGCCGGTCCCGCCGCCTTGCTCGACACCCTTGCCCGCCGGGTCCCGGCGATGGCCGGAGCCTGCTTTGCCGAGGTCTTCATCGACGGACGGGAGTTCAACCTCTCTATACTCGAGGTCGAGGGAAAGCCCATGGCGCTGCCTCAGTCCGAAATCGTGTTCGAAGGCTACGGCAAAGACCGCGCACGGATCGTCGACTACCGGGCCAAGTGGGAGGCCGACTCCTACGAATACCGGCACACGCCGCGGCGGTTCGAATTCCCCGAAAAAGACCGGCCCCTGCTTCGGCGGCTCGAGGTCCTGGCCCTGCGCTGTTGGGACCTTTTCGGGCTTTCCGGCTACGCCAGGGTCGACTTCCGGGTCGACGCCCAGGGACGCCCCTGGGTCCTGGAGATCAACGCTAACCCCTGCCTTTCCCCGGATGCGGGCTTTGCCGCCGCCCTCCAGGAGGCGGGGATGCCTTTTCAAGCGGCGGTTTCACACATCCTTGACGCTGCGGTAAGGTCAACCATGAAAAATCCGAAGCACGAAATTCGAAATTCGAAACAAATTCAAATGACCAAAATTCAAATGACAAAAACACCTTCCGCAGTGAACGCTGCAGCGCAGCAATCGCCTTAGGACGTCTGAAAAGGCCGGCTGAAGTTTCGCGTATTTGGTCATTCGAATTTTGAATTTGTTTCGGATTTCGACCTGCCCGCCAATGCCTTTTTATAGGTGTTTGTTTGAGCGCATCTTCGCGAAATAGTGCTCGTCGTATTGCACATAACCCAATAAGGCGACGGCAGGCGGGTATTCGGATTTCGGATTTGCTCCTCCATTCCAGCCATGATCTACAAAGAGGCCAAACCTTTCTGCCGACCCTGGCAGCCATATAAGGAATCACAACTTGCTTCGCATTCGAAGAATCTACGATGACGTGGTGCCCGCCAACCGGGCGCTCATCGATCAGATCAAGCAGATCCTGAAGACCCGGTTTTCAGGGGTGTCCGTCGAGGAGATCGATTCCATCGGCGAAAAGCTCCGCAACCCTTTCAAACAGCGGTTCCGGACGATTCTTTTCGTGGCCGAAGGCACCCGGCGGCAGGTGCAGGGATTTGCCATGCTTCTGCACGAGCCGCAGATCGGATTCTGCTACCTGGACTGGATCGCCACGACGGCAGGTAAAACCGGCGGCGGGCTGGGAGGCGCCCTCTACGACCGAATCCGGATGCAGGCGGCCGACCTGGACAGCCGCGGGCTGTTTTTCGAGTGCCTGCCCGACGATGCCGATCAGTGCCCGGAAGAGTCGCTGCTGAAGGAAAACCGGGCCCGGCTCCGTTTTTACGAGCGCTACGGGGCCCGGCCCATCGTCGGCACCGCATACGAGGCGCCGGTCCAAAAAGACGACACCTGTATGCCGCACCTGGTCTACGACGGTCTGGACAGGAACCCGACGCTGCGCCGGGCGTTTGCCCGCAAGGTGGTGCAAGCGGTTCTGGAGCGAAAGTACGCCGGCTACTGCCCTGCGGAATATATCGAGCAGGTTGTCTCTTCGTTCCGGGAGGATCCGGTGCGGCTGCGGGATTTTCGCTATATCAAGCCCGAGGCGGTCAAGACGGCCGTGGACAGCCGCAGCCCGGAACAGATCTGCCTCGTGGTCAATGACCGGCACCAGATTCATCATGTGCACGACCGGGGGTACGTGGAGTCTCCGGCGCGGGTCGGGGTTGTCCGCACCGAGCTGGAAAAAAGCGGGCTGTTTGCGGAGGTGTCTCCCCGGCCCTTTGCCGACCGGCATATAAACGCCGTTCACGATGCGGATTTCGTCTCCTATCTTCGCCGGGCCTGCCTGGACGTTCCGGAGAAAAAGTCCCTCTATCCATATGTATTTCCCATCCGCAACAAGGCGCGTCCGCCCAAGGAGCCCTCTGTGCTGGCGGGCTATTACTGCATCGACACCTTCACCCCGATCCACCGAAACGCGTATCCGGCCGCCCGCCGGGCTGCGGACTGCGCCCTGACCGCGGCCCGGGAGATCCTGGATGGCCGGCGGATCGCTTACGCACTGGTGCGCCCGCCGGGCCATCATGCCGAGCGAAGATCCTTCGGAGGATTCTGCTACTTCAACAACTGCGCGATCAGCGCCCAGTACCTGAGCCCCCATGGAAAGGTGGCCATCCTGGACATCGACTACCATCATGGAAACGGCCAGCAGGACATCTTCTACCGGCGGTCGGATGTGCTCACCGTGTCGATCCACGGTCATCCGCGATTTGCCTATCCATATTTTTCCGGGTTTGAAGAGGAAAAAGGGGAGGGGGAAGGAGAGGGCTGCAACCTGAACCTTCCCCTGCCGGAAAAAGTCGACGGAAAGACCTACCGCAAGGCCCTCAAACGGGCGATCGATCGGATCGAAGTCTTCGATCCGGTGTTTCTGGTGACGGCCCTGGGGCTGGATACGGCCAAAAACGATCCCACCGGCACCTGGTCCCTCACCGCCAAGGATTTTGAACAAAACGGCGAGATGATCGGTTCTCTGGGGCTTCCCACCCTGGTGGTCCAGGAAGGCGGATACCGGACCCGGACCCTGGGACTCAACGCCTACCGGTTTTTCAAGGGTCTGCTCGCCGGGTCCCAGAAATGGGCCGACAGGCACAAGGCGCCCGAAAAGAAGCTCCACGGCCTGTCGTTTCGATTCGAGGTGACCGAAGCGGACTGCTCCCGGATCCGGCAGCTTGCCGCCGTCACCGGATTTTTCTCGGCCCAGGAGATCGCCGTGGCCGAGGAGTTGGCCGCCGAACGATTGGCCAAGGGAGATGCCAGCGGATACCATTTCATCTTCGCCGAGCACTACGGCCGGCTGGCCGGCTACCTGTGCTACGGCCCGATTCCCTGCACCGCCGGAAGCTTCGACCTCTACTGGATCGCGGTCCATCCCGACTTTCAAAGACAGGGAGTCGGGCGCGGTCTGCTTGCCGAGGCAGAAGCAAAGATCAAGGAACTCGGCGGCACCCGTGTCTATGTGGACACGTCCCAGCGGGTCCAGTATGCCAGCACTCGTGCGTTTTACGAAGGGCTGGGATACCGGCTGGAAAGCGTGCTTTCTGATTTTTACGCACCGGGAGAAGGCAAGGTCGTCTATCTGAAGACTTTCGCCTGATAAATTTGACGACTTCGGAAAAAGTCCGATATCTGCGTTCCCCTTCATCCCTCGTCATTGCGGCGTACTATAAGTACGCCTCATTCCTCGGGATTCGGGCGCCTTGATCTCGAACTTTTTACAAAGCCGTCTATAGGCTGACTTTTTACGAAACCATCAAATTGGCTGCTGCAAACTCATTATAATTCTTCCGGCACTGCCGAAGGCATGAAGAAAGAGATTTGAAATGAATGTGGTCATCGACGCCTCATATGGTCGACCCGTGGCCTGTCAGCGAACCGAAATCGTCGAGCGAAAGGGGATCGGGCATCCGGACACCATTTGCGACGCGATTCACGAGCGGATCTCCATTGCCCTGTGCCGCGCCTACCGGGAGCGTTTCGGCCACATCCTGCATCACAACATAGACAAGGGATTGCTGGTGGCTGGGACCGCCGAACCCCGGATCGGGGGCGGCCGCATCATCGAGCCGATGCGGCTTGTCATCGGTGACCGGGCCACCACTGAATTCAATGGGCAAGCCATCGACGTGGCTGCCATCGTCGATGCCGCGGTAAACCAGTGGGTGGGCGACCACCTCCGGTTTGTCGACCCTTCCCGGCATCTGGTCGTTCAAAACGAGCTTCGCCCGGGTTCGGCGCAGCTCGACGACATCTTCCACCGGGCGGTGATCGGGGCAAACGACACCTCGGCTGCCGTGGGATACGCGCCACTGACCGAGACCGAGCAGATGGTGATGGCGGCCGAAACATTTCTCAATTCCAGCGAGTTCAAGCGCCGGTTTCCGGAGACCGGCGAGGATGTCAAGGTGATGGGCTGCCGACAGGACGGGGTGCTGACCATGACCGTCGCCGTGGCCTTTGTGGATGGTCATGTGCCGGATCCGAAAACCTATTTCGCACAAAAGGCGCAGATCCGGCAGGAACTGGTGACGCATCTGACCGGCCGGCTCAAAGAACTATATTCGGTTCAGTGCGAAATCAATGCGTTGGACGATCCGACAAGAGGAGAGGCGGGGATGTACCTGACTGTGCTGGGCACCTCCGCCGAAGGCGCCGACTGCGGGCAGGTGGGAAGGGGTAATGGGGTCAACGGCCTGATCTCCCTGAACCGTCCCTCCGGAAGCGAGGCGGCGGCCGGAAAGAACCCGGTCAGCCATGTAGGCAAAGTCTACAGTCTGCTGACCCACGTGACGGCACAAGAAATCCATGCCCGGGTCGGCGGCTTGCAGGAGGTCACCGTCTGGTTTTGCAGCCGGATCGGCCGGCCCCTGGACCAGCCGTTGCTCGCCTCCGCCCAGCTTCTGCCTGAAGCCGGGATCGAGCTGGCGGACGTGGCACCCGGGGCGGCGGAAATCATCGAGCGCCGGTTGGCCGGCATCGAGGCGTTCAGCGCGGAGCTGGCCGAGGGAAAGTTCCCCGTCTGCTGAAACCGGGGTCTTTCCCAGGCGAGCCGATCGAGGGGCATGGGCTATGCCGCCGGGCGGATGCTCAGCAGCGGAATCGGGCACCGGCGGAACATCTTCTGGGCGCAGGAGCCCAGCACCGTATCTGCCAGATTCGACCTTCCCTTGGTGGCCATGACCAGCAGATCCGGCTTCTGCTCTTCGATTTCGGCAAGCAGCATCTCGAACGGCACCCCGATTCGAATCTTCGTTTCCGGGTTCAGAGAAGCGCAGTCTGCCGCCTCGATCAGGCGGCGGAATCGAGCTTCGCGCTCCCGCTTCGTTTCCTTCAGAAAATGTTCGACTGAAAAATCGGAGTGTTCAGTGTAGACTTTTTTTGCCATATCCACGTCCCGCTGGTTGATGACGTTGACCAGCAGCAGGGAAGCGCCGAGTCCCCGGCACAGGGTTGCGGCCGTGCTGAGCGCCCCGGCAGAGTATTCGGAGAAGTCCACCGCCGCCATGATTCTTTTGATGTTTTCCACGGTCTTTTCCTTTCCGCCCATGGTGTTGTGGTGATCATGCCGCTGCACCTTCCAGCAAATCCACGCCTTTTGGCGTCGTTTCGGGAACCTTCCCGGCACGAGAGGATCCGGCTACGAATCCTACCAACAAATGGGCCGATTATCGATACGATTTTTGACAAGCCCCTATTTGCTTTCCCTGCGATGACTGTGTAGAATATTTTCATGAGAAATCCTCACCGCTTCATCATACGGATACTGACCCTGGGGGTATGGCTCCTATCGGAAACCGCCTGGGTGGCCGCGGCCGCTCCGCCGCCGGAGCCGGAGGCCACCTACGTCGAATTCAAACAAATGGCGGTGATGCCCTTTTTCGTGGGAAGCCGGCAGCCGAACGTGGACGAGGCCATGGACAGGACATTGAGCTGCCCCGTGGGGGAGCTTTGTGCGGGGACGCCGGGGATCGAACCGGGCGCCGGCCGGGACCTGACCCGGATGGTCTACGAAGAACTCCGCCGCCGGTTCGGGGATCAGGTCGCCTCCCTGGATGAATCAAGATTGACCTTCGCCGAGGTGGTGACCGACGAGTCCCTGGACACGGCCCGGGGCCTGGCGCAGCGGTTGGGACGGGAGATGAAAGCGGACTACGTGGTGATCGGAACCCTTTGGCGCTACCGGGACCGGGGAGAGGTGCCGGGCATGCCCGAAAGCCCGGCATCGGTAGCCTTTGCCCTTTATCTGGTGGAAGTGCAGACCGGCCGGCGGCTATGGCGCGGCCTCTACGACGAGGCCCAGCGCCAAGCCACCGATCATCTCCTTCAGGCGCGAAAGTATCTGAAGATGGGCTTCAAGTGGCTGTCTGCCCGGGAGCTCGCCCGCCACGGCGTCAAACAGGTCCTTGCGGAATTTCCCTCCGATGAGGAGCTGAGAATCCCGGTACCCGCACCCTGAGCCGGCATGTGTAAAATGGTTGATCGGTTAAATGGTCGATTGGTGAAATGGGTAAAGCCGGCATCGACTGCATATCTTTCTTCGCAGAGCCCCGCCTTTTACGCCCCCAGCGCTTTTTCTCGCCCGTGGTTCTTGGCGCAGGATCCGTCTTCCGGATGCTGCCTGGTTGAGAACGCCTCCAGTCGAAAAGCACGTCCGATGACGGCGCGGCACTGGACAGTCGGTGCCGTCCTGCGAACCCTGATAAGCCTTCGGCGGTTCTTTTTTCCCGCGTTTCTGCTGATTTTCCTCGTTTTTGCCCGGCAGGTGGAAAGTGGGGCACTGCCGGAAGCCTTCGTGGTGCGCAAGGCGACGTTTTCAGGGGTGAACAGCGTTTCGAAAAAAGAACTTCGAAAAACCCTGGCCGCACGGCCCCGGCCGTTCTGGCGGTTCTGGGAGCCGAAGACGGCGCTTTCCGAAATCGACCTGAAAGACGACCTGGAGCGGATCCGGCAATTTTACCGGGCTCGGGGCTACTACCACGCCCGTGTCGAGATGGACGCGGAAAGAACCGGACAAGAGGCGGCAACGACGGCCGGAGAACATCCGGGGCCGTTGCCGGCCGTTCGGGTCGCCTTCTCGGTGCGGGAAGGCCCGCCGGTAATCGTCTCCGAAATCCAAATCGATCAGCCCCTGGGCGGACTCCTCGACGAGGAGGTTCGGAAGCGGATTGCGCTGCAAAAGGGGAAAGTGTTTACCACAAGCGACTACCGGTCCGCCAAGAAGACCATCGAACGCCTGTACGGCAACCGGGGGTTTCCCTTTGTCCAGGTCGACGGACAGGCACGGGTCGATGTCCGGGAAAACCTCGCCCGGGTCAGCCTCGTTGTAAAACCGGGCGGGATCTACCGATTCGGTGAGGTGACGATCGCCCAGGACGGGGAAATCGTCAAGGAGACGATCATCCGCCGGGCGCTGGAATTTGAACCGGGGGAAAAATATCGCGCGTCGGCCGTGGAACAGAGCCAGCGGAACCTGGTGAACCTGGATGTCTTCCGGTCGGCCCTGATCGTTTCCGGCCGGCCGGAGGAAGAATCCGACAAACTGCCCATGGAAGTCCGGCTCCGGGCAAAGGAGCCGCGGCAGATCGGCTTCGGCGTCGGCTACGGCAGCGAGGACGGGCTCCGGCTGAAGGCTTCCTGGAGCTACCGCAACATGCTTTCAAGGGCCGGCAAATTCACCCTCAGCGCCCGGAGAACGGACCTGATCGAGAACGCGCAGGCCGAATACTTCCAACCTTACTGGCTCGACGCCCGAAACGACCTGCGCGGGCGCACCGGCTGGGAGCGGGAGGATCTGGAGTCCTATACCAACGAGACGACCTTTGCCAACATCGCCGTGGACCGACGGCTCTCGCGCCTCTGGACCGGCAGCGCCGGCTACAAACTGGAAAACAACCGGCTCCAGAAGATCAAGATTCTCGATCCCCTCGAAATCGAGGAACTGGTGAAGAACAACAACTACCTGGTTTCCGCAGTGAATTTCAGCCTCACGCGCAGCACCGTAGACGACTTGCTCTACCCTGCCGAAGGCTCGACGGTCACCCTGGCCTTCGAGCAGGCCTCGGACCTCTTCGGGTCCGAGTTGACCTACTGGCGTCCCGCTGCCGAGGTCAGGGCCTACCGCACTTTTTTTCCTCCGGTGACCCTGGCCGGACGAATCCGGCTGGAGACCATCCAGGAGACCGAGGATACCGATTTTATCCCGATCCCGGAGCGGCTTTTTCTGGGCGGCAGCAACACCGTGCGCGGCTACGGGTACCAGATGGTCGGCCCTGTGGACCCGGCCGGAAATCCCCTGGGCGGAAAAAGCGCGGCCAACGCGAACCTGGAGGCCCGTTTCCCGATCTATCGGAGCTTTTCAGGCGTCGTTTTTCTCGACGCCGGTCTGGTGGACCCGGAGGCTTTCAAGTTCGATCTTTCCGAGGTGAGAACCGCCTGCGGGGCGGGGTTCCGCTACGACACCCCGATCGGGCCGCTCCGGGTGGAGGTCGGATACAAGCTCAACCCGGTCGAAGAAGACGAGCTTCCCGCAGGCGTCGAGGCCGAGGAACGCTGGCGGATTCACTTCAGTATCGGCCAGACCTTCTAAATTTGATTTTCTCCCCGCTGCAAGCATCGGGGAGAAAATCAAATTTAGATTAAAATCCTTATAGAAAATCGGTTAAAGATTTATTGAGAGCCAACGGTAAAGAATGACCCAGGCAAGTGAACAGAAAAGGGGGGCCGGATCCGCAGAACAGGGGGGGTCCGGAAAAAAAGCGGTCCGGCGGATTGCAGCGACGGCGGCAAAGCTCGGTCTTGTTGCGGCGGTTTTGCTGCTGGCTGCGGTAACGGTCGGCTGGGGGCTGTTGCAGAGCGAGGGGGTCAGGAAACGCCTTCTTTCCTATGCCTTGTCCAAGGCTTCTGAACACATCTCCGGTCAGCTCGACGCCGAGCGGCTCGAAGGCGGGTTTCTGACCGGATTTCAACTGCAGCAGGTATCGGTGAGCCGGGGGAAAGACACGGTCTTCTCCGTTGACACCCTGTCCGTCCGCTACTGGCTGCCGGAAATTTTCGGCGACCCGCCGCGAATTCGGTCTGTCGACTTGAAAGGACTGGCCCTTCATCTTGAGCGGGAATCCGACGGCACCTGGAACTGGGAGCGGCTTTTTCCTCCTCGGCCTGCGCGGGAGCCTTCTCCAGGCGATTTGGCGGGCGCGGCCATTCTGATTCGGCGAATCCGGATACAGGACGGCAGGGTCGATGTGATCGACCCGGAGGCGGAAACACTGAAAAGAATCAGCGTCCGGGATCTTGAACTCGACACCCGGCTTTCGATCGGGGAAAAATTCGCCCTGGATCTGCAGCGCCTGTCGTTTGCGGCCGAGCCCTCCGGTGCTGTCCTGAAAAATCTCCGGGGCCGGGTGTCCTACCGCACGGTCGATCGAACGATCCTCTTCAAAGAGCTCGTGTTGCAGACCCTCGGCTCCCAGGCCGCCGTGGAAGGAAAGCTGGCGCTGACCGGTGAGTCGGCAGCGCTGGACCTGGTCATCGAAAGCCCCGGAATCGATCTGGGTGAAGTCGGCCGGATGGCCCGAATCGAGCGGTTGGCTGAAGGGAAGATGAGCGGGAAGCTGCGGGTTTCGGGGCCCTTGTCGGACCTGTCCTATGAGGCCGATCTCAGCGCGGCGCCGGCCCGCGTGCAGGCAAAAGGCACCATCTCCGGTCTTTTGTCCGGCCTGCCGGTGATCGCGCTGTCTGCCTCGGTCCAGGGATTGGATCCGGCCGCCCTGCCGCTTGCCGACAATCCCGCCCCTTCCGGGGAACTGAACGCAGCGGTCACTGCCCGGTTTGCCGCCGCCGGCCCCATCCCCCAAGGCCGGATGACCCTTAATTTGCTGGCTTCCCATCTTGCCGGCATTGAACTGCGGTCCGGCACGGTTCATGCCGAGTCTGTCGGCGACCGCCTTTCTTTTGTGGTGAGCGACTTGACCACCGGATTCGGTCGGCTGCGCGGCCGGGGACAGATTCTCGGCTTCGGGCAGGACAGAAACCGATTGTCCATTCAGGCGGACGCCGCCGTGGACGAGCTCGACCCGGGGCGGATAGTGGCGGACGAACGGATCGAGGGGGCACTTTCCCTGCATTTTCAGGCGGAGGCCGACATCCCCCTGGCCGGCGCGGGCCGCGAAGGCGAAAGGCCGGCCAGGGGGCATCTGATCGGGAGGCTGACGCCCTCCAGGATTGCCGGAACCGCCATCGAGGGCGGCAATTTCGATCTGCGGTTAGATGACGGCCGCCTCCGGCTGGCCCCGGTTGACTTCGATGCCGCCGGCACGAGCGGAGCTGCCGAGGGGGAAATCGATTTTCAAAAAAGAACGTGGGACCTTGACCTGTCTGCCAGGATTGACGACATCGCCCAATTCCGGAAAAAAATTGCCCCGTTTCTTTCCGACCTGGATATCTCCGACCCTTTGGCCGGCGCCGTCACCGCCGACGTCCGTCTTCAGGGAGCGTGGAAGAGCCCCCGGATTGCGGCATCTTTTGACGGCAGGGGCCTGCGCTACGGTTCGTACCGGCTGGCCCAAGCTTCCGTGGACGCCGAATCGGCCGGGATGCCCGACGACCAGCGACTCAGGGTTCGCCTCGAAGCGGCCGGCGTCGACATCGAGGAGCGGCGGATCGACCGGATCGAGGCCGCCGCCACTGTCAGCCCGGCCCGAATCGAAGCGGATCTCACCGCGGATCTGACCGGGGCACTGCGCCTCGACGCCGAAGGATCGGTCGCCGACTGGCGAGAACCGGTAAAAAGAATCACCCTCACCAAAGCAGGCTTGTCCGGCGAGGCGGTGTCGGTGAACAACGAGGGGCCGATCCGCCTCACCCTTTATCCGAAGGGGATCGAAATCCACGCTTTGACGCTGGCTTCCGGCAACGCCAGGCTGACGGCCGCCGGGGGCATCACCTCCGACCGGGCCGACCGGCTCACCGTGGGGGTCTCGGCGCTGGAACTTTCCTGGCTCGGACGGTTTTTACCGGAACCGCTGCCGGCTGAGGGGACGGCTTCGGCAACGCTCACCGTAAACGGCGCCCTTGACGCCCCGAACATCGATGCCAGCCTAAAGGGGGTCCAAGGCCGCGTCGGCAGCCTTTCGCCGCTGGAATTGGACTGCGAGCTTTCCTTCGGGGAAAAGACGCTCAGCATCGATGCGGCCCTTCGCGGTCCGCTGGGTGAGCGCGCATCGGCCGCCGGCAGCATCCCGGTCCGGCTCTCCTTGCGTCCCTTTTCCGTGGGATGGGCCCTCGGCGAATTGAGCATGACGGCTTCGGCCAAAAACTGGCGGCTTTCCGCGCTGCCGGTGCCCCTGCCCGGACAGGCGCAGCCCGAAGGCCGCCTGAACCTGTCGGCCAGGATCACCGGCACCGCGGCGTCACCGGCAGCGGTGATCGATGCGACGGTGTTAGACGGAAGCGTTCTGCTGCCGGGAAAAGCCCAAGAGCGGTTCGGCTTTTCCTCCCTTGCGCTGACGGCCGACTGCCGCGGCGGAAAGGCGGCGATTCAGGCCGAGATGAAGCGCGAGGAACTGGTCCTGGCCCGCCTCGAAGGGGCCTTGCCGCTTACGTTTTCCCTCGATCCGGCAATGTTTTCCCCTGCGCCGGACGGCCTGGAAGCAAGGATCTTCGCAGACGGGTTCCGGGCTTCGGCCCTTCCGATCCCCGGCCGTTTCGGGGTGGACCTCGACGGACGGCTGAAAATCGATCTGCGGTTGTCCGGCGCTCTTTCCGCTCCTGCGGTCAACGGTACGCTGGCCTTAGAGGAAGGGCGGCTCGTGCTGCCTCGCTACGGCCTCTCCTACGAGGAGGCTTCTGCCCGGCTCCGCGTGGAAAAGGGGCGGTTGACGATAGAAGAACTGTCCCTGTCCGGGGACAGGGAGGGGCGGATCGCTGCCGATGGGAGCATCGATCTGGAGGGCTTGCAGCCGGTCCGCTTCGATCTGAATGTCTCCGGAGACAACCTGCTCGTTTCCTACCGCCGAACCCTGACCGCCCGGGTTCGCTCGTCGCTTTCCCTCACCGGCGGGCCTGAATCCCCCGCCCTTTCCGGCGAGCTTACCATCCTGGAAAGCCGGTTGAACCTGGATCGTCTTTCGAACCAGGGGCCGGCCGAGATCCAGGTGATCGGCGAGACGGAAGCCGATTCGGACACCGTGATGATCGGGTCCGAAACCGACGCCGGTTCTTCCTTCCTGGCGCCCCTTTCCGCCGACATTGCGGTCGCCATTCCCAGGAACAGCTGGATGAGGGGCCAGGGGCTCAACGCAGAGATCGGCGGTGAGATCCGGCTGCAAAAGGAGCCGGGGGGGCCGTTCATCCTGACCGGAAGCCTTTCCACTCTTCGCGGCTTTTACGTGTTCCAGGGAAAACGGTTTGCCATCAACGAGGGGACGGTGACCTTTATCGGCCTCAAGGAGCCGAACCCGAACCTGGATATCGAAGCGGAAACCCGAATCCAGGATGTTCAGATTTTCATCCGGATCTCCGGGACGGCCCGGAACATCCGCCTGACGCTGGACAGCGATCCGGCCATGGACCAGGCTGAAATCATCTCCTACATCGTGTTTGGAAAATCGGCGGAGGACATGAAGACCGGCGAGGCCATCAGCGCCGAAGAGGCCGCGCTGAGGATGGCAGGCCAGCTGACGGCCTCCCAGCTCAACGAGATATTCGGCGATGCGTTCATCGTCGACACCTTCTATATCGATCCCGGCGGGGGGGACCTGGGGCAGGGGACCATTTCCATGGGCAAATACGTCACCTCCGAGCTGTTCGTCAGCTACCGGCAAAGCTTCGACATAGAGCAGCTCCACCAGCTCGAAGTGACCTACGAACTGACACCGAATCTGGACCTGGAGACCTTGATCGGAGACGACAAGGGATACGGGGTGGATCTGTTCTGGAAGATGGACTACTAGCCCTGTTCAAAACTGCTGGAAGTTCGCAATCCCGTCGAGGCCGGCAATTCGTGCGTGGTTCGAAAGCCAGTGCCGATTCATAGTTGTTTCGCAATATATTGTGGTTGATTTTGAAAATAAATTCGAGCATCAATGGTAATATTGCGCAGTCGTTGTGAGCTTACCTCGATTGCAGATTATTGGAAACAGTGCTTATCCGAAATGTTTTTGAAATGACCGTATTTCTTCCTTCATCACTTCTTGCGCAAGGAACGCCGATCGGCTTGAAGTTGTATAGCATCCAATTTGTCATGATATACAGAACTTTATAATTACTGGTTAGCCTTGAAGAATCATAAAATGGGTGAAAAATGATCCTTAACATTCTATCTAAGATACCTGACGTTGTATGGGCTGCCGTTATTGCATCGCTATTGACTCTCGGTGGTGTATTGCTGACAAATCTTGGCAGTTATAAGAGGCTGTTAAAACAACTTGAGCATGAGTCATCTCAACGAGATCGTGATCGGAATATGGAAATCCGCCGCCAAGTTTATCTCGATGCTGCAGAGGCTATAACTGAAAACCATCTTATTTTGATGAAAATATCAGATTTGGGGGTTTCAGATTCTGATCTTTCAAAGCAATTTTCTAAATCCGTATCGGTCATCAGCAAGGTTTATGCAATAGGCTCTTCGAAAACAGTAAAAACAGTATCTGAGTTAACGTCTGCGATAAGCAAAAAGTATCTACTCCTTATTGCTGAAAGAATTCCACTCGTTAAAAGAAAGCATGAAATAGAGATTCAGAATGAGCTTATTATGAAAGCATCTGCCGAACGGGACCAAATGATCGAGATAATGAAAACGGTTAATCTTCAAGGTATTCAAGATGATAGACTTATGGGGATCGCTGAGCGCAATTTCAAATTCCAACAGGAGGAGGTTTCAAAACTTTTGGAAAAACGAAATCAACTGATGGAAATAAATGGAAAAGAACAAATTCAGCTTGGAATGAAATGCTTCCAAGCATCAAGAGAAGTAAGTGAGTATTTTCCGCCAGCTATTAATTCTGTTCGAGGGGAGATGGACATTCCTTTTGATGAGGAAGCGTATAAGCATACAATCGAACAGTTATGGGAAATCAGTGAGCAGTCTTTAAAAGAATTTCATAGTAAAATTATAAAGGGCTAACCTGCGCCTTGACGCAGACGGGCTAAAATCTCGCCCGCTGGTCAGGCGGGGCGTTGGATGTTTAAAAATATGAAGATCGGAAAACCGGACGACTATTTAGACAAGCGAAGCTTCCGTCTTCGGTCAATCGACAGGTCAATTGCTCAGTATCGCATTAGCGCTTATGAACTGAAGAAGACGTTCGCTGACAAACTTGATAGCAATGTGTTTCTATTTCTGAAGGGATTCGGTAATGAGGTGAATCTGCTCTCGGCTTTTCGGGATCTCTTCTTCAACAGCCGAGAGCTACTTGACCTTCTGCTTTTGGAGCTCAATAAGGCAACGGACGGTAAAGAAGCACAGACACCTCGGGATTTTCTTCCTTTTGCAAAGAAGTTGATGCAAGGCGTATTTGATCAGAAGCGATTGCCCACATTAACATTCCTAAAGACGAACATTACATACATCTTTCATATTCGGAAAGTCCGAAATGAAATCAAAAATAATCCGGCGAATATTGAGTTTTTATTCAAAACTGACCATTTTGAGGCCTGTTTTAGGGTTCCGATAAAGGCAGACGAGGTTGAGCTGGTGCAGTACTTGGATATTGCAAATAAAGATGAAGCGGTCAGAAATAAATCATACAGGTGCACATACATCTTGGATACAATATTTCCAGAGATGCTTGTGTTTTGGAAAACTGCCTTCTCATTATTAGACAGTGATATAAATCGTCCAACAAATGAGTGAACTCGGATTTGTAAATCCGCTGCGCGTCTTTACAAGCCAGTTACTCATAGCGTTATATGCATCGAGATAATGTTCGGATTTTGAGATGAAATACCGGTTGTATATTGATGAAGTGGGAAATCCCGATTTGGATAGTTCAGAAAATCCACTTCATCGCTTTTTGAGTCTTACCGGGGTTATAATCGATCTGGATTATGTCGGAGCAGTCTTACATCCTCAAATGGAAAAACTAAAATCTGAATATTTCGATTCTCATCCAGATGAACCAGTCATATTCCACCGAAAAGAGATTTTAAATGCGAAACGCCCATTCACGGCGCTTCGTGATCCGGATCTTCGAGATCGTTTCGACCGCGAAATACTAAAATCGATTGAATCATGGGAGTTTACAGTTATATCAGTATGTTTGGACAAAAAGTCACATAAAGAAACCTATCAGGTTTGGAGATATGATCCTTACCATTACTGTCTTGCGATAATTCTCGAACGATACACATTTTTTCTGGAACAGAACAAGGCCGTGGGAGACGTAATGGCTGAGTCGAGAGGTGGAAAGGAGGATATGAGATTAAAGAAATCCTTTTCCAAGCTTTGGAGAGAAGGAACTGAGTATATGAGCCCGGAAAGATTTCACGGCGTTCTTACGAGCAAGCAACTAAAAGTAAAGCCAAAGGCGAATAACATATCTGGACTTCAAATGGCAGATCTTATCGCTCACCCAAGCAGAAATGAAATTTTGTACGAAAATGACCTGCTGGACCGGCCCTTGCCACCTTTTGGACAAAAGGTGATCGAAATCCTTCAAAGGAAATATTACCAAAGAGGCGGGCGTGTCTTTGGAAAGAAATTCATTTAGGCATAAAAAAAGGCCCCGAAGGGCCCGATGGCTTTCGCCATCCACCTCCACTTTTGTGGATTGAAGATACTATATTTCAATCTATCCTCGATGTCAAGGTGAATCTGCGTACGAATTTTGTATTAAAATCAGCATATAACGGCGTTGAGCAGACGCCGAGAGAACAGTGCCGAAATTGGAACGCCAATGGCGGCGCTGCTTACGCCGGACGTTCGGTTTCATAAAGATATGATTGATAAGGAAAAGCTTCACGAGAAGGAAACATTATCTTTTATTCTTTCAATGAAAATTGAAGGTCAGCAAGCGATTGATTTTTATGAATCAATGGGGTTGACTTTAGAGGATAATTTTTTCTTTCTGGATAGAAGCGAACCGGATGCTCCATGGCAATCGATATCAATGGTTACGATAGCCACTTTTTTGAACGATATCCAAGTGTATCCAGATGAAAGTGGGATCGATTGCTTAAAATTTTCATATCTTTTCGCGAGTTTGCCGGAATCTTGTTTTGAAGAGTTTAAAGATGTCATACAAAAAACTATGAATCGTTTTGACGGGCATCTTTTTTACAATCATAAGGCGGTGTCATTGGGTGAACTTGATTCGCTATTTGATAAATGGAAAAAAGACCTAAAAAGTGAACTCGATGAGAAGCCAGGTACGGAATCGCTTGCAATTTTAATTCAGGAATTATTCTATCAGTGAGAACCGAACATCGGCGTGCTTTCCGACTCGCGTTGCTCGCGGCAGACGCCGGGCGTTACCCCGAACCCTACGAAAATTATTCCGCAGTCATAGCGCATGGTACCATGCCGCGGACTACACTCCCGCAATTATGGTATTCAATGATTTTCGGCGACGCCAACACCTTGTGCATGGGCTTGTCAGTCCCTGAAAACTGACATTAGTAGCTCGCGTGTGCTGCTGTCTGTTTCAATATTTTGAAAGCATGGTTCAGATTGAAAACAAAATCAGAATCAATACCAACCTCCGTTTACTTTCGTTACCTCCTGCTGAATATTCCCGGGTTTTTTGCCTTTGTTCTGCTACTGATTGTCGTTCAAAAATGGTTGGCAATTTCCGATTGGATTTTTTGGTTCCTTGTCGCATGCTGGGGTATCAAAGAGATAGTGTTGTTTCCCTTTGTTTGGCGGTCCTATGATCCCAATCGCATCAGCATGACTGGCAATATGGCAGGCAAATTTGGTATCGTCAAAAAGCGTCTTGATCCATATGGATATATACAGGTGGATAATGAGCTTTGGAGGGCAGAGCCCTTTCTGGCCGGGGTTACAATAGAAGAAGGAAGAAAGGTTCTTGTCAACAAGAGGAAGGGACTTACACTGTATGTCGAGGAGGTATCGTGAAAAAGAATCTTTTGAAATACATTAAAAGCAAGTTTTGACGCATATAGAACGAAATCGATCAAATTAACCGATGAAGATGCCCGACTCACAAGACAATACTAAGCTATTTCCTCGAACATCTTGTCCATATAGTCCGGATCGTCGAAATGACGCCGGCCCACAAATGCGACCGCATGTCGGCCCCACTGGCGCATGGCTCCCGGTGACACAACCCCTGTGGGCCAGAGGATAAGGCGCTCAAGCCGTTCACTGCCGGGGGCCAGACCATTTGGATCGAACATGCTCCGACGTTGCACTCTCAGGTAAGGCAGACTGCGCAGCTGCCCGTAATCTGCAAAGGCATATTCTACCGCTTCAGGTTCAACATCACGGGAGAGTGGATAAACGTGCTGAACATAGTGAGTCCCGGTTTGCATGGCCAGGGTGACAACATGTTCAAAAGGATCCGGATCGGGAGCAGAAAGAACCAGCGGCGGTTCGGCATAGGGGATATTTTCCCGCACTCGCAGCCGTTTTGTGAAACAAGCCGGTGTTCCCGGATATACTTGTTTTCCAGCAGAAAATCGTTGTCAAAGTCGATTTTAAATTTCCAGTAGGATTCAATTGGCGCTTTGACAAGGTAGACAAACTTTTAGGCGTGCCCCCCTTCTTTATCCGGCGGTATGTGATGGATGAAAATCTCATCGCCGCCGGAAGATACCTGTTCGTTTCCGACCTCGGCCGAAGAGGAAAACCATTCCGATAAACCGATGTGGCTCGCCCCGAGCATGATCGGCAAAATCACGACCAGCCATCGGATCGGATGCGTTAAAAACGGTTTCATGTGTCTTTACTTTGCTGGGGTCAACCAATACCCTAGACAATAGGACCGGTTTTCAAATCCGGCAATCCCCGAACCTCGACTCTTTGTGTATGAGACTTTTCCCTTCTTTCCATTCTTGAATATTGACCGCTTGACCTAGCGATATCCCATCCTCATGTTATATTTTCATACTTCATTTGAGAGGCAGGGAAAATCCATGACGCCGAATAACAGACAAAACCGGCCGGGCGCCGGCTGGAGATTCGATAACAGCTACGTACGGTTGCCGGAGGCTTTTTATGCCCGGCTGAACCCGGTGCCGGTGCGCCAGCCGAGGCTGGTCGTTTTCAACGCGGCGCTGGCGCAGTTTCTGGGGCTCGACCCCGAGGCCTTGAACGGCGACGAGGGCGCCGCCGTTTTTTCAGGCAACCGCATCCCCGAGGGGGCCGAGCCTCTGGCCCAGGCCTATGCGGGGCATCAATTCGGTCATTTCACCATGCTGGGCGATGGGCGGGCCATATTGCTGGGCGAGCAATTGACGCCGAAAGGCGAGCGCTTCGACATCCAGTACAAGGGGTCGGGCAGGACCCCGTTTTCGCGGCAGGGAGACGGGCGGGCGGCCCTGGGGCCGATGCTTCGGGAGTACATCATCAGCGAGGCCCTGCACGGCTTGGGCATACCGACGACTCGCAGCCTGGCGGTGGTGACCACCGGTGAACCGGTGTTCCGTGAAACGGCCCTGCCGGGCGCCATTCTCACCCGCACGGCGGCCAGCCACATCCGCGTGGGCACTTTCGAGTATGCGGCGGCGAGAGGCAACCCCGACGAGGTTCGAACGTTGGCCGATTACACCATCCATCGCCATTTTCCCGATCTGGCCGAAAATGCAAATCCGTATCTTGCCCTTCTTGGCGCCGTGATGGAGCAGCAGGCGTCTTTGGTGGCCCGCTGGCTGATGGTTGGCTTCATCCACGGCGTCATGAACACGGATAACATGGCCCTTTGCGGTGAAACCATCGACTACGGCCCCTGCGCGTTCATGGACGCATACGATCCGGATACCGTCTTCAGCTCCATCGATCACCACGGCCGGTATGCCTACGGCCGGCAGCCGCAGGTCGCCCAGTGGAATCTTGCCCGGTTTGCCGAAACGCTGTTGCCGCTGATTGCCGAGGATCCGCAAGAGGCCGCATCGATGGCGCAAGACGCGCTTTCTGGATTTTCAGACACCTTCCGTTATTCCTGGCTGGCCGGTATGCGGGCCAAGCTGGGACTGTTCAACCAGGAAGCGGATGACGGCGTCCTGGTGCAGGACCTGCTCGATAACATGCACCGACACGGGGCGGATTTTACAAACACGTTCCGCGATCTGGCATCCGGTTCCTTGCCGGGGGCCTCCGTGTTCCGGGCCCCGGATTTTACGCGGTGGTTCGAGCGCTGGCAGGCCCGGCTGCACCGGCAACCCGATTCCCGGGAAGCATCCCGCCGGCTCATGAACACCCACAATCCGGCGGTCATCCCCCGCAACCACCGGGTGGAAGAGGCCTTGGCCGCGGCCGCAGAAAGGGCCGATTATACGGTCATGGAAAAACTCCTGGGCGTTCTGTCCAGCCCCTATCAGGATCCGCCCGAACACGCCGGCTATCACTTGCCGGCGCCTCCTTCGGCGCAGCCCTACCAAACCTACTGCGGGACGTGATCCCTTACCCGAAGGCAACGGCACGGAAGCCATTCGACTTTGCTCATGACAAGCCGTTCACTACAAAGGTTGCGGATTCGATGAAAAAGCTTCTTTCTTTGATCAAACTGATTGCCTCGCGGTCAGCGGCAGGGCTCATGTGAAACTTCGTTCGGGTATCCCATCAAATCCCCCTAAAGCCCCCTTTTTCAAAGGGGGACTTTGGGCCTTTCGCCATTGGGCAATTCCAACAAATGCCCGAAGGGCTCCCCCCTTTGGAAAAAGGGGGGATGGGGGGGATTTTTATCGGCTGCAGACAACCTAAGCGTTCACACGAAGCAGGAGTTTCGTTTTCGATCAAAATGGCCGTAGCCATTTGATACGTCAAAATTTGCCTCGGGTTCATCTTGAACCTTGAATTTGGAATCTTGAATTGGCCCTGCCAGTGGCAGGGCTGACCTCCGACATCGGGTATTTTTACCCTTTGACTAAAACCTTCAGCGGATTATAATGTCATCGTTTGTTTGCCAACATTAGAGGGCATGATCATGGGGAAAAACATCGGATTTGTTTCCACCCGGTTTGCCGGCACCGACGGGGTCACCATGGAGTCGGGCAAGTGGGCCACCGTGCTCCGGTCGGCCGGGCACCGCTGCTTCTGGTTCGCCGGCGAGCTCGATCGGGACCCGGAAAAGAGCCACCTGGTGCCGGAGGCGTTTTTCCACCACGAGCAAAACCGGTGGATCGACAAACAGATCTTCGGCAAGAAGGGGCGCACCTCTTCGGTGACCGAGGCGATCCAAACCCTCAAGGGCCTGCTCAAGGTCCAGCTCGAGGCGTTTATCGAGCGGTTTTCCATCGACCTGCTCATTGCCGAAAACGTCCTGACCATCCCGATGCACGTGCCGCTGGGCATTGCCCTGACCGAGCTGATCGCCGAACGCCAGATCCCGACCATCGCCCACCACCACGACTTTTACTGGGAGCGGACCCGGTTTTCGGTCAACGCCGTCGGAGACTATCTGCGCATGGCTTTCCCGCCGAACCTGCCCAACATGGAGCACGTGGTGATCAACTCTGCGGCCCAGGAGGAGCTGGCCCTGCGTACCGGCATATCTTCGACCATCATTCCCAATGTGCTCGATTTTGAAAATCCGCCGCGGGAAAACGGCAGGACCCGGGCTGAGATGCGGCGGCTCATGGGGATCGATCCGGATGACATCATGATCCTTCAGCCGACGCGGGTCGTCCAGCGGAAGGGGATCGAGCATGCCATCGAGTTGGTCCGGGAGCTGAAAGAGCCCCGCTGCCGGCTGGTCATTTCCCACGAGGCCGGCGACGAGGGGTTCGAATATGCCGAGTGGCTCAAGGAGGAGGCTTCCAGCCACGGAGTGGACCTGCGTTTTGTCCAGACGAAGATCGCAGACCCCTTCAACGAGGAGATGAACGGGGAAGATCGCCACTCGTTGTGGGACATATACCCTCATGCGGACTTTATCACCTATCCGAGCCTGTACGAGGGGTTCGGCAACGCCTTTTTGGAGGCGGTCTATTTTAAAAAGCCGATTCTGATCAACCGCTATTCGATTTTCGTAAGAGACATCGAGCCGAAGGGGTTCGACCTGATCGCCATGGACGGGTTTCTCACCCGCAGGACCGTCGAAAGGGTCCGGGAGGTGTTCGACAAATCCGAGCGGCGCCGGGAAATGGTCGAGAACAACTACCGGATCGCGCTTCGCTATTATTCCTACGCCAACCTGCGCCGGTGGCTCAACAACCTGTTGACGAATTTCTTTGGGGTCGACCTGTCGGCAAATCCCTGACGCGATTTGCCGACTTTTTGCATGACGCGAAACAAGAAAAAAATCCGATTTTGTCGAGCAGAAGATGATGCCGCCGGACTTGCCTGGGGCATGACTCGACCAAAGACAGGGGACGGGAATGAATCTGCTCGTGTGCGGCGCAGGCAGCATCACCGCCGAGCTGCTCCGCAGGCTCGGGGAAAAGTGGCGGGTGACGCTCGTCGACAAGGACGAAAAGCGGCTCGCCGGCTTTTCGAAGCGGTTTGAAACCGTGGTGCGGATCGTTGCCGGAGATGCCTCCAGCCCGGTGGTGCTGGAAGACGCCGGCCTGGCCGACCAGGACTATGCCGTAGCCATGACCGACAGTGATCGGGTCAACCTGGCCTTTTGCAGTTTTGCCAGAGAAAAGGAAGTGGTCAATATCCTGGCCCGGGTCACGGAGCAGGAAAACGTGGACCGGTTCGAGGAGCTCGGCGTCCGCCCCCTGATGCTTACCGGGCTGGTGGCCAGAAACATCTACCAGTACCTTCAGGACCCCCGGATCCGGGTGACCACCGTCGGCCAGGGAGAAGTGGAGCTCTTCGAGGTGGAAGTGGTGCCGAATCTGGCGCTCATGGGCCGTCCGGCTTCCGAGTTTAGGCACTTGGAATGGCGGATCGTCGGGGTGATCCGACAATCCAGGGTCGTGTTTCCCGCGGACGATTTTATTTTCCAGGAGGGCGACCGGGTGTTGATTCTGGGTAAGGCGGACATGTTCGACGAGGTCTGCGGCGTCATGGAATGTGCCGAGCCTCATTTTCCCAGAACCTACGGCCGCAGCCTGATACTCGGCATCGCAGACAAATACAAGGACCAGGTGCCGTCCATGGTCAAAGAGGCGGTGCACCTGGCCCAAAACACCAAGGTGCTTCACATCGTCGCCCTGTGCGAGCCGGAGGCGGGAAAGGGGGTCGAAGAGGGGCAAAAACCGGGCCAGCAGTTCGACACTCGAATCAAGGTGGTCGAAGCGCCCATGCTGAAGCGGGTGAAGAAGACCGCCGAAGAAGAGGGGGCCGGGGTGGTTTTGCTGTCGCCGCCGGCCCAGGGGATGATCGCTTCCATCACTCGGCCGGTCACCATCGGCCTTGCCCATTCCCTGTCCTGCCCGCTGCTCGTCTGCCGCGGAACCCAGCCATACGAAAAGATTCTGGCCGCCTTCGACGGATCCGACAAGTCCCGGCTTGCCCTGGAAACAGCGCTGGATCTGACGCTTCAGCTCGACGCCGCTTTGACCGTGGCGGTGGTCCGGGAGCCCGAGTTTCTCCGGGGGGAGCGAAGCGAGGACTGGGGCGAGGAGGTCATGAAGCGGGCCAGGGAACTGGCGCACATCGACAAGGTCAAGATCGAGGAAGTGATCTTGAAGGGCAACCCGGTCCGGGAGCTGACGCGCCTGGCCGAGGAATACAATCTGCTGGTCATCGGCAGCGGACCCGAAAACAAGGAAGCCTTTTTGCCCCACGTCGGCGAGCTGCTGGTTCGCAAAAGCCCCTGCAGCGTGCTGGTGCTGGCCCGATAGGAGATATTTGCATGGTACTCGACCAGGCCTGGTCTCTGCTGCTGGTGGCGGCGGCGGCGGCGCTGCTTCCGGGGGTCAGCCGGACCTTGAGGTTGCCGGCCATCGTCCTGGAGATTCTTTTCGGGGTCATATTGGGAAAGAGCCTCCTGAACCTGGAGTTTTCCGGGCAGTGGCTGCCTTTTCTGGCGGAGCTGGGGTTTTTGCTGCTGATGTTCCAGGCCGGTATGGAAATCGATTTTGCCATGCTTCGGCGGCAGCGCCGGTCCCAGCTCCTGTTCCATCTGCTGGTGTTTTTCGTCACCTTTGCCCTGGCCATGGCGGCCGCCTTTTTGCTGGGAAGGGGGTTTTTCATGGGCCTGGTGCTTTCGACCACTTCCCTGGGGCTGGTCGTTCCCACCTTGAAAGAGGTCGGCTTCAGCCGCCAGCCCATGGGCCAGTCGATCATTATCGCGGCCACCCTGGCCGATTTTCTCACGCTGTTTGCCATCACCTTTTACGTTTTGTGGCACCGCTACGGGCTGGACTGGCGATTTCTGGGGCCGCTGCCCCTGTTTGTCGGATTTGCGCTTCTGCTCCGGGCCGGTCGGCTCTGGGTCTGGTGGCATCCCAACAAGGCGGCCCGCCTTCTGGCTCCCCAAGATACCCAGGAACTCGGGGTCCGGCTGTCCCTGGCGCTCCTGTTTCTTTTCGTCGCTCTCTCGGAGCTGGTTGGGCTGGAGCCGGTGCTCGGGGCCTTCATGGGCGGTGCTTTGCTGTCGATCATCTTTTTGGAGAAAGTCAATCTGGAAAACAAGTTGTCCGGGATCGGTTACGGGTTTTTGATTCCCCTGTTCTTCATCCATGTCGGCATGCAGTTCGACTTGAGAAACATTTTATCTCCCGAGCTGATCCTGTTTACCTTGGAGCTTCTCGGCCTGGCCCTGGCGGTCAAGATTCTTCCCAGTCTTCTTTTTGTGTTCAGCGGCATTCCGCTCAAAAGAGCCCTCGATGCCGGATTGCTGCTCTCCTCCCGGCTGAGCCTGATCATCGTGGCGGCCACCATCGGTCTCGAATATGGGTTTATCAACGAGCAGTACAAGGACGCCATCGTTTTGCTGGCGGTGTTTACCTGCCTGCTGGGGCCGAGCCTGTTCAAACTGCTTCACCGCCCCACCGGCCAGGAGCCGGCAGCGGGGGGGGAAGAAAAGCGGACGGCCACCGGCCGGAGAGATCCGGACCGGATTGCCGCCGGCAAGCAATAAAACAAAAGGAACCTCGATGAATCCAAAGACAGCCCAAGAACCGGAGCCCGGCCCGGTGAGTCGCTTGCGGCCTTCGGCGCGCAATGGAGAAAATCGGTTGCGATGGATGCGCTTTGAGTTCTTCCGTCTGAAAAGAGCCGGTGAACGGTTATTGAACCCATGGACGGCATGGACGTTTTTGCTGGCGATCTTCTTTCTCGTGTCTGCTTTGCCCGGCCTGTGCCGGGAGCCGGAAGTCGCGGTCGATCCGAAGGCGTCGCTTTCGGAGTTGAACCGTTCCATCGCCGAGACGGTAGAAATCGAGAACGCCAGCCTGGAACGCTACCGCGGACAGCTCAAAAACCTCCAGGATATGAAAATTTCCCTGGCGACCGCCGCCAATGCCTATCAGATCCAGCTTTCCATCTACGGAAACCTGCTGCTGTCTTCGAACCCTGAACTGGAGGACCTGGAAAAGGCCTGGTCAGACGTTCGCACCTCCCTGACCGGCCTCCAGAAGCAGCTCGGCGAGATGATGCCCAAAAAGGAAAACGTCGAGGCTGAACTGGCAAACACCCGGCAGCAGCAGGAACTGCTGGAGCGGCAGATCGCGGAGATCTCCAAATTCCCGAAGGCCGATTCGGAAGCCCAGGCGTTCTTGAAGCGGGCCAAAACTCTTCGCGGTCTTCTGGCCGAAAAGGCGGCGGTGCTCGAAAAGCTGCAGGAGCTTTACACCGATCGCATTTCGCAGATGGAGAACATCCGGCGCTCTTTTACCGACCTGTCGAACAAATTCGAACAGCGGGTGGAAGAAAGCCGAACCAGCCAGCTGTTCGATCGGCGAAAAAGTCCTTTATCGCTCGAGGCTTGGACGTTTCTGGTGGAGGAGGGAAAGCGGCTGGCCGGAAAGATCCGGGTGCTGGCCCATCCGGAGTTCTGGGCCGAAGAGGCGGCGCAGCTCTGGCGCGGGGCAGGGCTGGTGCTGGTTTCTTTTGCGGTGCTGATGGTCGTTTTCGTAGGACTGCTGGTCCGGCTTCGCCGGGGGCTTGCCCCCCGCGAAGCCCACCCGGTCCGTGAGCGGCTCGGCGCATGGCACCTTCTGGCCCTTCGGCTGGTCAACCGATCCCTGATTTTGACCGGCCTGACCGCCTTTGTGTATCTTTGCTCCCTGCTCGAGGTGTTCTACCTTTCCACGCCGTCGATCCAGCTGGCCGCACACCTGCTGCTCGCGGCCCTGTTGACGCGGTGGGTCCGGATTGCGCTTTTTTTCTGGAAGGAAGAGGGCCGGCTGACGCCTGAATCCGAGGCCCGCTTGCGGCGGATGGTCAAGACGATCCGGTATTTTGCCTGGGCGTATCTGGTCCTTCATTGGGCGCTGGGACCCGGCGCCGGGCTGCTGCTCATCTTTCGGCTCGCCTTTTTGTTGTGGATGCTCGGCTGGCAGATATCCTTCTGGCGGTTCCAGGATACCCGGGAGAAGACAGCGCAGTTTACCGCGAACATCGGCCGGGTACGCTATCTGATCGCACCGGCAAAGTCGCTGGGATACCTGATCGTTGGAGCGGCCCTGCTCCTGGAAATGGTCGGCTACGGCGCGCTTTCGGTCCACTGGATGCTGTCATGGGGCAGGAGCCTGGTGGTGGCGCTCTGGTGGGCGGTTGTCTTCTTTCTACTTCGCGAGTGGGACGTCTACTACCGGCAAAAGAGGGCCTCGCAGCGCAATGAACTGGTCCATGACGAGTATCCGATCCAGTGGTTCATGATCCGGATCGGACAGCTCCTGTGGTTGATCTCCATCGTGGTCGCCCTCATTCTGGCATGGGGGGGCAGGCAGGTGGTGTTGGCCAGGATCTATCAGGGGCTGGGCCACTCGGTGCAGATCGGAAGCATGAGCTTCAGCTTCCTCGGCCTGCTTTATGCCGTGTTCGTCTTGCTGGCCACCCAGGCGGTGGTCCGGCTGTGGCGGTGGATTTTTCAGACCAAGTTTCTGACCCGCAGCGGAATGGACGCCGGCCTTCAGGATTCGATTACCACCATCACCGTCTATGTTATCTGGATGCTGGGGATCCTGGTCGCGCTTCACGCCTTCGGACTCAACACCACCTCTTTGGCGGTTGGTTTCGGCGCCTTGGGCATCGGGCTCGGCTTCGGGCTGCAGAATATCTTCAACAACTTCGTCTCCGGGATCATCCTGCTTTTCGAGCGGCCGATCCAGGTGGGAGACGACGTGGAGATCAACGGCACCTGGGCCACGGTCAAAAAGATCAACGTCCGCTCGACGGTGGTGCAGACCTACGACAATGCCTCGCTGATCATTCCCAACGCGGATTTTGTCAGCTCCCAGGTCACCAACTGGAGCTTCAAGGACAAGCGGCTTCGAAGAAGCATCACGGTGGGCGTGGCCTACGGATCCGACGTGACCCTGGTCCGGGACACGCTTCTGGAAATCGGCCGATCCTTGCCGAAGGTGCTCAAGTCCCCGGCCCCGGACGTCCTGTTTACCGATTTCGGCGACAGTGCATTGATTTTCCGGCTTCGCATCTGGACCGACATCGACAACATGCTCAGTTTGGAGACCGCGATCCGCTTCGAGATCGACCGGCTCTTTAAGGAGCGCGGCATCGAAATCTCCTTTCCCCAGCGCGACATTCACATCCGCAGCTGGGTCCCGGAGGCCAGGGTACAGGCGGGACAGGCGGCGGCCGCCAAAGACGCAGCGCCGGAGGCCGGGAAGCCGGACGGCAATGAAGGGGCTCAGTAGCCGGTCCCGCCTATTGCTTTTTTCGTTTTTTGCTCTCCTCGAAGCACGCCCTGCGAAAGAGGCAGTCGGACTGGTCGCAGAAGTCTTCGACAGTGGCGAAGCAGTCAAAGTGCCCCTGCTTTTTCTGGATTTCCCGAACCAGCCGGACCTTGCTTTTCCCGAAGGACTGGACACCCAGTTCCTTGGCCATTTGTCGAACCTCGGTCATTTTCATGTTTCACTCCCTGCCGGCATTTGGATGGTGTGTTCGAAAATGACAAAGCAATCTGCATGCCATACGAGCGGGATCAGTGCCCTTGAAATCGGGGTGTGATTCTGACAAGCGTCGCCGCTGGCCGCTATGCGACCATATTGATTAAAGATAAAAACTTTTTCGTCGAAGCCGCAACATCTGTAATGCACGGGGAGGTCGTGCCCTACAAGAACGTCGACTTCGGCCGAAGTTTCATAAGAGCGCCCTGATGGAAAGAAATCTGACAGGTTGGAAAAAATGGAGACGTTCCTACAGCTCTTCAGGGGTGAATGCGGTCACCTCGTCGATGGTTTGCGCGCCGGCAAAGAGCATGACCATGCGGTCCACCCCCAGGGCGTTGCCTGCCGCCGGCGGCATACCGGAAAGGTCGGAAAGAAATCGCTCTGGCATCGGGGTGACGGTTTTGCCTGCCTCTTGGCGTCGGGCGAGCGCCTCGACAAACCGCCGGCGCTGCTCTGCCGGATCGATCAGTTCTGAAAATCCGTTGCACAGTTCCAGCCCGGCGATATAGAGCTCGAAGCGTTCGGCCAGGCGCGGATTGTCTGCCTTCCGGCGGGCCAGGGCTCCGTGGGCGGCGGGATAGTCGCACAGGAACACCGGCCGGCAAAGCCCCAGCTGCGGTTCGATCTGGAGGCCCATGACCTCGTCGAAGCAGGATTCGCGAAGCGCCTGCTCCAGGGTCCGGTCGGCATGGCGGGCAAAGGCCTCTTCCACCGAAAGGCGCGGCCAGGGAAAGGAAAGGTCGACCCGGTGTCCGGCAAAGCAAAGAGGCTCGCCGGCCCGGCCCAGGCTTCGGGCGATGGCTTCAAACAGCGCCTCGCAGAAGCGCATCAGATATCGATAGTCTTCTCCTTTGGCGTACCATTCCAGGAGCGTGAACTCCGGCAGGTGGCGGGCGCCTCTTTCTCCTTTTCTGAAGCACCGGCAGATCTGAAAGATCTTCGAATAGCCGGCGGCCAACAGGCGCTTCATGCTCCCTTCGGGCGAGGGCTGGAGAAAGGCGTCTTCTGCCGGAAATACATCGATGTGGGCCTCGGGAAGGGGGGTTGGTATCAACACCGGGGTTTCCACCTCAAGGTAGCCGTTCTTCTGGAAGAACGCCCGGATCACCGAAAGAATGCCGGCCCGCAGGAAAAGATTCGACATGCGATGATACTGGGGGAAAGAGGGCATGAGATCTCGAACAGCCGCCGAAAAGGGCGAAGTTTCAAGAGTCGAAAAAGTGTTTCGCCGGGTCCAGCGGCCCGCAGATTCGACGAAGAACTTCTATTCGCCGGCTTTCTTTTCGATCAGCGTGCAGACAAAATCGACCGCCCTGCTCATATCGAGCTTTGCCATGTTCAGTACGATGTCGTAGTGCCAGGGCTGGTCGTAGTCCGTTTGATGAAAGAGCCGCATCAGGGCCGTTCGCCGCTTTTCCTGGCGGGATACGATTTTCCGAGCCTCAGGCAGCGTCAGGTCATAGGCGTCGACCATGAAGCGAACCCGAAAATCCTCGGGAGCTACGAGCAGGACATGATGGACGTTGTAAGCTCCCTTGAGGATGAACTGGGCGCCTCTTCCGATGATGATCGTGTTGTCCTTTTTGGCGATTTTCGGAATGATTTCGTGGAGCAGTTTCACATACAGGCTGCCTTCCATGAAATTTCGATGTGGATCGAGAATATGGTCGAGGAACCGCCGGGGGGACAATGCGTCGGAAGCGGGCCGGACCAGAAAATCCTGCTCTCCTTCAAAGGAGGGAAGGTTCTCCGGGGAGACTTTGGCCGATTCGGCAAGCTGTTCGATGATTTGTTCCGTGGCAATGGCATAGCCGAGCCGTTCGGCCACCTTTTCAGCCAGGGTTTTTCCTCCGGCACCGAATTGACGCGACACGGTCAATACCGCCATCCGCTCCTCCTTTCTCCTCCGGTTTCAATCTAAAAAAAGCATACCCACAAAACAGCCCCCAGTCAAGATAACGCACTGAAAATGGGAGAGGATTTCGGCCGCCACAACCAAAACCCGGAATCGGGGCCCGTTGGCTTCAACTTGATGATTCCCTGTTGCTTGCAACAGGGATACCACATTATTCCCTCTCCCCTGGTGGGAGAGGTTTACCCGCCTTTGGCGGCGCCGGAGGCGACCAGGGGTCAGGGTGAGGGGGGTAAGATCAGATCCCGCTTTGATACCCTGCAGCTTGCTGCAGGGAGATTCATTCAAATCCCGCCGGGGTTGGGGGGCGGCAACCGCGAGTCAATCCAGAGACTCGATTCAGCTCCTTCGCTTGGGTGGCAATTCCGAAAAATCATAGGTTTTTCCCCTGACAACCTCATGTTTCCTCACCTCTTGAAAGGCCTGTTCACCGGCATACGTTGTGGGAATTCCCGTGTCGGTGGTCGGGCTGTTGCTCTTCGGAGTGGGGATTTTTCGATGCAGTCACCGATCCCATCATCGGGCTGCTGTCGGATAGGACTCGATCCCGGTTCGGCAGAAGAAGGCCCTACATCGCCGTCGGGTCGGTGTTTGTGGCCGCCGCCCTGGTGCTCTTGTTCGTTCCGCCCCAGTCCATGGAAATCGCTGCGGCCACGGTGTGGTTTGCCGTCTCTATTTTCGCCCTGTTTTTCTTCTGGACGGTGGTGGTGGTGCCCTTCGAGTCGATGGGGCCTGAGATCAGCCTCGACTACAACGAGCGGACAGCGCTGTTCGGCGTCCGGGACGGTCTGTTGATCGCAGGCACGTTGGCTGCCGCCAGTTCTCCTTCCATGGTGCTCACCAAGATGACCGGCGTGCCCTTGACGGAAAAGACCATCACTGAAAAAAGGCCCGAGTACCGGCGCTACATCGAAACCGTGCCGGCGTTTTTCCCGCGGATGCCCAAGAAAAGGGGTGAACCATAAAGCCGTTGATCGAATTTGCCGACAGGGGAAAAAGTCCCGACCATCGACCACTTGTCACCAGGGCGAGCCCAAGGAGCCTCTCCCGCAACGATCCCATCTGAGGTAAGGCTTTTTCCCGCCGGCGTGGGAGGGCTTCAGTGAAAATGAAGCCCGCAGCTTATGGACATTTCTGGATGCGTGGCGGTATGGTTACACTGCGGGACGGGAAATATCTCGAAGGATCGCGCAGTCTGTCTGACAACGGGAGGAAGCGGCCATGGAACGAGACGTGAATCCCCTCAACGAAGACGGCAGCCGGAATCTTTTCTGCCCCCAATACCGGCAGTGCCTCGACTACGCGGTGACAAACCAGTGGCTTTTCTGGTCCTGTGAGGGCTGTGTCCACCGGCACGAGGCCGAACCGTTCACCGACGGTCTTTTGACCTGTGCTGAACCCTACCCGGTGTACGTCCTGCCCAAATCCTTGCTTCGGATCGAGGGATAAGCGCTGAGGCCGGTCAGACCTCGGAAAGAATAACGACCTGCGGTGCCGGCTAAGTACTCGATGGCATAATTACGCCCACATGTACCAAGACTCCGAGCACGCTTATCTCATGACAACCCCGCCGGAAAGCAGGCCGGCTCTCCTGCCCGGCCATCGACAGCACCGGGCACCCCCTACTGAAAATACTCCTTGATCAATCGTTGCATCGATTGGATTACAATTCATTTAAAATTGCCTGTGCGGCGTCATATCCCTCCTTGATCAGATCATGAATTTTTTCCACATCGGCCCGATTGTATGCACTCAGCTCCGGGGCAATGAGAATATCCGCCTCTTGGGTCTGAAGGCGGGTGGCATTGTCGATGGCCAGATCCAGGGCGTTTGCCAGAACATCGATGATATCCTCGGGTTTCTGGTACTTGCGCTTCGCGTTGAGGTCCACCCCCAAAATCATCTCCTCTCCCATCTCTTTCAAGGGCGAGATAGGTACATTTTCAATGAGCCCCCCATCGACCAGCAGTCTGCCGTTGATCTCCACCGGGATGAATATGCCGGGGATGCAGGCGCTGGCCATCACCGCTTCAGCGACATTTCCTTCTTTCAAGATGACTTTTTTGCATGCTCCGATATCCGTGGCGACAACTGCCAGAGGAATTTTGGCATCTTTGAACTGCACGTCTCCGAGCGTGTCTTTCAAGGCTTCGCCGAGCTTCTCGTTGGAAAGCAGCCCATATTTGGAAATCGAAAAACCGGCTGCATCGAGCCAGTTCAGGTCCGCCACTTTGGTTTCAATCTCTTGCGGAGAAACGCCGAAGGCATAAAGGGCGGCGATGAAAGCCCCGATACTCGTTCCTGAAATGCTGCTGATTTTGATGTTCCGTTCTTCCAGCGCACCTAAAACGCCGATATGAGCGGCTCCAAGGATCGCTCCGCCACCCAGGGCAAGACCGATTTTTTTTGCTTGTTTTTCGGCTTCCATTGTCATCAGTCCTCCGGTTTTTTTAAGGGAATATGGTTGAAAAAAAGCCAAACCGGTGTGATGGGCGCAATAGGCTTTCCGGGGCTTACCCCTCCTTTTTCCCGATCACTGCAAAGACCGGATCGGAATAGATCCGCTCAGGAAAATACTTGTCGTCGACGGGGCGGGGAAGACCCCGAACGGAAACGGTCTTAAGGTTCTGAAAGCCCCCGGCCTGTCTGAAGTATTCGCTCACCAGGCCAAGCCGTTCGAATTCGTGAAGCTGGGACCAGATCCGGATCGCCTTGGGCGGAAACCACCGGTCGGAAAAGGCCACCACCAGCGGGGCGCCGGGACGCAGCACCCGGACCAGCTCTTCGAACACCTCGCCGGGCCGGGTCAGGTACTCCACCGAAACCGTGCAGATGGCCGCATCGAAATGATCCGAGGCAAAGGGCAGGGCCGGATCGCGGTTCAGGTCGTGAACCACCGTTTCGGTGAGCTGAGGGTTGGCCGCCAGCTCTTCTTCGTTCATGCCGAGGCCGGTCAGGGCCGAAAGCCCAGCGCCGGCCGGTACGTGAGACTGCCAGCTGCTCATTAAATCGAGTACCCGCATCCCCGGAGCCAGATGCTGTCCGTAAATCTGCCCGATCACCCCGATGGCGGTGTCATCGATGTGCTGCACCATACGGGGCTGCCGATAAAACGTGCCGTCGTCTTCTTCGTCTTGCCGGCGGAAGGGGTTGTCTGAGAAAAAATCGGTGGGCTGATCGCCGCATCGTGCCTGCATGCACGGTCCTGCGGTCAGCTCTTCGATCCACACCCGGCTGGCGCCGCCGCGCTCGCCGGTCTTTGCCCGCACCGAATCGACGACCAGTTCGAGGGTGGCGCTCCTGCCGGCCAGGGGATGATTGAAGTCGACCCCGATATGGCCGTTTTCCACCGCCGTGCAGCGAAACGGTTCGGTGTTCTGGGGAAAGATTCGAGGGAGGCCCTTTAAAAGCCCCTTTGGATAAAATCGGCCCTTCCGGGGTCCGATCGCCGCACCCAGCCGCCTTTCATCGAACTGCTTTTTCTGGATGGTAAACTGCCGGGTTTTTTCGGCTCTGGGCAGAAGATCTCCGGGTCCCGCGTCGATCTGCGTGCTGTCGCCGGCCATGCCGCTTTCCAGGAAAACTCTTATAGGTTCCGGCAGAAGGTCCCGCCAGAGGTTCAGGCCCTTGGCCGAATACAGTTCGCGGTGCCGCGCCCCCTGGCTTTGCCAGGTAAGGACCATGGTCACGTCGGCAAGGCTGTCTTGATTCATGGGTATCATTTCACTTCACTCATCCTTTTTTGTAATTTCTCAAGCTTAGAGCGCTTGTCAAAATAACGTTCCGAAATCCCTATAAACTGTAAGAACAGCGGTCCGGTGCGCAATATGAGACGTGAAAGGAGAAAATGAGGGGTAGAACCTATGATAAAAGGCCGCCGTCAGGCGAAGTTTCATCCGAGGGAGAGCAGATAGGCCCGCAGATTCTGTCGGGTATTGCTGAGGTTGAACATTTTCCGGAGGTTTTTCCGGTGAAAATTGACCGTGGCCGCCGACACGTTCAAAATGCCGGCCATTTTCCCCTCTGCGGCATACCGGCGCCAGGCCTGGTTCGTTTCCACGATGGTGCCGGACGCATCCAGAATGGCGATGTGGGCCGAAAGGGAGTTGAGCACCGTCTGCGCCAGGGAATGGGACCACTCCGGCGCCTTGTGGTTTTTGCCGCTATCTTTCCCCACTGGATGCCTCCCTGTAGGGTTCAAACGAGCCCCGCCGCTGACCGGCGGGATTCAAGATTCCAAATTCAAGGTTCAAGATTCTCCGGCGGGAGATTTATACGAATCTTTTGGTCTTAACCGGCCAGTTTGATCAAACGCGAAACTTTGCCTCGAAGCCTCTGATGGTGGAGGGACGCGCTCTGTCG
>JAIPEL010000143.1 GCA_021737185.1 Desulfobacterales bacterium | reverse complement strand
AGGGCACGACCTCCGTGTCGTGCCTTTCGGAACGGCACGGAGGCCGTTCCCTACATAGGCAGAGGCTTCGAGGCAAAGTTTCATTTTTGATCAATCTGGACGCCCCGGCGGCCAGCGGCGGCGCTCGTATGAAACTTCACCATTACCCCTCCGTCATGCCGGACCCCGGATCAAATCCGGGGCAAGCTTTTTTGATCCGGCATCCATGTTTTCCTGGATCCTCCTTCGACTTCGCTCAGGACGGTGAGCCTGCCTGCAGTGAGCTTGCCGAACCTGTCGAACCGCGGCTCTCCGCTTCGCTCCGGCCGGGATGACGGGATAAGGAGTTTCATCATTGATCAAACTGGCCGGCTAAGACCAAAAAATTCCTATAGAATTCCTTCCGGCAAACCTTGAACTCTGAACCTTGAACGCCGCGCCAGCGGCAATCTTGAACTTTGAACCTGGAACTTTGAATCCCGGCGGAGCCGACCTGTTCCCGTCTTGGGTTTTGGAGGTTGGAGGGCCACGCTCCGTCGTGGCCGGAATTTGGTCGTTACCGGCAGCACGGACTAGACTGCGCGCGTCCCTCCACCGGCAGGGGCTTCGACACAAGTTTCAGGTTTGATCAAATCCCGTTCGAGAACGGGACTGCAGGGCTGACGACTGACTCTTTACCCTAAGCCCTATGCCCCATGCGGCGCGGAGCGCCTCCGACCTCCGACATCGACAGGGACTGATATTTTGACATAGTAAGTCGATAAAAAATCGACATACTATGCTAAAAATGTTATAGTTTGCTCGCAGCCGGTTGAGACTCAGCGTATAGGGATTTTGGGAAAATGATCGAATCGATCCGGGCAAGGATACCAAGAGAAGAATTCGACTACCAGGTGTTGCTCGATGCACTGGCTGAATACGCACGGCCCCGAGACAAAATTTCGGATTTGCTGCGCAAGGGGGTGATTGTCCGCATCAAAAAGGGGCTCTATGTATTGGGTCCGGAACTCAGGCGGCGGCCCTACTCGCGGGAGCTGCTGGCCAATTTGATCTATGGACCGTCCTACATTTCGCTGGAAACGGCGCTTCAATACTACGGTCTGATTCCGGAGCGTGTGGAAGCCGTCACCTCGGTAACCACCGGTCGGTCCCGTAAATTCAGAACACCGGCCGGGCTGTTTGTTTACCGGCAGATACCTCTCGCCGCCTATCGTTTCGGAATGACCCGAATCGAACCCGGCGATGCGCCGCCTTTTTTCATCGCAACTCCTGAAAAAGCGCTTTCAGACAAGATCCGGCTCGACCGGGGAACCGGGCTTCGAAGCATCGATCAGATGCGCGCCTACCTCGACAAAAGCCTGCGGATCGAAGAATCGTCTCTGGCCGGCCTCGATCCGAAAGTGATTGATGAAATCGGGGACCGGTACCCTTCGACCAAGATCCGAATTCTGGCCGGTCTCGTCCGGCATCTTCGAAAGGCAGACGGGCATGAATGACGCCATTGCAAAGATGCTCGAAAAATATGCCTGCCAGAACGCCGATGACTATATTCGGGCACTGAGAGAGATTCTTCAGGAAATAGCGCTGCTTGGCCTCTGGCGGGGCAAGTTTTTCGACAAGGCGGCCTTTTACGGCGGAACCGCCTTGCGGATCCTTCACAGGCTCCCACGATTTTCAGAAGACCTTGATTTTACATTGATAGAACCGATGCCGGACTTCGACCTGAGCGGGTACCTCGCTCCGGTTCAAAAGGAGCTTGCCGCATTCGGTTTTGAGCTTCGCGTCGAGGTGCGGGCAAAAACGCTCGACAGCCCGGTGCAGTCGGCTTTTTTAAAAGGAGACACTTTCAGCCAGCTGCTGGTGATCGAAGTGGCCGAGCCGGTCGTGCAGTCGATTCACCCGGGTCGGGTGATGAAAATCAAGATTGAGGTGGATACCGATCCGCCACCGGATTTTACCACTCACACCCGGTACTTGCTCAATCCCATTCCCTTTGCGGTTCGCGCGGTGGATTTGCCGGATCTTTTCGCGGGAAAAATGCACGCGGTGTTGTGCAGGCGCTGGAAAAGAAGGGTCAAGGGCAGGGACTGGTATGATTTTCTCTGGTACGTCTCTCATCACCCGCAGCTGCATCTTGCTCATCTCGAGCAGCGCATGCGCCAGAGCGGGGACTGGAAGGAAAAGGCCGCACTCGCGGAGCCTGCATTCAGAAGGCGGCTCAACGAGGCTATCGATCGCCTGGACATCCATCAGGCACGAGCCGAAGTGGAGCCTTTCATCAGAAATCCGGATGCACTGCTTGTCTGGTCGCAGGATTTCTTCCGGGATGTCGGCGGCAGGATCCAGACGATCTGAATGCAACGCCAAGTGCCTCCGCCCTTTATCGCATTTCGCAGCAGCTAAGTCGCTCAGCAACTGATGTTATAGGTTTCACGGCGAGAGAGAAACAGGCAACATACGGTGCGAAGAGTCAACAGAGGAACTGATGTAAAAAGCGCAGGAAGGGAGATCATGGAGGAAACGCATAAAATCATGCCCTCCGGCGAGATGAGCAGTTGCTGTCTTCTTATGAAACTTCCCTTGGTATCATATCAAATTCCCATTTAAAAACATACCCTGTTGGCTCGCGCAGAGACGCGGGGGCGCAGAGAAAAATACGATTGAAACCAGCTACCACCACCGATACGTTTTTCAACGGGCGGCTGCTCGTTGCGCAGCCGAAAGACGGATACCGGTTTTCCATCGATGCCGTGTTGCTGGCCCACCTGGCCTGTCCCCGACCCCAGGACCGGCTGATCGATATCGGCGCCGGCTGCGGCATCGTTGCTTTGATCCTGGCCGTTCGCTTTCCGGGGATCTGTATTCATGCAGTGGAAATCCAGCCGGCGCTTGCCGATCTGGCCCGGGAAAACGTCCTGCAAAACGGTCTGGAGGACCGCATCGAGGTGGCGCAGGCGGATCTGAGACGCATTGGGCAGCAGGATACCGGCGGCCCCTTTGACATGATGGTCTGCAACCCCCCTTACCGAAAAACCCGGTCGGGGAGGATCAACCCGGACCCTCAGAAAGCCATGGCCCGCCACGAGCTGGCGGCCAGCCTGCGGGATGTCGCCGCGGCCGCGGCCCGCCTCCTGAAAAGAACCGGCCGATTGGCCCTGATCTATCCTTCGGAGCGGACCGCAGATCTGATTGCCGAGATGCGGTCGGTGAACATCGAGCCCAAGACCCTGCGAATGCTCCATTCACGGATCGACGCCGAGGCAAAGCTGGTCTTCGTAGAAGGCAGCCTGGGGGGAAATCCCGGGCTGCGCGTCGAACCGCCCCTTTCCATATACGGAAAGCAAGGCAAATACAGCGAAGAGGTGGAAAGGATGCTGCAAGGGGCATAAAATCGCTGGCGCGGCGTTCAAGGTTCAGGGTTCCAGGTTCAGGGTTCAAGGTTGATGAAATCGTAAAAAGTCACCGGAACGTCATCCCGGACTTGATCCGGGATCCAGAAGCAGTTGATTTTATTGGATTTCGGCTTTCACTGGAATGACGAAAAAGGTCAACTTCGGACTTTTTACGAAGGCATCCAGGTTTGCCGGAAGGAGTTCTAAAGGAATGTTTTGGCCTTAGCCGGCCATCTCGATTAAACGTGAAACTTACCAGCACTCCGCCCGCATCCCCATGGTCTGGGTCTGCGACCGGTCGCGCCCCAGCAGCGAGGTAAGATGGCGAAATACGGAAACCGGCGGGCAAAAAAATCCCAAGCACCAAATTCCAAACAAGACCATAGCATTTGGCTTCGGGGATTTTTCCGATTTCATCAACTTTCCATAGAATGCATGGATAAAGGCTCACGGGGCTTCAACGCGAGCCTCGCTCCGGATGCAGATCGTTGATCACCAGCCCGGAAATGACCTTCGGATAAAAATACGTGGCTTTTCTGGGCATGATAAGGCCGGCTTCGGCCACCTGCTTGACCTGTTCGATCGGGGTGGGATTCAGCAAAAACGCGATATCGTATTCGCCGCGCGCCACTTTTTCCAGGGCCTGCTCCGCCGTACTGGCATAGCCGATGAGTTCGTGATTATCCAGACGAGCCTGATCGAAGTCGAGCATCTTCATGAACACCAATTCGGTGAGTACCGTGACATCGATGCCGATCAGGGCGGAGGGGATGCGGTCCCCGTAGAGCCGTTCCATCATCCCGCTTCGAAGGGTCAGCATTACCGGGTTCGCCCCGTCTTTTGACAGCACGCCGAACCGGGTTTCTTTGCCTTCTGCCGCCATGGCCTTTTTCAGGGGCGCCAGGTCCGGCTCCCCGCCGGTTTCCGGTGGGGAAAACCTCTTGATATCAAAATAGCCCTGCGCCTGTTCGAGCAGGCGCTGCCGCAAGGAGCCCGGAACGGAAGTCAGAAGCCGGTGCGCGGGCAGAATCACCATCCCATCGGCCTCCATGGCCGACAGATACATCATCGCGAAATTGGCCGGGTGTTCCTCCGGAAGAGGACCGACGGTCTCCTCCAGCCAGCGGCGATAGGCCAGGGCGGTTTCATACCGGTGGTGGCCGTCGGCGATGTAGAGGCGCCGATCCTTCAGGGCATCGGATATCTGCTCCTGCAATCCGGGTGACGCCAGGCGCCATAGACGATGGCGGTGGCCGTTGCCGTCGACAAAGTCGATCTCCGGCGGACGTTCGGAAGGCACATTGAGGGCGTCGGCCAGGACCCGATGCTGCGGATCGCTGAACATGGCAAATATCGGGCTGAAGTTGGCGTGGCACGACTTCATCAGTTCCAGGCGCTCGGAGCGAACCCGGGAAAACGTCTTTTCATGGGGCAGGACCACTCCCTTTTCAAAGGGCTCCAGACGGACCGCGGCAATGATGCCGTAGCGAATATGGCCGCGCCCGGCGAGGGTAAATTCGGTTGCGGTCAGATAGAAGGCCGGGACGGCGTCCTGCACCATGACCCCTTCGCTGAGCCACGAATCAAAGTGGAATGCCGCGCGGGCGTGGGGCGTGTCGGTTTGCGCACCGGCCTCTCCGCCTTTGTTGAGTTCGAGCCGGATCATGTTGTTCGGATGGCAGGCATAGGCCGACTGCTGTTCCTCCCTGGAAATGATATCGTAGGGGGGAACCACAACGGCTGTCATGTCATCGATTTTCTCGCTGTTATACAAGATTCCCCGGAAGGGGACGACTTCGGCCATGGATCTTCTTCCTCCCCGTGTTTGAATGCAGTTTCGCAATCCTGGTTCTCAGGACCAGGTCAGAGGCAATTGGCTCTGCCTTTCAGCCCGAAGCGAAAAAATTCGAATTTCGGATTTAAGACAACTACAGGAATTCATGGCCTCCGAGCTTAACCCAAAGCCGGGTCCTCAGGGCCCTGATCTTTACAAAAATGCCTCAAACTGTTTCCCTTCGAAAAAAAACATCGATACTACAAAGACCTCGACGGTTCAAGCACCCTTTTTGCTGGAGAAAGCCACGTCCCACCGCTCCGCCAAAGTCCGTGCAGCGGACGTACCATTGATGGGGCGCCGGTCGTATCGACCGTTGGAGGGACGCGCTCTGTCGCGTCCGACTGCGGGCGGCCACGACGGAGCGGGGCCCTCCATTTGTGGACTTAAACGGGACCCTGAGCCACGCCCGGGGATCTCTTGACAGTGGCAGGGAAAAGGGCTAATAAAATCGCTTTCACGAGTTTATTTGCCAAGTCCTCCGGCAAAACCGGATGATGCGGCTTGCACTTCGGACGGAGAGGTGGCCGAGTGGCTGAAGGCCCTGCTCTCGAAAAGCAGTATCCTGGCTAAAACCGGGATCGTGGGTTCGAATCCCACCCTCTCCGCCATCGATACACGAAGCCAAGGACGTGGGTGCGGTTTGCCCCCCCCGGCCTTGGTATGGAACGTGGTTGAGCGGACAATCCCGGACGGTCCAGGCGGCCTTGCGACCGACCCGAATGTACGCGGAGAGATGACCGAGTTGGCTGAAGGTGCACGACTGGAAATCGTGTGTGCTGTTAACAGCGGCACCGAGGGTTCGAATCCCTCTCTCTCCGCCACTTCTTTCACCGTTTCCGCCGGCTGCCTCCTGCACCCGGAGCCACTCTCTCCCCTCCTCGGTCGATAAGAGGAAATTGCGGCATGTCTTATCTCGTATTGGCGAGAAAATACCGTCCCCAATGCTTTGAAGAGGTTGTCAGCCAGGAGCACGTGACCCGGACCCTTTCCCATGCGATTACCGCAGACAGGGTCGCCCACGCTCTCTTGTTCTCCGGCCCCCGGGGGACGGGCAAAACCACCGTGGCCCGCATCCTTGCCAAAGCCCTCAACTGCGAAAAAGGTCCGTCGCCGGTTCCCTGCAATGAGTGCGTCTCGTGTATCGGCATCACCGAGGGCCATGCGGTGGACGTTTTCGAAATCGACGGCGCCTCCAACAACGGCGTGGAACAGGTCCGGGAGCTTCGGGAAAACGTTAAGTACCTGCCCGCCCGGAGCCGGTTCAAGATCTACATCATCGACGAAGTCCATATGCTCAGCCTTCCGGCCTTCAACGCCCTGCTCAAGACCCTGGAGGAGCCGCCGTCGCACGTGATGTTCATGTTTGCGACCACCGAACCCCACAAGATTCCGATCACGATCCTTTCCCGTTGCCAACGCCACGATTTCAGGCGCATCGATGCCGAATCGATCACCGCACACTTGAAAACCATCTGCCGTCAGGAGGCCATGGAGCCGGACGAGGAATCGCTCTGGCTCATTGCGCGGGAGGCGGCTGGAAGCATGCGCGATGCGTTGAGCCTCCTGGACCAGGTAATGACTTGCAGCCAAGGCGTTCCCGAGCCTGGGCAGATCTCGGACATTCTCGGCGTCATCGACCGAAAAGCGATTTTTGACTTGTCTTCGGCCATACTGGAAAGAGACGCGGCTGCGATTCTTCGCATTATCGACGATGTATATGACCGGGGATTGAACCTGAAAAAGCTTTACGCGGATCTGCTGACCCACTTCAGAAACCTGCTCGTGGCCAAGCTTGGGCGGGATGTGAAAAAGCTGGTCGACCTGCCCGGGCAAGAACTGACCGCCCTCCAACAGCAGGCCGAAGCGCATACCCCGATGTTTCTCAACCAGGTGTTCGACATGCTCTATCGGGAAGAGGCCAGCGTTCGCTACACTGTCCAGCCCCGCCTGGTATTGGAGATGATGTTCCTGCGCCTGGCGCAGCTTCAGCCGGCGCTGTCCATCGATGTGCTGATCGACAAGCTCGACCGGTTGCGCAAGGAGATGACCGGCGGGGGGCAGAAAGTTTCCGGGCCGGCGGGCTCCGGAGGCCACCCCCCTCCTGAAACTGACCCGCTTTCCGGAGGAGGCGGACCGCAGGAAGCCGAATCTCGATCCCGGGGACGGATCGACGATTCCAGCGATCTTCATCAGTTCTGGGAAGCTCTCTTGGAGCGGATCGCGGCCGATCATCCGGCCTTCGGGGCGAGTCTGAGACAGGCGGCCCGCCTGCTCCGTCTCGGAGAAAAGCGGGTCGAAATCGAAATCCAGGGCAACGGCTTCAGCCGCGCACTGGTTCAGCGCCGGAAGAACCGGGGGATTCTCCGGGATGTCCTGCAGGAGGCGTTGGGTAGACCGGTGGAAGTGAGGATCCGGGCCGCCGAAGGCGCGGAAACCGCGAAGGTCGAAAAGAAGAACGAGATTGAACAACGGAAAAGGGAGGCGCTCAATCACCCGTTGGTGGCAGACGCCGTTGAAATTTTTGATGGAAAGATCGTCGATGTCAAGCTGCTGCAGGAGGTAGATAAATGAAAGGAATGGGCAACCTGATGAAACAGGCCCAGAAACTTCAGGGCCGGATGCTCGAGCTTCAGGAAGAACTGGCCGGCCGCACGGTGGAAACCGCAGCGGGCGGCGGGATGGTCAGGGTCGTCGCAAACGGCCGCCAGCAGATCGAATCGATCCAGATCGAAAAAGAGGTCGTAGATCCCGAAGACGTCGAAATGCTGCAGGATTTGATCCTGGCCGCGGTCAACGACGCCCTCACCAAGGCGCAGGAGATGGTCTCCGAGGAGATGGGCAAGGTGACCGGGGGAATGAACATCCCCGGGTTGATGTAAATCAGATGCTGGATGATGGATCCTCGATCCTGGATAAAAAGCGCAGAGACGCGGAGACGCGGAGAAATACGGATGAATTGCGATAAGAGACTATCCAACGCTTTTCCGGCGAAGACGGATCCAGTATCCAGGATCCAGTATCCAGGATCAAGCTTCCCACCATAGGATTTAGATTCGAACCTCTGAACCTCTGAACCTCTGCACTCCCGAAGGGAAGACATGCAACACTACCCTCAATCGATCCGGAATCTGATCCGCCGTCTGGCCCGGCTGCCGGGCATCGGCGAAAAGACGGCCGAACGGCTGGCCATGCACATCCTGAAGACATCCCGCCGGGAAGCCGAAGAGCTGGCCGCAAGCATCGGTGAGGTGAAAGAAAAGGTGCGCCTTTGCTCCCGGTGTTTTTCCTTGAGCGACGGCGAGCTGTGCCGCATCTGCAGCGACCCCGGCAGGGATCCGTCGCTGCTGTGCGTGGTCGAACAGCCGGCCGACATGATCAGCATCGAAAAATCAGGTGCTTATAACGGGCTGTATCACGTCTTGTCCGGGGCGTTATCCCCGATGGAGGGGGTCGGCCCCGAAGACATCCGCATCGGCCAGCTTCTGCGGCGGGTCCGGGAGGGGACGGTCAAGGAGCTGATTCTGGCCACCGGCACAAGTGTAGAAGGGGAGGCGACCGCCTCCTACATCAAGGAGCAAATCGCCGGCCTTGATCTGAAGGTCAGTCGAATTGCATCGGGTGTTCCCATTGGGGGGGACCTGAAATATGTCGATCAGGTGACGCTCAAAAGGGCCTTGGACTTCCGGCACCTGTTTTAGCGGCAACAGGGGATTCGGCGGAGTCGAGAAGTTTCTGAAATTACTGGATTCCCCCGGATCGGAGTCCGGGGCGGGCTTATCAGGTCCGGAATGACGGACCGGGAACATGAAGTTTCATACGAGCGCCGCCTCTGGCCGCTGGGGCGTCCAGATTGATCAAATATGAAACTTATGTCGAAGCCCCTGCCGGTGGAGGGACGCGCTCTGTCGCGTCCGTGTTGCCAGCAATGAGCCAATACCGGCCACGACGGAGCGTGGCCCTCCAACCTCCAAAACCCAAGACGGGGGCAGGTCGGTTATTGCCGCCGGCCTCGGTCGAAGTTTCACATAAG
>JAIPEL010000142.1 GCA_021737185.1 Desulfobacterales bacterium | reverse complement strand
CGAGGTGATTTGACGCATTGCAACGGTCGCGTCGCGGCCGTCTCAACGCGGCCTAACTGGCTCAGACAGTTGCCCGGCATCCGAGCCGACACCCATTGGCCGCCGGCTGGATGCAACTGGAGTTTTATAGAGAACCGGTATATCAAATTCTAATTTCTCATTTCTCAATTCAAAATTCATATGGGTATCACCTCCACCCGATCCCCCTTTTCCAGCCCCTCTTCGTTCATCCCCACGGCCACCAGCCCGTCTGCCCGCACCATAGTGTGAATCAGCCCGGACTTGCCCAGGATCGGCTCGGCCAGGAGCGAGTCACCCTTTTTTTCCAGCCGCACCCGGATGAAATCGACCCGGCCCGGTGCCGATGCCACGTTTCGTGCCATGCGCGCGGGCAGCCGTCGAACTTGACCGGCGCTGTCGTTGGAAAGTCCGCCGATGTGCTGAAGAAACGGCCTGACCACGGCGCTGAAGACGATCATGGCCGAAACCGCATGGCCCGGCAGCCCCCAGACCGCCTTTTGTCCGACCCGGGCGAGAATGGTCGGCTTTCCGGGGCTGATGGTCAATCCGTGAACCAGGACTTCAGCCTCCGGCAGATCGCTGAACACCTGGAGCGTGAAATCCCGTACTCCCACAGAGCTGCCGCCGGAAATGAGCACCATGTCGGATTTTTCGAGGGCGGCCGCGCAGGAGCGATAGAGTTCCTTGTACGCATCGGCAACGACCCCGAGACGGACCGGCTTTGCACCGGCTTCGGCCACCTGTCCGGACAGGGTGTAGGAATTGATGTCTCTGATCTGTCCGGGCCCCGGCATGCGGTCGATGGAAACGACTTCGTCCCCGGTGGAGATAATCCCCACCAGCGGCTGTCGAAAGACCTGTACGCTGGTTCGGCCGAGGGCGGCGAGAACTCCCATCTCCTGGGCGCGCAGCCAGCGTCCTTTGGGCAGGACCGGTTCTCCGGAGCGGTAATCCTCTCCCTGCCGCACGATATTCTGCCCCGGCGCGGCGCTTCGGGTCACCTCGATGGTCTCTTCGTCCAAGATTTCCGCATATTCGATCATGACCACGGCATCGCTCCCGGCAGGCAGCATCCCGCCGGTGGGAATGCGGGCCGCCTCGCCGGGGCCGATGGAAAAGTCGGGCGCCTCTCCCATATCGACTTCCCCCTTGACCGTGAAAAAAGCGGGATTCGCCTCCGAGGCCCCGAAGGTGGATGCCCCCTGGACGGCAAAGCCGTCCATGGTGGCCCGTGAAAAGGGAGGCAGGTCCTCCTCGGCCGCAAGGTCCGCTGCCAGAACGCGGGCCAGGGCCTGGGACAGCATGACGGATTCGGTTCCGATCCGGGGAAAGCGATTTCGATAGTCGAGAACCCGGGCAAGCTCGGTCACTTTGAAAAAGGATTCCATAATCACCACGTTTACAATTTTTTTTGGCAGAATGGGAATATGGCGGCGCGCTTGGACCGACGGTTATCGGACAGGCTCGACGATCCGACGAAAACTCAAAAAAAAACCGCCGCCATCGAAATCGTATGTTGACAAGCGCTCTAGTAGTACACGAAACACCGATACACAATACCCGGAGGGATGCTGCGGGAAAATCCATCCAGGCCCAACAACGGGCGGCCGCAGATCTTAAAAAAGATCGCGGCCGCAGGCAGGCGGGAAAAATCGAACAGAAACGATTCAGAATCCGGAGGGCGAAAGGATGGGTAGCCGGTCAGGCGACTATCGAAGCGGCTCGTCTCCGAGATGTTGGGCGTCGATCAGCTTCAGCACGGTCACCAGGCTGTCGCGAAGCTCCTGAACCTTTCCCGGACTCAGATCGGAAAGAGCGGAGATCAGGCGGGTTTCGATGGGATCGGGAAGCCCCTGGCTCAGGGTCTTTCCACTGTCCGTCAGGTGGATCAGGGCGACGCGCCGGTCGTCTTCCTTTCGATTCCGCTGGACGAGACCCTTTTTTTCGAGGCGGTCGATGATTCCGGTGATGTTCGACGGCGTGACGCAAAGCTCCCGGCTCAACTCGGCCGATGAGATCGGCCCGCGGGCGTTGAGGCTGCGCAGCACACCACTCTGGGGCGCGGTAAGGCTGAAATGACGGCTCATTTTCACCGAGTCGATGGAAACCGCCCGGATCAGGCGCCGGATCGAGCCCACGATGTCCTTGATAATCTGGTTGTCGTCTTGCAGCATGTTTTTGTCCTTTCCGAACCTTAATAATATAAATTTAAACAATTAAGGACCGGAAAGCAACACAAATCGATCGTCGTTCTAGACCGCTTGTCAAAATACGGAACGAAAATATGACAATCCCTATAAAAAAGCGGCCCGACCGGAGCCGGAAGGCTCCGGGCCGGACCGCTGTGTGCTGCCTATCAGCGGATGGAAAACCGCGCTCTAACGATCGCTACTTGGCCGCCTTGCGCGCCGCCTCCAGCCATCCTTCCCAGGCGCCGGCGTTGCGCTCCTTCCACTCGGTCACGTGGCGCTCGATGTCTCTCTGGGTGTTTTCCCCTTCCTGCATCCGGGCGTTCTGCTCAAAAATAGCCTCCACCGGAATCGACATCACCTCGAAGAGCTTGGCGGCCGCCGGATTCGCCTTCAAAAACGCCTTGTTGGCGCAGACCACGATATCGTTGGGCGGAAAACCCATGCGGATCGGATCGGTCACCGCGCCGGCAATTCCGGAGACGGCTTTTTCATTTTTATCCGGCACGTTGATCCACAGGACGTCTTTGCCCGGTTTCAGCTTGTAGACGGTCCAGTTCGGGGTCCAGGTGTAGAAAAAGACCGGGTCGCCGTTGTTGTAGCGGGCGATGGCATCGGCCATGGACGCGGTGTAGCTGGCCTTGATCGGGTTGATGTGGTCCTCCAGGCCCCATTGGTCCAGGTGCTTGGTGATTGCCTTTTCACAGCCCCATCCGGGCGGGCAGGCCACCAGATCGGCCTTGCCGTCGCCGTTGGCGTCAAAGGCCTTCTTGACTTCCGGCCGTTTGAAATCGTCCAGGGACTCGATGCCGAACTTTTCGACCGCTTTTTTCGAGACCAGGTAGCCCTGGAGGGCGCCGCCCTTGGCGACCATGCCGGCCTTGGAGGCCTTGTCGTAGAAGTTGCCCGGCAGCTGGGTGTCGTGAAGCGGGAACCATCCGTTGGCCCAGAAGTCCACGTCCCCGTTGACCAGGGACTGGTAGAAGATCGGGTTGGACAGCTTCTTGGGATCCTCCACATTGTATCCCAGATCCTCCAGGGCGCGGCTGTAGACCGCCTCCAGGAAAAATCCGGTGTCCCAGGTGGCCCGGGCCGGCTTGACGGTCTTTCCCTTGCCGGGCATGTGGCTGTCGGCCACCGCCGCGGTGGTCATCAACAGACCGACGGCCAGGGGCACCGCCAGGATCCAGGTGATTTTCTTCCACATCGTCGTTTTTCTCATGTTTTTCTCCTTTACCTGTTTTGCAGATTCAAAGATGCAATTGGCTTGCTGCAAGCTTGCCGGCCGAGGCCCGATAAGCGGCAGCCGGCGATGGGACGAAACGTGATGAATTTCCTATCCCTCCTTTTTCTGGGTGTGTTTGGACACTCCCAGGGCCTGGGAAATCCGGTCCAGAACCATGGCCAGCAGCACGATCGAAAGCCCGCCGATGCCGGCCAGTCCGACCCGCAGGGAGTTGAGGCCTTCAAACACCGGCTCGCCAAGGCCGCCGGCGCCGATCAGGGCCGCGATGACCACCATGGAAAGAGAGAGCATCATGGTCTGGTTCAATCCGGCCATGATGGTGGGCAGGGCCAGGGGAAACTGGACCTTCCACAGGATCTGGGATTCGGTGGCCCCGAAGGCATGCGCCGCCTCCACCACGTCTTCCCGCACCTGCCGGATGCCCAGATTCGTCAGCCGGATGATCGGCGGCATGGAAAAGATGATCGTCGCGATCACCCCGGCCACGGTGCCGATGGAAAAGAGCATGACCACCGGAACGAGATAGACGAAGGCCGGGGTCGTCTGCATGGCGTCGAGCAAGGGGCGTATGCTGTCGGCAAATCGCTCGCTTCTGGCGGCGATGATCCCCAGGGGAACTCCTACGATCACGCAAAAAACCACGGCGCTGATCACCATGGCAAGCGTGGTCATGGTCTCCTGCCACAACCCCAGAAACCCGACCAGCAGGAAAGTGAGCACCCCAAAAACCCCCACCTTCCAGTTCGCCGCCCGCCAGGCGATGATAAACAGCAGAACCAGGAAAACGATCGGAGGGGCCATTTGCAGCAGACCGTCGATGCCGTTGAGGGTCTTTTCCACCGGCCACTTGACGGCCTGAAACTGGGGTCGGAAATTGTCCACCAGCCAGTTGACCCCGATCTCGATCCAGCTTTCCAGGGGTATCGATGCTTCTTCAAAATCGAATATCATCTAAGTCCTCCATATTCTGAGCCCATCACCTCGGCGATTGTATTAGGCGGTACCGGCGCCGGTTTCCGGAACCCCCGCCTCGAGAGTTCTGAGAAAGGCGTTTTTGGAAATGACGCCGAGATAGACATTGTCTTCGTCCACCACCGGAACCGGAAATTCGTAGCGTCGCACCACAGCAAGGATCTCCTGGAGCGGCGTCTCTGCCGGAACCGGCTCGACGTTGTCGAGCAGGGCCGCATCCAAGGTATTCTCGTCGCGAGCCATGGCCGACTCGAGAGAATCGGTGGACACCACTCCCATGAACTTGCGCTGCTTGTCGATGACATAGCCGAACTCCCGGTCTTCTTCCCGGAGCTGTTCCAGGGCCGCCCGCGGCGCCCCTTCTCCCTTGTGCCAGCGGAGGGTGAGCTGGCTTTTCCGGGCCACGTCCTTGGCGGAAAAGACCGTTGTCGGATCCACTCCCCGGAAAAACGATTTGACGTATTTGTCGGCCGGGTTTTTCAGGATCTCGTCGGGGGTGCCGACCTGGACGATCCGCCCGCCCTCCATCATGGCGATCCGGTCTCCGATGCGCATGGCCTCGTGAAGGTCGTGGGAGATGAAGATCACGGTCCGCTCGGATATTTCCTGGAGTTTGAGCAGTTCGTCCTGCATTTCGCTTCGAATCAGCGGATCCAGGGCCGAAAAGGCCTCGTCCATGAGCAGAATGTCCGGATCCTGGGCCAGGGCCCGGGCCAGGCCGACCCGCTGCTGCATACCGCCGGAAAGCTCCTGGGGCAAGCTGTCGGCATAGGGTTTGAGTCCGACCTGGTCCAGGGCGTTCATGGCGCGCTCTTCCCGCTCCTGCTTTCCCAGACCGGAGATGTCCAGCCCGAAGGAGGCATTTTGCAGCACCGTCAGGTGGGGCATCAGGGCAAAGGACTGAAAAACCATGCTCATTTTGTGCCTTCGCATGTCGATGAGGCTTTTTCGGTTCATTTTCGTGATGTTTTCCCCGTCCAGGAAGACTTCGCCGGCCGTGGGCTCGATGAGCCGGTTGAGCATCCGCACCAGCGTCGATTTGCCCGATCCGGAAAGCCCCATGACCACGAAGATCTCGCCGGCATTCACGGTAAAGCTCGCCTCCCGGACGCCGACGGTCAGCCCGGTCTTTTCGAAGATCTGCTCCTTGTCGAGCCCCTCCTCGATGAGTTTCAGCCCGCTTTTGGGATCGTGGCCGAAAATTTTAAACAGGTCCTTGACCACCACTTTTTCTGTCATGACTGCTCCGATGGATTTCAGTAGATCAATCGATTTCGGTTTTCAGATTTCCGGCGCGGCCGCCCTTCTGCCGCCGTCGGGCCCACTTCGATTTTTTTCCTGGGATATGCTGTATCTCGGCTGGTTGTTCGCCGGCAACCGGCTTGGCGGTATCTTCTCCCAAGATAATTCAGTGCAGCGGGGAGTCCTCCAGCTCCTTGGCGTCGAGAATGTCGATGATCTTGTCCAAGGAGTCGTCCAGCTTGCGAACCTCTTTTTCCTGAAGCTCTGAAAGCCCCGCGATCAGCCGGATTTCGATCGGATCCGGCAGTTCCCGGCTCAGCTTCCTGCCCTCGTCTGTAAGCTGTATCAAGGTGACGCGCCGGTCGTCTTCTTTGCGGACCCGCTGGACGAGCCCTTTTCGCTCCAGCCTGTCGATAATGCCGGTGATGTTGGACGGCGTCACGTATAGTTCACGGCTCAGGTCTGCAGAAGATATGGCCCCGTTGTGTGCAAGGCAGCGGAGCACCCCGGATTGGGGGGCGGTCAGGCTGAACTGCCGGCTCATTTTCACCGAATCGATGGAAACGGCGCGGATCAGGCGCCGAATGGCCCCTACGATTTCCTTGATCAAGACGTCATTTGAAACGGTCATCTTGCCTCCAAGAACATATATTTATTAATGGTTATAGATTAAAATGTCAAGCATAATAGATTTTGTGTTGGCACTATTTATATCGTAACGTAATGGATGCCGCGCGCGACGGATTCTCTTGATTGAACCTTGTTTTTTCCCTATTTTATAAAGTATGGGGTATGTGTTCGACTTGAGAGACGGTAGAGATTGGGAGAAGGATCTCGAGGGGCCGAAGCAGCGGATGAGGCTCGAACGGGAACATCGCCTTCTCATCGGTATGCTGTGTCCGAAACCGGGGGACTCCCTTTTGGAGATCGGCTGCGGCATCGGCGCCACCCTGGCCGCACTTGCCGATGAAGGGCTTCGGCTCGCAGGGGTCGATGCCTCGCCCCACCTGCTCGAGATTGCCCGCCAGAGGACCGGCCGCCGGGTCGAGTATCACCGGGGCTGGGCCGAAGACCTTCCCTTTGACGACAATTCATTCAACCACGCCGTCTTTATGGGGTCCCTGGAGTTCGTGGAAGATCCCCAGCGATCCGTGGAAGAGGCCAGCCGGGTGGCCAAGGACCGGATCTTCTTCGGCGTGGTGAACAAATATGCCCTTCGGGCGGCGGAACTGCGGCTCAAAGGGATGTTCGCCCACAGTCTGTACAACCGGGCCCGGTTTTTCAGCGTCTGGGAGCTCAAGCAGATGGTCTACCGGACGGCCGGAAACGTCCCTCTGTCCTGGCGAACCGTCAGTCAATGGCCTGCGGTCGGAAAGCCGGACGGGTGGATCGACCGGGCGCTGCGCCTCGGGCGCTATCCGTTCGGCGGCTATGCCGCGATGGTCGCCACGCTGATCCCCCGGTACCGGACGCGGCCTCTGGAGCTGGATGTGAGGATTTCCGGAAAGCGTCCGTCCGGGGTGGTAACCGGGCTAGGCGCTTCCCGCCGCAGGGAGGCTGGAAAGCTGGACGGCTTGAAAGCAGAAAAAAACTTTCCTGACCTCCGCCCGGCGCCCAATGGTATCGGGTCCAAAAATACTCCTGAGTAAGTTCAACGTTACGATCGCCGGGGGAAACTAACCATGGAAGCTGCTTTGTGGGAGGCGCTCGAAGACGGCGGGGTCCGGTGCCGGCTGTGCAATCATCGATGCCGGATCAAGGAGGGCAGAAGAGGCATTTGCGGCGTTCGGGAAAACGTCGCCGGCCGGCTCCATACCCTCGTCTACGGCCGCCTCGTCGCCCGGAACGTGGATCCGATCGAAAAAAAGCCGCTCTTTCACGTCCTGCCCGGCAGCCAGTCTTATTCCATCGCCACGGTGGGGTGCAACTTTCGATGCCGCTTCTGCCAGAACGCCGATATCGCCCAGCTGCCCGCGGACCGCGACGGCAGGATCATGGGCCGACCGGTCCAGCCCGAAGCGGTGGTCGAAGACGCCGGCAGACACGAGTGCGCCACCATCGCCTACACCTATACCGAGCCGACGGTCTTTTTCGAGTTTGCCTTCGATACGGCAGCGCTCGCCCTGGAAAAAGGAATCCGGAATGTCTTCGTGACCAACGGCTACATGACGCCGGAGGCGATCGAGAGCCTCGGCCAGGTGCTGGCCGCGGCCAATGTCGACCTGAAGGCGTTTTCCGACAAGTTCTACAAGGAAATGTGCGCCGCACGGCTGGCGCCGGTGCTCGACACCCTCCGGCTCATGAAAAAGGCGGGGATCTTCGTGGAGGTGACCACCCTGATCATTCCGGGCGCAAACGACGACCCGGCGGAGCTTCGGGAGCTGGCCGAATTTTTAAGGGAAGACCTCGGGCCTGAAACGCCCTGGCACATCAGCCGTTTTCATCCCACCTACAAACTGACCGACCGGCCGCCCACGCCGGTACAGACCCTGCGGCGGGCAAGGGATATCGGTCTTTCAGCGGGGCTCCGATACGTGTACACGGGCAACGTGCCCGGCGAAGAAGCCGAAAGCACGTACTGTCATCAATGCGGGGAGAGGCTCATCGAACGGTGGGGGTTTACGGTGAGAAAAAACCGCCTCCGAGACGGGAAATGCCCGGCCTGCGGAGCGGTCATCGACGGCATCTGGGTGTGAGGGGTGCTTGCTCCCCCCTTTCGCCCGGCGCAGGAAGGCTGATGGGTTTGCCTGTTCTCGACTCAACTACTCGAGGGATCAGGGGGTTTTTTTCTGTCATGCCCGCGGGGGCGGGCATCCAAGACGTTCTGGAATAAAGCAACTGGATGCCCGCCTCCGCGGGCATGACGATACTTTACCGAAGGGTAGCCGAGCTTCTCCTGCAGGCCGAATCGACGAATCAACCATTCAACCAATCAACCGTCCTTCAGCCCATCACGTTGCGAAGTCTGAGCACGGAGCAGGCGGCGTTATCGGTAACCCGCTCTGCGCAGGATCTGCTGAAGGCCTCGTTGATCGAACTGCGGCGGTTGTGGTAGACCACGATCAGGTCCGCTCCCCAGTCCTCGGCCGCCTCGATGATCTCCTCCCAGTTTTTCCCGGTTCGGATTTCGTAGGAAACCGATTTGTTGCAGTGTTCCTCGATAAACTGCTTCATTGCCTCCCGCACCAATTTGCCGCTCTCTTTGCGGACTTCCTCGGGGATATGGGCGGCGACGATCGGCATACCGAACCCCGGCACCACAGTAATCAGGCGGATTTCCGCCCCGCAGCATCGGGCGAGCTCTGCCGCCTTTCGGTACACGGCGGCGGCGGTTTTCGAGTAGTCGACATCGAGAGGCACAAGAATCTTGGAAAACATGGTCGGCTCCGGCATAAAGGTTCACCCATTTTTGTGTCATTTCCGCCCCGGACCGAGTCCGGGCCGGAAATGACACAAAAGTCATATACCACCGGCAGAGCCGGTGGCTTGAAAAATGTGAACCGCTCAAAGCGGTTGTTTGATTGGCCACCTCAAAGGTGGCGAGCCTGTTACCTGAACAGATTCAATTGATCTATGCGGCGGTCTTCCTTTTCT
>JAIPEL010000141.1 GCA_021737185.1 Desulfobacterales bacterium | reverse complement strand
CGGCTCCTGGTGGAAAACCGGGGGTATCCGTCGGCGTTGATCGTGCTGACGGATGCAGAAAACCGGCCGGTGTCCTGGTCCATGGCCGGACTGGCGGCGGCTTCAGAAGAGCTGGCCGCGCTATTGGAGAATGGGAATCTGCCGGCGTGCTTTGAGCGGGCGCGAATCGAAAGAGGCGTGCTGCTGGTCGAGGATCGGGAGGCGCTGTGCGGAAAGTGCCCGTTAGCTGAAAAATACGCGGAAAGTCAGTCCCTTTGTGTGGCATTGGCCCACGGAGAGGAGGTTTTCGGGTATCTTGCCGCTGCCGCCGAAAACGATATCGTCGTCGACGAGGAGGAGCGGGATCTTTTTGCGGAGATGGCCGAGGATATCGCCTATGCCCTGAGAATGCTGAAGATCGCAGAAGACCGCCGCCGGGGGGAAAAGGAGCTTCGTGAAAGCGAGCTTCGCTTTCAGCAGTTTGCAGAGCTGGCCCCGGTGGGGATCGTGATCTCGGACCGCGAAGAGAACATCGTCTACGCCAGCCCGAAGTTTTTCGATCTTTTCGGATATTCCCTGGAGGAGGTGCCGTCTGTCGAAGAGTGGTGGCAGCTTGCCTATCCGGATGAAGCCATGCGGGAAAGCGCAAAGCATCAATGGGCTGCGGCCATGGAGGGAGCCAGAAAAAGACGGACCGAAATCAGGCCCGTGGAATATCCCGTGACCTGCAAGGACGGATCGGTTCGCCAGATCGAGTTCCGGCTGTCGACCGCCGAAGCATTGAATTTTGTCATTTGCACGGACGTCACCGAACGGAAAAAGGCGGAAGCAGAGCGCGGAAAGCTGCAGGATCAGCTCCTGCAGGCCCAGAAGATGGAGTCGGTGGGTCGGCTGGCGGGCGGAGTGGCCCACGACTACAACAATATGCTCGGCGTGATCCTGGGCTATACGGAAATGGCCCTGGAAAGGGTGGATCCGGAAGATCCCCTGCATGAGGACCTTTCCGAGATTCTGGCCGCGGCCCGGCGCTCTTCGGACATCACCCGGCAGCTTCTGGCGTTTGCCCGCAAGCAGACCAGCGATCCGAAGGTGCTCGACCTGAACGAGACGGTGGAGGGGATGCTCAAGATGCTCCGGCGTCTGATCGGCGAACACATCAATCTTTCCTGGCAGCCCGGCGGCGGTCTGTGGCCGGTCCGCATGGATCCTTCCCAGCTCGATCAGATCTTGGCCAACCTGTGCGTCAACGCCGGCGACGCCATCGCCGAAGTCGGCAATATCACCATCGAGACGGAAAATGTGGCTATCGATGAGGAGTACTGCGCCGAGCACCCCGGATCCGTGCTGGGAGAGTTCGTGGTGTTGGCGATAAGCGACGACGGTACTGGTATGGACAAAGAGATCCTGGAAAACCTGTTCGAGCCGTTTTTTACCACGAAAAAAAGCGGGGAAGGCACGGGCCTGGGGCTGGCCACCGTTTACGGCATCGTCAAGCAGAACGAGGGCTTTATCAACGTCTACAGCGAGCCGGGCAAGGGGACGACTTTCCGGATCTATCTGCCGCGCCATACCGGCGATACCGAAGAGGAAACGAAACCGATAGTGCCGGAGGTGGCGGCCGGCAGAGGCGAGATCATCCTGCTGGTGGAAGACGAGCGGTCGATTCTGCGCATCGGCAAAAAAATGCTCGAAAGCCTGGGCTATTCGGTGCTCGCTGCCTCCAGCGCGGAAGAAGCGGCCGCCCTTGCAAAAGAGCACGCCGGCATGATCCATCTTCTGATCACCGATGTGGTCATGCCCGCCATGAACGGCCGGGAACTGGCCGAGCGGCTGCAGGCCCTGTATCCGGATCTGAAGGTTTTGTTCATGTCCGGGTACACGGCCAACGTGATCGCCCACCGGGGGGTGTTGGAGGCGAGCATGGATTTTATTCAAAAACCCTTTTCCAAGCGGGACCTGGCCGAAAAAGTCCGAAAGGTCCTGGAGGAATAACGAACCCGAGATGCTCCGGAGCGCCTGGAGGTTTTTACCCGGAGGCGGGGGGGTGGTCCATGGAGGGCCACGCTCCGTCGTGGCCATGAGGTTGGCCCTTGGAGGGCCGCGTTTCATCGCGGCCGAAAAGAAGGACGCGACAAAGCGCATCCCTCCAGGCGGGTGGCGGCCGGGGGGGTGGTCCATGGAGGGCCACGCTTTGTCGTGGCCGAAATCCGGACGTGACGGAGCACGTCCCTCCAAAAGGCCGGAACAGACGTGACGGAGCACGTCCCTCCAAAAGGCCGGAACAGGCGCGACTAAGCACGTCCCTCCAAAGGGCCGGAACGGAAACGATATGCGCGTCCCTCCGTCGCGACCCAAGCGGACGCAAGGGAGATCTCCGATGAACGTTCTGGTTGTGGACGATCTGGAAGAAGCCCGGCACCTTCTGAAAAAAATCCTGGAGAAGAACGGGTTTTCGGTCACCACGGCGGCCAACGGCAAAGAGGCCCTGGAAGCGGTCCGGAGATCGCCGCCGGACCTGATCGTTTCGGACATCCTCATGCCGGAAATGGACGGATACCAGTTTTGCCAAAAGGTCCGGCAGCAAGAGGGGCTCGACCATATCCCCTTCGTTTTTTATACGGCCACCTATACTGACCAGCGGGACAAGGAACTGGCCATGCAGATGGGGGCTGACGGATTTATCGTCAAGCCGGAGCCGATTGCATCGCTTGTAGCCAAAATCCGGCGGATCGCCGAAAAAGGAAAAAAGGGGCGGATCGACAGGTCGTCCGGGGGCTCCTCGAGTGAGGATGAGATGTTCACGCTCTACGACGAGCGACTGGTAAAAAAGCTGGAAAAAAAGATGCTCCAGCTTGAGCAGGAAAACCAGCTCCGGCGGCAAAGTGAGGTCGAACTCAAAGACACAATGACCTTTTTCCAGACTCTGATCGACACCCTGCCCAGTCCGGTATTTTACAAGGATGCGGAGGGAAGGTATCTGGGAGGGAACCGGGCATGGTCCGAGCAGATCGTCGGGCTTCCCCTGGCCGATGTCGTCGGAAAAACGGTTTTCGAACTGCCCTGGAATTTCCAGCCGGAGCTGGCCGAGAAAATCCATGAAGTGGACCTTTCCCTGATGCAAACCGGCGGTACCGAGGACCATGAAACCCGGATGCAATTCTCCGACGGCCGCCGGCGGGATTTTATGGTTAAAAAGGCTGTCTATTATGACGCGGAGGGAAGAAAGGCCGGCATCGTGGGCCTGATGTTCGACCTTACCGAAAAGAACCTGGCTGAGGCGGAAAGACGCAAGCTCGAAGAGCAGCTCCGCCAAGCCGTCAAGATGGAGGCGGTGGGGACTCTTGCCGGCGGCATCGCCCACGATTTCAACAACCTGTTGACCACCATCCTGGGCTGCGTGCATTTGATCGAAGCGGAAAAATCCCCGGTCGAACAGCCCGACGAGGATCTCGCGGAAATCGAGAAGGCGGCCCAGCGGGCGGCGAAGCTGACCCAGCAGCTTCTGGCCTTCAGCCGCAAGCAGCCGGCACGGCTGCAGGTGTTCGATCCGAACCAGCGGATTGCGGACCTGGAGAAAATGCTCCGGCGGACCATCGGCGAAAACATCCGACTGACCCTCGATCTGGCCCCGGACCTTTCTCCGATCCGGGCCGATCCCGGCCAGATTGAGCAAGTCCTGGTCAACCTGGCGGTCAATGCCCGGGACGCGATGCCCGACGGCGGTCGTCTGAGCCTTGAAACCGGCAACGTCCGGCTGGAGCCGTCTTTTTTCACCCAGCGGCGGATCGAAGAGGCTTCGGGCAACTATGTTCGCATAAAGGTCTCTGATACGGGGGCAGGCATGACAGCCGAGGTCATCGAGCAGATATTCGACCCCTTTTTCACCACCAAGAAGCGGGGCCGGGGAACCGGTCTGGGGCTTTCCACGGTTTACGGCATCGTCAAACAAAACAGCGGATTCGTCCTGGCCGAAAGCGAGCCGGAACAGGGAACCACCATCACGGTCTATCTGCCCGAATGCCCGGAAGGCGTGTCGGCAGGGGAGACCTCCGGGCCGGCCACCGGGGCTGTTTCCGGAAAAGGGGTGTCCGTGCTGGTGGTCGAAGACGACCCGTCCGTGCGCCGGGTGGTGCGCCACTGTCTGAAAGGAGGAGGATTCGATGTCATCGAAGCCGAAAGCGGCGAACATGCCCTGTCGCTGGAGGCCGATGTATTGGATTCTGTTGATCTGGTGCTGACCGACGTGATTCTGACTGGAATCGACGGCATCGAACTGGCCCGGCGGTTGGAGACCCGCCGACCGGGTATTCGCATTTTGTTCATGTCCGGATACGCCGAAGACCGGCAGGCCGTCCGGAAGCTGGTGGCTTCGGATCGCTTCGTCGAGAAGCCGATCGACCCCGAAGAATTGGTCCGGAGGATCGCGGCGGTGCTGAACGGCCCCGACCCCGGATGACGGCGGACGCGGGGTTGGCGTTGGAGGGCCGCGCTCCGTCGTGGCCGTCAATCCGCCGTAACCACAACTCGGACGCGACAAAGCGCGTCCCTCCACGGGGGCTGCGGCCGAGGGGTTTTGCGGTGGAGGGCCACGCTCCGTTGTGGCCGCGTGGTTTTGATTTTTGGAGGGCCGCGCTCCGTCGCGGCCGGGTGGCTTTTGTTTTTGGAGGGCCGCGTTTCATCGCGGCCGGTAGAACGGACGCGACGGAGCATGTCCCTCCAAAAGACCGGGACGGAAGCGACGGAGCACGTCCCTCCAATTTCATCAATGTTGTGTATCAAAGGAACAGCCGATGGCCGACATATTGATCATCGACGACGAAGAAAGCGTCTGCCGGATTTTTTCACGGGCGGTGACCCAGATGGGGCACCGTTCGGAACAGGCCATGAGTCTTGGCGACGGCCTGCAGAGGCTCAAAAAAAAAGCATTCGACCTGGTGCTGCTCGACGTTCGCCTGCCCGACGGTAACGGCCTGGAGGCAGTGGATGACATCATTGCCTCGACCGGAAATCCGGAGGTGATCATCATCACCGGCCAGGGCGATCCCGACGGCGCCGAATTGGCCACCCGGAGCGGGGCCTGGGCCTACGTGGAAAAGCCGCCGGCGATGGACCAGTTGTCGCTTCACATCGCTCGGGCCCTGCAGTACCGGGACCAAAAGGCCCGGGCCAGACAGCCGGTGGTAATGAAGCGCGGAAACATCGTCGGATCGAGTCCGGCCGTCACGGCCTGCCTGGAACAGGGGGCCCTGGCCGCCGCCGCCGACGTCAACGTGCTGATCACCGGAGAGACCGGCACCGGAAAGGAGCTCTTTGCCCGGGCGATCCACGATAACAGCCGCCGTGCATCGCAGGCCTTCGTCCCAGTCGACTGCGCCGCGCTGCCCGAAACCCTGGCCGAAAGCGTTTTGTTCGGCCACGTCAAAGGGTCTTTCACCGGCGCGGATAAAGACCAGCGGGGTCTGGTGCGGGAGGCGGACGGCGGCACCTTGTTTTTAGATGAAGTGGGGGAAATGTCCCCCGAGCTTCAGAAAAACTTTTTACGGACTCTACAGGAAAAACGGGTCCGACCCGTGGGATCTGTCAAGGAGGTCGGTTGCGACTTTCGTCTGATTGCCGCCACCAACCGCGATCTTGAATCCATGGCGGCCGGCAGCCGATTTCGAAGTGATCTGCTCTACCGGATTCGTACCGTCTCGATCGAATTGCCGCCCCTTTGCAAGCGGCTGGAAGATATACGGGAGCTTTCCGTCTACTTCATCAAGCAGTTTTGCCTCCGGGAGAATATCGAGGTCAAGAGCGTCTCGCCTGATTTTTTCGATATGCTGGCCGCTTACCCTTGGCCGGGCAACGTACGGGAGCTGATGGGGGCCGTAGAAGGCGCGCTGAGCGCTGCCCGCTATGAACCGGTTCTATATTCCCGCCATATTCCCGAGAATATCCGGGTTCACCAGGCCAGAAACGTCGTCGGCGAGGGCCGGAGCGTCGCCGACGATGTGGCAGATACCGCCAACCGTCTTCCCCCTTTGCAGGACGTGCGGGAAAAGGCCCTGGCAGAGGCCGAAAAGCGCTACCTGCAGGACCTGATGCGGGCGGCGAAAGGCGACATTTCCGGGGCCTGCAAGATTGCGGACCTGTCCCGCTCTCGTCTGTATACCCTCCTGAAAAAGTACGACATCCGGTAAGTCGAGGTGTTGGTCCTTGGAGGGCCACGCGCCGTCGTGGCCGCAAATCCGCCGCAGCCGAAAACGCGGACGCGACAGAGCGCGTCCCTCCAGGAGTCCTGTCGAACAGGACATTGTACTGCCGGACAGGACAAATCCTGTCCGGCAGAACCTCTCCGCTTTTTCTTCCGCCTTTCGATTTTCTACCTATCTATCTGATTTCGATTAGAAAACAAAAATAACACCACTTTCGGCACGGTGCTTGCTGTATCAGTGTCCAACCATTGGTTCAGCTCTGTCGCGAGGCAACTTCCATGACGACAATTTTCGATCAGAACTTGCAGGAAAGCTGCCGAAAAGCCCTGGCCGTTTTCGATCACCTCGACGTCGCCGTTTATGTCAGCGATCCGAACACCTATGAGATTCTTTACGTCAACCAGACCGTTGAGCGGCATTTCGGCAAGGTGGTGGGCGAAAAATGCCACCAGGCCTTTCACGGGTTGGATATGCCCTGCTCTTTTTGCACAAACGACATCATTCTGAAGCGGCGGCCAGGCAAGCCCCATGTCTGGGAATTTTTCAACCGGCTCAACCGGTGCTGGTACCGGTGCATCGACAAGGCCATCAATTGGATAGACGGCCGCACCGTCCGATACGAAATGGCTGTAGACATCACCGATTTAAAGGAGGCCGAAGCGGCCCTCCAGGAAAGCGAAGAAAGATACCGAATGATCTTGGAAGAGATCGAAGACGGTTACTACGAGGTGGACCTCAAGGGTCGATTTACCCTTGTCAACGATGCGCTGTGCAATGCCCTTGGATACTCGAGAGGCGAGCTGATCGGTCTGGACTACCGCAGCTACACGGATGCGGAAAACGCTGAGAAGATCTTCCGGACATTCAATGAGGTTTACCTTACCGGCAAGCCGGTGAAAAGCTTTGGCTGGGAAATATTTCCAAAGAACGGCAAACCGATCGCCGTGGAAGCCTCGGTTTCGCTGGTGCTGAAGCAAGACGGCCGCGTTGCCGGGTTTCGGGGGATTGTGAGAGACATCTCCGTGCGGAAGCATGCGGAAGAAATTTTACGGCGCCACTCTTTCCAGGACGGGCTGACCGGCCTGGCCAACCGCCGCCGCTTCGATGAAGATCTGAAAAGGGAAATGCGCCGGGCTCGGCGCGACGGTTCTTCTCTTTCCCTGCTGTTGTCCGATATCGATTTTTTCAAGCGCTTCAACGATCTTCACGGCCATCTGGAAGGCGACGACTGCCTGAAGCAGGTGGCCTCGGCCCTGGCCCGGGCGGTTCGCCGGCCGGGAGATCTGGTCGCCCGGTATGGCGGAGAAGAATTTGCGAGCATCCTGCCGGAGACGGATATCCAGGGGGCTGTCATGGTCGCCGAACAGCAGCAGCGGAATGTGGCCGCCCTGAACATTTTGCACGGCAAGTCCGAGGCGGCCGAGACGGTCACCGTCAGCACCGGGATCGTGTCCCTGGTCCCCTCATCTGAAACAACCCCTGCTCAACTGATTGCCGCGGCAGACAGGGCCCTGTATCGGGCCAAAAGGGCAGGCCGGAACCGTTTCAAGGTCTGGGCCGCGCCGAATGACCCATGCAAACGCAAGTGAGTGAACAGAGCAGATCGTGAAATTGAAAACCGCCATAGGGAACACTTCGATTCTGTTGGCCATCCTTGCCGGCTTTTTTGCGGCTACTGTGAAAAGATCGAGCAATATGTCCAGACCCACTCCGAAGCACGGTTTACGCATGGCATCTGCCCGGAGTGTGAAAAAAATTATATCCTTTGACGGAAACTGAGAACTAAAAAGGAGTTTGACCATGGAGCCCATCGCAACTTCGACCATCGATTCGCTCACGGAATCTTTTGAAACTGGCAAGGTCCGAATCCTGATCCTGGAAGACGAAAAGCCGATTCAGGAAATCCTTAGGCGTATTCTGGCAAAGGGAGGCTATGACAGCGCTGGCGCATCCGACGCCGCCGAAGCCCGGGCCGCAATCCAGCAACAGTCCTTCGAGCTGGTCCTGGCCGACATCAATCTCCCCGGCGAATCCGGGCTCTCTTTTGCCCGCTGGGTTCACAGCAAATATCCGGATACCGCCTTGATGATGGTCACCGGGGTCGGGGACGTCGATACCGCCGAAGAGGCCCTGAATCAGGGTATCTACGGCTACGTCACCAAACCGTTCAATCCCACCGACCTGCTGATCCGGATTTCCGGGGCGCTCAAGCGCCGGGAGCAGGAGATCGCCTCCCGGACGAAATCCGAAGACATGAAAGGCGAGATCTCCCGGAAGACCGAGGAACTGGTGCAGTTTTCCACCCGCCTGAAAAAGGCGATGGACGGCATCATCCATGCCATGGCCCTGGCCATCGAATCAAGAGACCCTTACACGGCCGGCCACCAGCAGCGGGTAGGGGAGCTGGCCACGGCCATCGCCGCCAAGATGGGTTTTGAAAATGAACGAATCGAGGCCCTTCGAATGGCTGGGATCGTCCATGATCTTGGAAAGATTTCGGTTCCGGCCGAGATCCTGAGCAAACCAACCCGGCTGTCGGCCCCCGAGTTCGAACTGATCAAGACCCCCTCGGAAACCGGGTACAACATTTTAAAGGAGATCGACTTCGAATGGCCCATCGCCGAGATCGTCTATCAGCACCACGAGCGGATCGACGGCTCCGGATATCCCCGGGGGCTCAAAGGCGGGGATCTGCTGCTGGAATCCAAGATCATCGGCGTGGCGGACGTGGTGGAGGCCATGGCTTCCCACCGGCCTTACCGGCCTGCGTTGGGGATCGATCTGGCCCTAAAAGAAATTGCCAACAAAAGGGGGAATCTTTATGCAACCGATGTTGTGGATGCGTGTCTGGCCCTGTTCGAACATGAGGAGTTTCGGTTCGATCACGACTAAAATCATGGCGTTCGCAGGGGCGACGCTGTTTTTTCTGATTTTCGCTTCCCAGGCATTACCATCCGGCGAAAAAATGAAGGTTTTGCATATCATGAGCTACCATACGCCTTGGGAATGGACGACCGATCAACTCAACGGCTTTAAAGACGCTTTACAAGGACTGGACATCGAATACAAAGTTTTTGAAATGGACACCAAGCGCCACAGCAGCGATGC
>JAIPEL010000030.1 GCA_021737185.1 Desulfobacterales bacterium | reverse complement strand
CAAGAAAAGGAAGACCGCCGCATAGATCAATTGAATCTGTTCAGGTAACAGGCTCGCCACCTTTGAGGTGGCCAATCAAACAACCGCTTTGAGCGGTTCACATTTTTCAAGCCACCGGCTCTGCCGGTGGTATATGACTGGATATTCTGGTCCGAAATTTAGGGCATCAAATAGTCTCCGAAACATGGCGATAAAGAATTCGATCTTCGAGTATAAGAAGCGCCCAGATACTCTAATTCTCTCATTGTTCCCTTTCCCGGCCATCTCAATATGCAGTTTGTTATTAACCCTATTTCTAAGCTTCTTTGGGTCCGAAAAATTTTTTATAAAACCATTGTTGTGAACAACGCAATTGCGGATTAAAATAAAATCAGTGATTTCAGCCTTCTCAATGTTTTCGAGTGGTGGTTTATTTGCAATTATCAAAAACTTGGAAAATCTTTCGATGAGGTTGCCCTTAAAATCGTTTATCTTTAACGGAAGGTGATCTCTTTTTTTTAGCTCTCTGCATATTTCATTAATCCTAAATTCTAATTCGGAGAATAACATCATCACGAATGAATAACCAACCAGCATTGGTAGGACCTTCTCAAATTCATTCTTATGAGCCTGAATTTTTGGGGCATATTCAGTTTGGTATTCCTCCTCATCTGTTGGAACTGGTAACTGCTTAAGTTCTTCCCAATCCTCGTCTTTGACTTTTTCAATCTGAGCTTCAATTAGTTCAAAATACCTGTGAATCGCCTTAAAAGCTGAAATTGTTTCCCATACAAAAAAGTCAATTTTAATATTTACCATGTGCTGGCCGTCCAGAAAAAATGAATTGTGGCCTTCATAGATTAGAGAACTATCTACAGGCAAATGAATTATTTTGTATTTTTAAATCCATCTATTACCCAATAGATGATTCTAAGGCAAAAGAATGTTAACAACGCAATTAATCCGGCAAAGATCGGGAATCTAACAAAACCTTCTTTTGGACTGACAGAGTACGTATTAACAACCAAATAAATATATGTGATGACAAAACTCGCAAAAGTGATCGATACAGTCAATCTTTTGAAACCTGGGCGATCTTTTATTTTCATCGTTTCCCTCTGCATATAACAGCGCGGGTGAGGAGCACGCTCCGTAAGGGGCGTGTCTGTCTCAACTCGCATGGTTGGGTTGCGCTTCGTGGCTGTTGCATTGTGGCTCCTCACCCGCGCCTGATGGGGGCGACGCGAAGCGTCGGCCTCATCCAGACAATTATAGAGTTCTGTATATTATTACGAATTGGATGTTATCCAACTTCAAGGCGGATCGGCGTGTCTTGCCAAAGAACTGATCGAGAGAGGAGATACTGTCATCTCAGCAGCATATCGGCTAAGCCCTGTTTCCAATAGTCTGCAATCGACATCTGACCACCGCAACCGCACACCATTATTGCCTGATTTTAAAAGAAAATACAAATACAAATATGTAGTAGTGGGCCGGTAACGGGGAGACGGGGCACTGAAACCTTTGGCAGGGTCTATGGTTATGGATCTACTCGGCTCTTTGTACAATTGTGCCGGCTCTTGACGAGTGGCATAAAATGTTGGATCTTCACCGGTCCGGGGGGATTAGCCCGGGACGGTAAAATTTGACCGTTTTCTGACGTTTTAGGGTCAGATTTGCCGGCTTTTGCCAAAAACTGGAGGGGTGCAATAAAAAAAGGGCTCTCGGTGCATGTGCCCGAAAACCCTTTATTTTCTATAAAATCCGTGGAGCCACCGCGCGGATTCGAACCGCGGACCTGCTGATTACGAATCAGCTGCTCTGCCAACTGAGCTACGGTGGCCGAAAGCAAGCCTTTGCCTACTGTGTTTATGGATCAAAATCAAGAAAAAAGTTGGATGCCGTCTCCGGTTGATCTTGCGGGAGAGAAGCCTTCCGGGCTGACCTTGACGGGCCTGTCCGGCCCTGAGCGGGCTTATGCCGTAGACCGGATCTACCGGCAGCGGCCGGCAGCGATGCTGGTGGTGTTGCCGAGTGTAAAGGATGCGGAAACCTTCCTTGAGGATCTGCTTTTTTTCGGCGCTTCTGCGCCGCTGCCGGCGGGCCTTTTTCCCGGCTACAACCTGCTGCCGTTCAAAAGTCTTTCCTATCACAGCGAGACGGCAGCTCAGCGAATCCGTTCCCTCTACTCGATGGTGGAAAGCGATCCGCCCCCGGTGGTTGTGACATCAGCCACTGCCGCCATGCAGCGGATACTTCCCAAGCAGGATCTATGCGGGTACGTCGATTTGATTCAGGCCGGTGAAGAGATCGATCGGGAGGATCTGATCCGCAGCCTGGTCAGCGGCGGATATGGCAGGACGGCCGTCGTCGAAGAGCCCGGCGATTTCTGTGTGCGCGGCGGCATCCTTGATATCTTCAGCCCGATGTATTCGGAGCCGCTGCGTATCGAGCAGTTTGGCGATATGGTGGAATCCATCCGCTTTTTTTCGGCAGCCAGTCAGCGGAGCCTCAAATCGGTAGACGAAGCGGTGATTCTGCCTGCCCGGGAGGCGATTATCACAGAAGATCGTATCGCCGAGGTCACCGCCGCCGTTCGGGCGCAGGCTGCCGCCCAGCAGTTGCCGGTCAGCCGGGTCCGCCGCCTCGTGGATGAGATTCGAAAAGAGCGCACGTTTTCGGGCATCGAAGGCCTTCTTCCACTGATTTATCCTGAACCCGCCACGATTTTCGACTACCTGCCCAAAGATTGCCTGGTCGTTCAGATTGAACCGGCAGATCTCCAATTGGCTGCAAAAAGGGCCTATGCGCAGATCGAAGAAAATTTTTCCGCCGCTGTGGAAGAAGGCCGCTTCTGCGTCGAGCCGGAAAGACTCTTTTTGAGCTGGTCCGGGTTGGAGTTGTGCCTCGACCAGCGGCCCGGTATTACGCTCAAGGCCCTTGCCGTGGAGAAAGAGACTGAAGCCCGGCCCCATCGGATCGATTTCGACGTCCGCGACAACGGCACCCTCCGTGAACAGATCCGGTCCCGGCGGGAAAAGGAACGGCCGTTTGCCCCGTTGATTGAATGGATCGAAAACAGAAAAGAACAAGGGCAGACGGCGGTGCTGGTCTGCCGGACCTCAACCCAGGCAGACAGGCTCAAAACGATTTTGGCCCCTTATGGCGTATCGCCGGGATGGATCGATCACTTCCCGCAGAGGCCGATTCCCGGAGGCTCATGCATTTTGACAGTGGGCCGGGTTTCAGGAGGCTTCATATGGGATGCAGCGCATTTGGCGGTCGTCACCGAGGACGAAATTTTCGGGCCCCGGCAGCGGCGGCGAAGGGTGCGGCAACCCACCTCCATGCGCGAACAGATCGCGACCTTCGAGGACCTTCAGCAGGGAGACCTGGTGGTTCACGATGAACACGGCATTGGACGCTACGAGGGTCTCGTCAAACTGCAGGTCGACGGAATCAGCAACGATTTTTTGCTGCTGATCTATAAAGATGATGACAAACTCTACCTTCCGGTGGACCGGATGGGGCAGGTTCAGAAATATCTCGGGGTCGAAGGGGTCGTTCCCGCTCTGGACCGGATGGGGGGAAAATCCTGGGAGCGGGTAAAAAAGAGGATCAAAAAATCGACGGAAAAGATTGCCGGAGAACTGCTTCGCCTTTACGCAGCGAGAAAAGTTCAGCCGGGGGTTTCCTTTACCGTTGCCGGCGATATCCTCAGCGATTTTGAGTCCGGCTTTTCCTTTGAAGAGACGCCTGATCAATTCAAGGCAATTGAGCAGGTGGCTGAAGATATGGCAGCCGAACATCCCATGGACCGGCTCATCTGCGGTGATGTCGGGTATGGCAAAACGGAGGTGGCCCTAAGGGCTTCCTTTCTGGCAGCGTTCAATGGGAAGCAGACAGCGGTGCTGGTTCCGACCACCGTTCTTGCCGAACAGCATTATCGCACCTTCCGACAACGATTCGACGGCTATCCGATCAAGATCGCCTGTCTGAACCGATTCCGTCCGGCTCGCACCCAGCGCAACATCGTCGAGGGCCTGAAAAACGGGACGATCGACATTGTTATCGGAACCCATCGGCTCCTGCAAAAGGACATCGCTTTCAGGGATCTGGGACTGATCGTTCTCGATGAAGAACAGCGATTCGGTGTAAAGCACAAGGAAAAACTCAAGAGCCTGCGCCGGACCGTGGACGTATTGACGCTCACGGCGACCCCGATTCCCAGAACGCTTCATCTGTCCATGATGGGCATCAGGGACATCAGCGTGATTTCAACGCCCCCCGAGCACCGCCATCCCATCGTTACCTACATTTCCGAGTTCAATGAAACCGTGATTCGGGAAGCGGTCAGAAAGGAAATCGGCCGCGGAGGACAGGTCTTTTTCGTCCACAATGTGGTACGAAGTATCCAGCGGATCGCCGACAAGGTAAAGACCCTCGTTCCGGAGGCCAGGGTCGATATCGCCCATGCACAGCTTCGTGAAAACGAACTGGAGGAGGTCATGCTCCGGTTCATCAACCGGGAGATCGATGTGCTGGTCTGTACCACCATCATCGAATCGGGCTTGGACATCTCTTCTGCCAATACCATCATCGTCAATCGTGCCGACCGATTCGGGCTGGCGCAGATGTACCAACTGCGAGGCCGCGTTGGGCGAAGTGAAGAACAGGCGTATGCCTATCTATTCATCCCGGGTGAAACCACCCTGAGCAAAGATGCGCAAAAGCGCTTGAAAGTGCTCATGGAGTACAGCGATCTTGGTTCGGGGTTTCAGATCGCCATGAGCGACCTTAAAATCCGCGGAGGCGGCACCATTTTAGGGGCATCCCAGTCGGGGCACATTGCCGCGGTGGGATACGACATGTTTTTGAAGCTGATGGAAGAGTCCATCGCCGAGATCAAGGGCGAGCCTGTACAGCAGCCTCTGGAGCCGGAGGTCAACGTCGACGTCTCCTGCTTTATCCCGGAAGACTATGTGCCCAATATCGATCAGCGCCTTTCGGCATATCGCCGGCTGGCAAAGTTCACCGAGCTTGCAGAAGTATCTCGGTTCAAAGAAGAGCTCGAGGATCGTTTCGGCCCTTTGCCGGAGCCTGCAGCCAACCTCCTGCTAAAAGTGATGCTTCGCCTGCTGGCGGGCCGCGCCGGAGTTGCCCGCCTGGATATGAACCACAGCCGGATGATGCTGCAATTTTCCACGGAGCATATGAAGCGCCCGGAGGCACTGGTCGATCTCATTCAACAGTCCCAGGGTCGAAAGACGTTGACGCCTGACCAGGTGCTTGTCTGTGAACTGGGCAAGCGCAAGCGTACCGCGCAGATCGCTGAAGCGAAAAACATCTTGAAAGATATCGCTTATCATGTTAACCTATAAATTTTAAGTAATTGATATTATTATTTTAATTGAGGCGGGCATGCAGCGATCTGCAGGAAGAGACAGGGGCGGCGTTTTGCGGGGGACCGGCCGAATCGGATCCTTGGCAATGGCAGGGATGCTGCTTTTGTCGGCGGCCTTTGCCGCCGGATGTACTGATTCGGCCCCTGACCCAAAAGCGCCCTATCTGGTCCGCATCGGCCGCGACGCGGTTTCGGTGATCGAATACCGGAAGGCGCTCGAGTTGGCCCGAGCAGCCTACCCCTACAATGAGCTTCAGGTGCCTGAAGTGGATCGTGCAATACGGGTCCGGGTTTTACGGGAGCTGACCGAAGAGCTGATCCTTCGTCAGCGGGCCCGTGAACTGGGGATATCGGTTACCGAAGCGGAAATAGAACAGGCGGTAGACCGGATCCGCTCTGATTATCCGGAAGAAGAATTTCAAAAGGCGATATTGGAAAACGCCGTGTCTTATGCAGCCTGGAAAGAGAGGCTCAAGGCGCGTTTGCTGATCCAGAAGCTGATCCGGGAAGATCTTGAAAATAGGATCCAAATTTCCGCGAAAGATGTGTCCACCTATTACCAGGCCCATCGTCGGACATTGATCGAGGACCCAGAGCAGGATGAGGCCTCGACGCCCCGGAAGATGGACGAACGAGTCGTGAAGGAACTGCGCCGGAAAAAAGCCGAAGAAGCCTATATAGATTGGATCGAGGCGCTTCGTGGAAAGTACCAGATCGACATCAACCTCGCCCAGTGGCAGCGGATCGAAGCGTCCTGATCGCATGGGCAAAGGAGGATTACTTGCAACCATGAAAAGCGGAATGCTTTTTTGCAGACGATATGGATTGGCGATGCTCGTTTGGAGCTGCATGGTGTTTTGCACGACTGCCGGAATTTCAGCCGCTTCGGAATTGGTCGACCGGATCGTTGCCGTGGTCAACGACGACATTATCCTGCTTTCGGAACTGGAAAAGCAAATCAAGCCCTATCACGAAAGGCTCCGTTCGATGGGCTATTCTCAGGAGCAGGAGATGCAGATGCTCGTGGAGCTTCGAAAAGACATGCTTGACAACTTGATCGATGAGAAGATTACCGATCAGCAGGTCGACCGACTGGGCATTTCCGTGTCCCAGAAAGAAATCGACAACGCACTTCAGCGCGTCAAAGAGATTCGGTCTTTAACGGACGAGCAGTTGAGAAAGGCCCTTCCCCGACAGGGGCTGACCATGGAGGAATACCGAAAACAGCTTCAGGAGCAGTTGCTGCGCTCCAAGCTCCTCGACTATGAAATCAAATCCAAGATCGTCGTCACCGAAGCCGACATCAAGCGATACTATGAAACCCATTTGGAAGAATTCGGCGGCGAGAAGAAATACCACCTGAGGACCATCATCATGCGGGTGCCCTCTTTTGCCGATGAAGAAGAAAAATCCCGGGTGCGGCAAAAAATGGAGGAGGTCTACAACCAGTTGGAGAAAGGGGCCGACTTTGCCGAGATGGCGCGCCGTTATTCGGAGTCGGGTCTGGCTGCGGAAGGAGGCGATCTTGGCCTCTTTAACCTGGAAGAGATTGCACCCCAGTTCAGGGAGGCGCTGAAAGGAAAATCCGCCGGCAGCTACACGCCGGTTCTCGATACAGAGCAGGGCTATCAGATTTTTTTTATAGAGGATATAGTGGAGACTCCTGCAAAGGCATTGGAGGAGGTCTCGGCCGAGATCCAGAATCGTCTCTACCAGGAGCAGGTCGACGAGAAATTTTCTGCCTGGCTTGAAGATCTCCGAAAAAATTCTCATATCAAGGTGATTCAATGACGAAAAACAGCAGGCCATTGAGCTTCGGGCGATACCTTCGGTCTGTCCGGCGGGAAAAGGGACTTGACCTGGAAAGGATTTCCCGGGAGACGAGGATCGGCATCGATACCTTGAATCTGATCGAACAGGAGGATCTTTCCGGACTTCCATCGGAAGTGTTCGTCAAGGGGTTTCTTCGCGCGTATGCCAAAGCGATCGGGGCAAATGGAGATCGGGCCGTGGAAGGATACCTTGAGAGCCTGGCCCGTCTGCAGAAAACCGAGCAGTCCGAGGCGGACCTGAACCGCTTGTCGAATCGATTCTGGTCCCGGCTGTTCATGGCTTTGGGGATTCTCGTGATCTTGATCGCAGGCTCCATTTTGGTCTTGTCGGTCTTCGATAAAGAAAATACGGTTCCAAAAGCCCCGCCCCAGGCCGATTCTGCTGCGGCCAAGCCCGCGGCCACTGTTCCATCAGAACCCGGACTGCCGCCGAAGGAACAGAAAACTGTCGAAACGGCCCCAGCGCCCGAAATCGAATCAGCGCAAAGGCCCTCCGGGGAAGTCTTTGCCGAGGAGGACATCTTAAAGGAACGAGCCCCGGTTTCAGCGCGTTCTTCTCCGGCCGAGTCTCTTCCTGAAAAGCAAATCCTTCAGATCACGGCGGTGGAAGAAACATGGATCAAGATCGTCATCGACGATGAAAAAACAAAGGAAGTCACATTGAAGCCGGGAGATCAACTGGCACTGGAGGCCTCGGTGGGATACGAACTCCTCGTCGGAAATGCCGCAGGGATTCGAATGACCCTAAACGGTGATACGGTCAAGCTCGATGGCAAGAAAGGTCAAGTCAGGTCGTTGAAGCTTCCTTAAACGCAGTGGCTTCATGCGAAGCCGAGCCCTCGCGGCGTTCGGGATCGTCCATAAAGAGCAGCGCCGGAAAGCGGACGGATATGCAAACCGATCGGAAAATATTGATAGAAAGCATCAAGCGGCTTCTTCGGCGCGGCGCCGTGAGCAACCTGCGCAAAATCGTCAATAAAACCCATGCCGCCGATCTGGCCGTGGTCTTTCGCTCATTGACACTAAGCGAGCAGCGACGGCTGTTTGATCTCATCGACCGGATCGAAACCAAAGGCGTGTTGCTGGAAGACCTGGACGAAGACACCTTGATGCTTTTGCTCGAGTCGATGGACCTTCGAAGCGTCGTCGATATCCTGGATTCGATGCCCAAAGACGATGCGGTGGACCTGATCGGGCGTTTGCCGGACGAACTTGCCGACGCCATTCTCGATTTTATGAAAAAATCCGGGTCCCAGGACGTTGAAGACCTTCTCGGCTACGACGATGAGACGGCAGGCGGTATCATGACGCCGGACTTTATCGCCCTTCGGGAAGACACCACCGCTGCCGAGGCCATCGAATCGCTGCAGAAAGAATACCAAGACGTGGAGATGCCTTTCTATCTCTATGTCGTGGATGAATACGGAAAATTGGTCGGGGTCAGCTCCCTGCGGCAGCTCGTGCTCACTCCCCCGGATCAGCAGCTCAGAGATTTCATGTCCACCGATGTGATTTCCGTCCGGACCCATGTCGACCAGGAAGAAGTGGCCAAGCTGGTCGCTCGCTATGATTTTCTTGCGGTGCCTGTTGTCGATGACACCAACAGGCTCGTAGGCATCGTAACCGTCGACGACGTCATAGACATTTTCAGGGAGGAGGCCACCGAGGATATCTTGAAAATGGCCGGTGCGGGCGAAGACTTCATCGAGACAAAATCGGTCATGAAAAGCTCTCGGATCCGGCTGCCCTGGCTGGCGGCCAGCTGCGCCGGCGGCATTTTCGCTTTCATGATCATCGGCCACTTCGAGGGAAGCCTTCAAAAAGCGGCTTATCTGGCCGCCTTTATCCCTGTGATCATGGGCATGGGCGGCAACATCGGCACCCAGACGTCCACCATCGTGGTTCGGGGGCTTGCTACCGGGCGAATCCACCTGAGGGACTTTAGAAGCGTTTTATTCAAAGAATTTGCCACCGGACTGATTCTGGGACTGGTTTATGGATCGCTGGTCGCCCTGGCGGCGCAGTTCCGTTACAGCATCGCGGCCGCGGCGGCGTCAGTGGGCATCGCCGTCGTCAGCTCCATGACCGTCGCAGCCCTGGTGGGCTCTCTGGTGCCGATGACCTTTGCGCGTTTCAACATCGACCCGGCCGTGGCAACCGGCCCGTTTGTCACCACCGCCATTGACATTATCAGCGTCTATTTCTATTTCCAGATCGCCACCATCCTGCTTGGATTTTGATTGCATGTCGTCGCTTTCCTCGCCGGCCGTGCTGTTGAGACGGGTCGATCATGGAGACTACGATCTGATCCTGACCTTTTTCACTCCTTCCCGGGGCAGGCTGTCCGCCATCGCCAAGGCGGCCAAGAAAAGCGCCAAGCGGTTTTCCGGAGTTCTAGAACTTTTTTCGGTGCTGGAAATCGTCTGCAGCTACGGCCGGGGAAAAGGGCTCCCGGTGCTCCAGGAAGCTGCCTTGAAGCAAGGCTTTGCCGGCATCAGGGGGGATTTACTGCGAACCGCCTATGCCAGCTACTGGGCTCAGCTCATCAGCGAATGGGCCGAAGAGGGGCAGCCCGTCGAACCCCTCTACAAGCTTTTTCTTCACTGTCTGGACCGCCTGGACAAAGGGCAGGGGCCGCCGGCGGAAGTTTCTCTGCTGTTTCAGATTCGTTTTCTGGGCATTGCCGGGCTTGCGCCGAATTTCAGCGGATGCCGAAAATGCAGCCGCCCCATTGCAGCGTTCAACGCCACCGGCTGCTTTTTCGACATGACCGGAGGTACCATCGTTTGCGATTCCTGCGGTCCGGCAGAAGGCCGGCGCCTCGAACTGTCCAAGGGCACCGTCAGGCAGTTGCAGTGGATGCAAAAAGGGGATCTGGCACAGGCCGAGCGGATCCGGACCACCGCCCTGGCAATGGAGGAAGGAGGCCGGCTGCTGGAAACATTCGTTCCCTTTCATTTGGGAAAAGAACCCAAGAGCCTCCGATTTCTCCGCCAGATCCGCGGCGGGGTGCTTTAATCGGAAGCAGGAAGCGAAAGTGACCGAGTTCAGGAAATTCCTCGAAAACCAGCCGGTGACCGCTTCTGCGCCCTGCCGGGTGGACATGGGCGGCACCCTTGACATTGCCACGTTTTGTTATCCGCTGATCCGGTATTCACCCGCCACGGTCAACATCGCACTGGATTTGCGAACATCGGTCAGGCTCCTCGCCTGCCGCAGGCGCGTCGTTCGGGTATCTTCCACCGGTTTTGCGCCGGCCGAATTTCCGCCGGAGCAGGCGCCGTTGGACCACCCGCTTGGCTTGATTTTCGCCGTTGCACTCTACTTCGGTTTGGAGGGCGTCGAGATCCAGATCGATTCCCACTCTCCGGTGCGCAGCGCGCTCGGCGGTTCTTCTGTGGCCATGGTGGCCCTGATCGGTGCGCTGGCAAAAATCGCCGAGGCAGGAGGAGAAAGGCGCATGTCCCGCAAAGAGGTGGCCCTGCTGGCCCACGGCCTCGAATCGGCGGTGGCGCGGGTGCCGTGCGGCATACAAGACCAGTTGGCCGCAGCCTTCGGAGGAGTAAACCTCTGGCATTGGAAGAAAAGGATCCACGCTGGCGACTATCGCAGGGAGGTTCTGGTAAAATCGGTAAAGTATGGGCATCTGGAAAAGCGGCTTCTGGTGGCGTATGCCGGAGAACCCCACGAGTCAAAAGACATCAACGGGCAATGGGTGGATCGGTTCCTTGCCGGCCGTGACAGAAAGAGGTGGATGCGGATTGTCGATCTCGTCCACCGTTTTTCCGAGAGCCTGCGCCGAATGGATATTCGAACCGCCGGTCGTCTGATGAACCAGGAAACCGCCATCCGATTGGAAATGACGCCTGACGTCTTGGACGACATCGGACGGCGGCTGTATTCAGCCGCTGGGCAATTGGGATGCGGTGCTCGTTTTTCCGGCGCCGGTGGGGGAGGCTGCCTCTGGGCGCTGGGGGGGGAGGACGACATGGAAGAACTGCACCGTGTCTGGCGCGAGATTCTGTCAACCCGTCGGACGGCTCGGCTGCTGGAGGTAAGGGTTGATTCCCGCGGTCTTTTATGCCAACTAGATCCGGACATAAAATCGCTGTTGCAGACCGTTTCAACCCCAAGCGGACAGAGGACTGAGAAATGAATTTTCAGGACGTGATTTTCGCCCTTAATCAATTCTGGGCCAAAAAGGGCTGTGTGCTGGCCCAGCCATACGATATGGAAGTCGGTGCAGGCACTTTTCATCCCACCACATTGCTCAAGGCGCTGGGACCCGAACCGTGGGATGTGGCCTACGTTCAGCCCTCCAGACGTCCCACAGACGGCCGTTACGGAGAGAATCCGAACCGGTTGCAGCATTATTACCAATACCAGGTGATTCTCAAACCCTCCCCGCTGGACGTCCAGAAACAGTATCTTGACAGCCTCAAGGTGCTGGGCATCGATCCGTTGGATCACGACATCCGGTTCGTGGAAGACGACTGGGAGTCTCCCACGCTGGGGGCATCGGGGCTCGGATGGGAGGTATGGCTCGACGGGATGGAGATCACCCAGTTCACCTATTTTCAAATCTGCGGCAGTATCGAGCTGAATCCGATACCGGTGGAGCTCACATACGGGTTGGAGCGCATCGCCATGTACTTGCAGGGTGTTGACAGCGTATTCGACCTGAGGTGGAACGATCGAGTGACTTACGGCGATGTGCACCACCAGCAGGAAGTGGAACAGTCGACCTACAACTTCGAAAAGGCCGATGTGCCGATGCTTCTGGAGCTTTTCAACCGGTATGAAGCAGAGGCGAATCGGTGTGTGGGCGAGGAGTTGGTTTTGCCCGTCTACGAATACTGCTTGAAATGTTCCCACGCGTTCAATCTACTCGACGCCCGCGGCGCCATCAGCGTGACCGAGCGTACCGGCTACATCGCACGGATTCGGAACCTGGCTCGTGCAGGCGCCGAAGCCTATCTGAAGCAGCGCGAAAAGATGGGATATCCCCTGCTCGGGCGGCGGCAATAACGTCGCTTCCGCCAGTGGATGGAAGCACCGCGTTTCGCGAAACAAGACAAACGAGCGATTCACCCGTCATGCCTCCGGCTTGCCCGGAGGCATGACTCGCAAACTTGCCGATGAGGTGACTATGGAGCGTCTACTTGTTGAGATTGGGACAGAAGAAATCCCTGCCGGATATATCCAGCCGGCGCTCGATGCGCTGTCCTCGAACCTGATGAAACGGTTGGAAGGCGCCCGTATCGACCACGGCGCTGCAAAGACATACGGAACACCGAGACGGCTATCCGTGGAAGTCTTCGATGTTGCCCTGAAGCAAAAGTCGGTGACCACTGAATTGATCGGTCCACCGGAAAAGGTCGGTTACGACGAACAGGGGCGCCCCACCGTGGCTGCGGAGAAGTTCGCCGAAAAGATCGGACTGCCGCTGTCGAAGCTGTCGATCACGGAAACGGAAAAGGGGCGCTATCTTTGCGGGACAAAAACTGAACGAGGGCTGGCCACGCGCACTCTGCTGAAGGAAATTCTGCCTGAGGTCATTTTGGCGACCCCCTTCCCGAAGCGGATGCGATGGGCGGATCTGGCCGTCGAGTTCGCCCGTCCCGTCCACCACATCCTTGCCCTCCTCGGCGAAAAGGTGATCACCTTCTTTATCGGAAACGTGAAGAGCGGACGATTCACCCGCGGCCACTATTTCATGAGCCCGAAGAAGATCAAGATCAATCGGCCGGAAGAGTATCTTGAAGCGCTCGGCAAGGCCCATGTCATTGCCGATATCGAAGAGCGCCGCCGCCAGGTGGACACGCTGGTTCGAGAGGCCGCCCAGCGCTCGGGGGGACGGATCCTGCCCGATGAAGAATTGCTCGATACCGTGACGAACCTGGTAGAGCTTCCGGTGCCTGTCGTCGGCAATTTCGAGACCAAATTTCTCGAAATTCCAGACGAAATATTGATTACCGCCATGCGGGAACATCAGAAGTATTTTGCAATCATCGACGCTGACGGAAGACTGATGCCGTGTTTTGTCGCCGTGAACAACACCCGGACCCGGGACATGAAGCTGGTGGCCACCGGACATGAGCGCGTTATACGGGCGCGATTGGAAGACGGCCGGTTCTTCTACCGGAGCGACATGGGCGCTTCTTTCGACGAATGGGTAAAACAGCTTAAAGGAGTGTTGTTTCAAGCCCGGCTCGGTTCGATGTACGAAAAGATGTTGCGGGTCAAAGACATGGCCGAATATCTGGCCGAAGCCGCCGGCGGCGCCGGACTCAGGGACCAGGCGGGGCGCGCCGCATACCTTTGCAAAGCGGACCTTATCAGCGAAGTCGTCGGTGAATTTCCAAAGCTGCAGGGAGTCATGGGTCGGGTGTATGCCGCCGCAAAAAACGAACCGCCTGGGGTAGCGGCTGCCATCGAGGAACATTACCGCCCTGTGCGATCTGGGGGCGTACTCCCGGAAGGGGAAATCGGATCGGTGCTGGCCATCGCCGACAAGATCGATTCCATCGTGGGGTGCTTCAGTGTCGGACTCATTCCCACCGGCGCTGCCGATCCTTACGCCTTAAGGCGCCAGGGGATCGGCATCGTCCAGATCCTGCTTCACCGAAGATTTTCCTTTTCGTTGAAGGCCCTGATCGCAAAAAGTGCGGCCATGTTCGCCGAAAAGAGCGACAACCCCCCTGAAAAGATCGCCGATCTCGTTTATATGTTTCTGAAAAACCGCATGGCCCACCTTCTTGCCGAAGAAGGGTTCGCCAAGGATGCCGTCGCTGCGGTTCTGGAGGTCTCGGCAGACAGCGTACCTGACGTCTGGGACCGCGTCCGCGCCCTTGACAACCTGCGCAAGGCCCCGGATTTTGAACCGTTGGCCGTGGCATTCAAGCGGGTGGTCAACATCATTCGCCAGGGCGAGACCCTCGGCGCGGACCGGGTCGATCCTTCCCTGTTCGAGGATGAGAGCGAAACCGCCCTGCGCGATGCATTCGAGCGAGTATCGGCTTCCGTGAAAGGACATCTGGCCGCGGGAGAATACGACCAGGCGCTGCGGGAGATTGCAGCGCTGCGGGAGCCGGTGGACGCCTTTTTCGAGGGGGTGATGGTGCTCACCGACAATGCTCGCATCCGTACGAACCGGTTGGCACTTTTGTCCGGCATTGCCGGGCTGTTCGATCAGTTTGCGGATTTTTCCCGAATTTCGACATAAAATCGCTGCCGCATAAAATCGCTGCCGCGATTTTATTTATGAAAAGAATCATATCAAAGACGCAGCCGGACGACTTCGGCAAGGCATCCTTTGCATCCGGATGGGGCCGAGCGGCGAAAAGCCGGTCGGCCCCATCATGGTTCATGGGGCTGCCGGACGCAGACGAGGAGATGACACATGGCATTTGATCCTTCCAAGGACAAGGTATTGAAGAAGTGGCAGTGTGAGGAGACCGGTCTGGTCGTTTCCATCAACCAATACGCGGAGGGAGAACCAAAGGTGCAGATCGGCCCTCGCGTCTTTCAGCGGAAGGACGGAAACGAGAGTCAGCGAAAAGCCGGCCGGCTGAGCATGGAGGACCTGATCTGGCTGTATGATATCATCGACGAGGTCAAAGAGGAGCTGTCCTCTCGGGCCGCCCCGCAGTAGGTACTGGATCCTTGATCCTTGATCCTGGATGCTGGAGCCTGGATGCTGGATCCTGGATCCTCGATAAGGGCGAAAGAAAGACCGTCAAGGTTTATCCAGTATCGAGCATCAAGCATCCAGGATCTCGTGTAGACAGCATTGATCATCAAGGATTCACAAATCATTTTTCTATTTTTGATCTTTGTTTGTTCTCTGCGCCTCAGCGCCTCTGCGCGAGAATGAATTTGGGTAGGAGATGGAAGAAGGAATCGTAAGACCGCTTCGGGGGCGTTATTCTCCTCAACTCGGACCGGTGGCCGTGATGGCAGCCACCCGAACCGATTTTGATGATTTGTGCCGGCTGCTGAACCGCGATCCGAAAAACGGACGACGGCTCTTCACCAGCCGGTTGCTGACCAAAGACGGAGAACCGGCGCTGGTAGGCCCGATTGTGGGCGCCCCCTATGCGGTCATGGTCCTGGAAACCCTGATTGCATGGGGCGCCAGCCGATTTGTGTTTGCCGGATGGTGCGGTGCGGTTTCACCGAGGTTGAAAATCGGGGATCTGCTTCTTCCCGATGCCGCTCTGGTCGACGAAGGCACCTCCAGCCACTACCTGCCGGAAGCGGTGCAGCCTGAACATCGCTGTCTGCCTTCCGCAGACATTTTCGGGGCCATTGAACGCGCCCTGGTCGGTGCCGGTGCTCCCTTTCGAAAAGGGGCGGTCTGGTCCACAGACGGCATCTACCGAGAAACCCCGTCGCGGGTTTGCCGCTTTCGAGATCGGGGGGCGATGGCCGTTGAAATGGAAGTCTCTGCCCTTTTCACGGTGGGGTCTTACCGCAAGGTCGCCGTCGGCGCCGCCCTGGTTGTTTCCGACGACCTGTCGGAGCTGCAATGGGTACCCGGCTTCCGTGACCCGAGATTCCAAAAGGGGCGACGCGCCCTGTGCGAGGCGATCGGAAAACTATGTCTGAGCCTTTAAAAAACGATATCAAAGGGCGCATAGAGGCTCTGAGACAGTCGCTGCATCATCATAATTACCGCTATTATGTGTTGGACGATCCGGAGATCTCCGATGCGCAGTACGACCGGATGCTTCAGGAACTCAAGGCCCTGGAGCAGGCGCACCCGCATCTTGTCACGCCGGATTCGCCGACGCAGCGTGTCGGCGCTTCCCCCCTTGAAAAATTTGAAGCGATTGCCCACGCTGTTCCGATGCTCAGTCTGGACAATGCCTTTCAGGAGGAGGATATTTTCGATTTTGACCGCCGCGTTCGCCGCCTGCTCGCTTCTGATGAGCCTGTGCGCTACACCGCCGAACCGAAGATGGACGGTGTCGCTGTAGAGTTGGTCTATGAAAACGGAGTGCTGACGGCGGCCGCGACGCGCGGAGACGGCCACGTCGGGGAGGGAGTCTCCGCCAACGTCAAAACCATTCGCTCGGTCCCCCTCGTTCTGGCAGGCGAAGATCCGGGTCGGCTGCCGTCCCTTCTGGAAGCCCGGGGGGAAGTGTTTATCGGCGAGCAGAAATTCCAACGACTGAATGAAGAGCGAAGACGCCGCAACCTGGCTCCCTTTGCCAATCCGCGCAACGCTGCCGCCGGATCTTTGCGCCAACTCGATCCTCGAATCACCGCAGAAAGGCCGCTGGAGATCTTCTTCTACGGAATCGGCCGGATGACAGGTCCGCAGGTCGATTCCCAATGGGAGCTTCTCCAGCGCCTGCGATCATTGGGGCTCAGAATCAATCCCCTGATCCGGTGGAAGGTGACCATCGAAGAGGTTCTTGACTACTTTCGGGAGCTGAGCGCCATGCGTCATGACCTCGGATATGAAATCGACGGCGTCGTGATCAAGGTCGATCGAATTTCAGACCAGCAGCGCCTCGGGGCCACGTCCAGAAGCCCGAGATGGGCGATCGCCTATAAATTCGACGCTGTCCAGGAGACCACGAAGGTTCTCGGCATCGACGTGCAGGTGGGAAGAACCGGGGCGCTTACGCCGGTGGCGATTCTCGAACCGGTCAGTATCGGCGGTGTCACGGTAGGCAGGGCAACCCTTCACAACGAGGACGAGATGCGGCGAAAGGATATCCGGATCGGAGACCGCGTCTTGGTTCAACGGGCCGGCGACGTCATCCCGGAAGTCGTCAATGTCATTTCTTCGGTCAGGACCGGGCTGGAAAAAGTGTTTCCGTTTCCGAAGAACTGCCCGGTGTGCGGCAGCCGTGCCGTGCGCGTGGAAGGAGAGGCCGTTTCCCGCTGCATGAACAGCCGATGCCCGGCACAGTTAAAGGAAAGAATTCGTCATTTCGGATCAAAGCATGCCTTCGACATCGACGGGCTCGGTGAAAAGCTGATCGACCAGCTCGTGGAGAATCGATTGGTCGGCACATACGCGGACATCTTTCGTCTGGATGCTGAAGCGATCGGGCGGTTGGAGCGGATGGGAACAAAATCGGCGGAGAATCTGATTGGGGCCGTTGAAGACAGCAAGCAGGTGTCGTTTGCCCGCTTTCTATACGCTCTTGGAATTCGCCACGTCGGAGAGCATGCGGCTTCTCTTCTATCCCGCCATTTTAAAGACATGGATGCGCTGATACAGGTTTCCGAAGAAGAAATTGCCGCCATCGAAGGAATCGGACCGGTGATGGCCTCGAGCATCAAGAAGTTCTTTGAACGGAAAGAAAACCGGGAAGTGGTGGCCCAGCTCCTGGATGCCGGAGTTCGCATTGTTCATGAAAAAGAGACAGCCGGAAGCCGTCTGAAGGGCAAGACCTTTGTTCTGACGGGCTCTTTGGAGGCCATGAGCCGAAGCGAGGCCAAAAGGAAAATCGAATCCGCAGGCGGCAGGGTGACCGGATCGATCAGCGCCAACACCGATTATCTGGTGACCGGAACATCGCCGGGCTCGAAGCTTGACCGGGCCAGGGCGCTGGGGGTGGAGGTGATCGATCAGGAGAAGCTGGAAGCACTTTTACGGCAGACAGAGTAGGTCATGATATAAATGCCTAAAATTCATAGAATGCCTAAAATGCCTAAAATGGTGGAGTAAGAGCCCCTTTGGAAAAACGCTGGATTGAAGCGCTTTGGCGCTTTGCTGCATAGGGATTTGCGGAGGTTGTTATGAGCCAGGGAAACGATCAGGTGCGGGCCCACGTCATCATCACCGGAAGGGTGCAGGGTGTGTTTTTCCGCGCCAATACGGCGCGCGCTGCCGAGCGGTGTGGTGTTTCCGGATGGGTCAGAAATCGGCGGGACGGCACCGTGGAAGCGGTGCTTGAAGGTGAAAAAACACCGGTGGATGAGATGCTGCAGTGGTGCCGGCATGGAGATCCGCCTGCCGCCGTCAACGAGGTGCATATCAAATGGGAAGATTACAGCGGAGAGTATACTGGATTCAGCATCGCCTATTGAGGCGGGCGGCAGGCCGCTGTTCATCAAAGAAAGGGCGGCAGATTCGGCGAATCTGCCGCCCTTTCTCATGGTAAAGTCACACCGGGGTTAGACCGCTTCGCTCAGCTTCTTTCCAGGTTTGAACTTCACCGCATTGGAGGCCTTGATCTTGATTGCTTCGCCGGTCTGGGGATTTCGTCCCTTGCGGGCCTTGCGGCGAACCTTCTGAAAAGTCCCGAATCCAACCAACGTCACCTTGCCGTCTTTCTTCTTCAGGGTCTTGGTGATGCCGTCGGTAAAGGCATTGAGCGCCTCGGTGGCAGCGGCCTTGGAGATTCCGGCATCCTTTGCCATTTTTTCAATGAGTTCGGCTTTTGTCATCTCTTTCCCCCTTTTGGTTGTTGTGCGTTTACCTCCTTGATTTTCAAGGCTCTTTACAGCAGGCTTGTCTGTATGTCAACAGAATTCAGCGGTTGAGGCTTCATTTTGCCGTAAAAGGCCCAAAATAGCGTTTTGGGGCGCTGCCAGAATGTGGCGGCAGCGGCGGAGCTGCTGTCACCACCCCCTGCCTGCGTTGTATCGCCTCAGACGATAGCGTCCACGTACTGCTCCGGATCGAACGGCTGAAGGTCGTCGATCTTTTCTCCCACACCGATATAATGGAGGGGGAGCTGCATGGAATTGCAGACCGACACGACGACCCCTCCTTTTGCAGTCCCGTCGAGTTTGGTCATCACCAGGCCGGTTATGCCGACTTCTTCGTGGAAGAGTTTGGCCTGAGACAAGGCGTTCTGGCCCGTGGTCGCATCGAGCACCAGCAGGGATTCGTGGGGGGCATCGGGGATTTTCTTTCCGATGGTTCTCTTGATTTTCTTTAGTTCCGCCATCAGGTTGACTTTCGTGTGGAGCCGGCCCGCAGTGTCCACCAGGACCAGATCCATGTCGCGGGCGATGGCCGCTTCGATGCTGTCAAAGGCGACTGCCGCCGGATCTGCCCCGTCTTTATGCCGGACAAAGTCCGCACCGGCTCGTTTGGCCCAGATTTCCAACTGCTCGATGGCGGCGGCGCGGAAGGTGTCGGCCGCGGCGATCAGGACTTTTTGTCCTTCTGAGGCCGCCCGGGCGGCAAGTTTTCCAATGGTGGTTGTTTTGCCGACGCCGTTGACTCCCAGAACGAGGATGACCCGGGGGCGGGAGGCGGGCTTTTCCGGCGGATGTGGCTTTGCGCCGACGATCATCGAAAGAATTTCTTCTTTGATCGCGGCTTTCAGATCCTGGGGGCCCGAGATTTTCCGCGCCCGTTTGGAGATCTTTTCCATGAGCGCCATGGTCGTCTGAACTCCCAGATCCGCCGTGATCAGACGTTCTTCGAGCTCTTCGAGGATCGCTGCATCCAGTTCCTTCTTGCCGAGAAAGAGATCGTCGATATCGGTGGTCAGAATTTCACGGGTTTTGCTCAGGCCCTTGCGCAGGCGCCCGAAAAAGCCGGATTTCGACTCCTCGATCTGCTGATCCCCAGCAGCGCAGGTTTTCGGCTCGATGGGTTCCGATTCCTGAGCCGAATCGTCGCTGCCGGCGGCAGCCGGCGGTCCCTTCGGGGAGTCGACATCCGCATTTTCCCTGGATTCCTCGCCGGCCCGGGACGCTGACGCATCGTCGCCCGATTTATTTTTTTTAAACCATCTGATTGCCATATTGATTAACTTCGATGATATTTTGGCCTGTGCTGATGTTAGGTATCCTTTGGGGCGAGTTCGTATAACGGCAGCAAATTATTCATTTCGCGGCATCATGAATCCCGAAAGGTGACTATCAGTTGAGGGCCGCGGTGGTTTCAGAATCTGCCCGATTCAGATTCACCGACACGACCTTGGAGACCCCCTTTTTTTCCATGGTGATGCCAAAGAGCGTGTCGGCAAACTCCATGCTTCTTTTGTTGTGGGTCACCATGATGACCTGTGACTTTTCGCCGATCACTTTCAGCAGGTCGTTGAAGCGGTATACATTGGCCTCGTCCAGGGGTGCGTCTATTTCGTCCATGAGGCAGAACGATGTCGGACGAATGAGAAAGATGGAAAATATGAACGCGATCGCCGACAGGGCTTTCTCTCCTCCGGACAGGAGGCTCATCCGAGTCAGCTTTTTTCCGGGGGGCTGAATCAGGTATCCCACCCCGGTTTCCAGGGGATTGCCCGGATCTGTGAGCACCAGCTTGGCCGTGCCCCCTTCGAACAGCTTCGGGAACACATCCTGAAGCTTTTCGTTGACCTGTTCGAAAGTGGTCAAAAAACGCTCCCGGGTGATCCGGTTGATTTTGCGGATCACCTTTTGAAGGTCTTCCATGGCTCGCATCAGGTCGTCCCGCTGTTCGGTGAGAAACTCGAAACGGGTCTTCAGATCCTCGTATTCCTTGATGGCGCCGAGATTGACGTCGCCGATGCGCTCGATTTTTTTCCGGTAGCCGGCGAGCTTTTCTTCTAGGGTCTTTCGGCTGTCTTCCCCCGCGGCTTCCATTGTATCTGAAAATTCCCGTTGGAGCTCTTCGATGGACTTGCCATAGCGCTCGGCCAGACGCTGAAGGATATGATCCTTATTGGACCGGTGCTGGGAGAGTTCCACCTCTACGAGACGAATTTTCTGCAGGGTGTTCTCGCGCAGGTTTCGGATGTCTGAAACCTGGCCGTCGATTTCCTGCAGGCTCGCATCGATCTGCTGGTAGTCGGCCTTGCTGATATCGATCGCTTCCTCGATGCGCTTCATCTCCTCATAAAGACGGGAAAGCTCCGTCTCGGTTTGGGCGATTTTGTGCTCCGATTCCCGGCGCCGCTCCTTTTTGACGGCAATGTCGCGCTGGACCTGCTGAAGCCGCGTCTGGCCGTCCTGGTAAAATTCCTGAAGCCGTCTAAGGGTGTTGTCGCTGTTTTCGATGCTGGCCTGCAGCGAGGTGAGCTTCACCTTGAGGTCCACCGTGCCCTGATGGTACCTTTCCAGTTCCTCTGACACGGCCTGGATCTCTTGGTTTCGCTGACTGACGGTCGCCTGTGCCGCCTCGACGCGTCGTTCGATGTCTTTGAGCAGCCGGTTGTATTCCATCATCTGATCGTCGATGTCGCTTTCTTCGCCCAGGAGCTGATCCTGTTCGAGGCGGACGATCTCCAGGTGACGCTCGGCCTGCTTGGCATCCTCGGTGGCCTTGTAAAGCTGTTTTTCGGCGTCGATTTCGCGTTCCACGGCCGCGTTTTTTTCTTCGATCTGCAGTTGGAGTTCGGTTTCCAGGCTGCGGACTTCTTCCTCCAGCCGCGCCTGCTCGCGTTTGGCCTCTTCGATTTTTTCGTCGAAACCCTCGGCCTCCTTTTCAAGGGCCTTGATCTCCTGCTTTTTGGCCAGAATTCCGGAAAGATTTTCCGGGCTGCCGCCGATCAGGACCCCCTGCTGATTGACGACGTCGCCGTTTTTCGTGACCACGGTTCGGCGCCTGCCGTTCTGGTTCCATAGTGCCGTTGCTTCGGCCAAATCTTCGGCGACCGTCACATGGCCGATCAGGGTTTCGACGATGGCTTCAAATCCGGGCTTGACCGTGACATGGTTGAGCAAAAGACGCTCCGCCGTCGAAGAGGCGGGACTGTGCTGATCCGGATTTTTGAGTCCGGAAGCCGGAACGAAGCCGCCCCTTCCGGCTCCTGAGCGCTGCAGGTAGTCGATGGCGGAAACGCCTGCCTGCTGATCCCTTACCAAAATGTACTGCAGCGATTCGCCGAGAACGGCCTCTAAAGCGGTCTCAAAGGAGGATTCCGGTTCGACGATGTCGGCCATGAGGCCGAGGACGTCCGATGCGAAGGCGCTTCGGTCGTCGGATTCAAAAGAGGCAACCTCCGAGGCCGGCTTCATGATGGCCCGCACCCCGTCTTTATACCATTCGAAGTTGTCCTCCATTTTTTTCAACGCCGCGTGGCGGCTGCGGCATGTCTTTCGCTCCAGGTCGAGCGTCTGCACTTTCTTGATGGTCTCTCCGAGGCAAGCGGCGCGTTCGTCGAGGTGGTTTTGGGCCTCTCGAATGCGGATCTTCATGTCCTCGATCTGGGCCCGCAGTTCGTCTATTTGCCGGCGCGCCGCCTCCTTGCGGGTTCCGGTTTCCTCGATTCTGCGCCGGGCAAGCGCTTCTTCCTCGTCGGCGCGCTTCAGGCGTCGGCGAAGGCTTTCCTTATTGGATTCGGCATTCTGGCAGATATTGTTGTATCTCGCCTCCTGGGCCACGAGCTCCATCATTTCGGATTTGGCCGCTTCCAGCGATTCGTTCAGGGCGTTTAGACGGGCTCGAACGTCTTCGGATTTTTCCCGCTCCGCTCTGAGCTCCCCTTCGATCCGGACCATCTGCTCTTTGAGCTCTGCGTTTTCCTGCCGCCCCTGCTCGATTTCCCCGGCGATGGCAGCGCCCTTTTCCTCGAGCTCAGTGCCGGCCCCTTGCAGATCGGCAATTTCCGGATCCAGACGCTTGATCTCTTCATGCAGATGCGCAGTATCGCTTTCCAGCCGGTCCAGCCGCCGCTGACCCTCGAATTTCCGGTTCTTCTGATCGGCGATCTGTTGGTCTTTCTGCCAACGCTTGAGCTTGATTTCTTCTACCGCCGCATCGAGCTGCTTGAGTCTGGACGAATGTTCGATATCCGTGTCCTGCAGGTCTTTGAGCAGGTTTTCGGTTTTGGTGATTTGGCCGGTAAGCTCGTCGTAGTCGTTCAGGCATAGCAGGACGTCCAGGCGGCGGATCCGCTCTTGAAATTTTTGGAACCGCTCGGCTTTTTTCGCCTGGCGCTTCAGCCCGTTCATTTGCCGCTGGACTTCGGTGACGATGTCCGAAACCCGTAGCAGATTCTGCCGGGTCGATTCGACTTTGCGAAGGGCTTCGTTCTTTCGGGTCTTGTACCGGGTAATGCCGGCGGCCTCCTCGATAAACAGCCGCCTTTCCTCCGGACCGGCGTCGGTGATGGCCCCGATGTTGCCTTGTTGGATCACCGCATAGGTCTTGGCTCCCATCCCGCTGCCCATGAACAGGTTGTGCACATCCTTGAGACGGCAGGGCTGCTTGTTGATCAGATACGCGCTCTCGCCGGATCGGTACAGACGTCGCGTCACCTGGATTTCGCTGTAGTCACGAAGTTCTTCCGGGGCGCTGCCGTTGTCGTTGAGGAGCGTTACCGAGACTTCGGCCATGTTCAGCGGAGGACGGCCGTCGGTGCCGGCAAAGATGATATCCTCCATGGACTTGCCCCGAAGCTGCTTGACGCTCTGCTCGCCCATGACCCATCGAAGCGCGTCTACCACGTTGCTCTTGCCGCAGCCGTTGGGGCCGACAATGGCCGAAATCCCCGGAGGAAAGGGGATGCTGGCCCGATCCACAAAGGACTTGAAGCCGATCAGCTCAAGCTTTTTGAGCTTCATTCAGGAAATCTCCTCACCAGGTATCCGGTTTGCATCCGGTTGCCTTTCAATACCAAGTTGTCGCCTATCTGTCGTAAAGTGATCTGCGGCTTGCCGGCCGGTTTGCCGGGACCGGCAAGTGAGGTGCCAGGCGCACAACATGCCTCGATGCGCACGCATGCGGCGCCTGTTGGACGGTGCACGGTGCGGATTCGAGGCAGTCCGATGTTTCGCCCGATTCATACCAGAAAAGGAATGGGGTGTAAAGAAAAAAATACAACAGAAAGTGTTCTAAAAACAGCTTCATACAATATATGGTGGAAAATCCCTTGCCGCTCCTGGTGTTGGTGCGGTCCTGCCAAGACCGGCCGGATATGGATATAGGGATTGTCAAACAATGAAAAACTTTTAGAGCGCTTGGACCAAGCAATTTTGGATGTGATTGAAAACCCACCCAGTCAGCAGCCAAAGGGCCGCTGCAATCGGAACGTTATTCTGACAAGCGCTCTAAGGAGGAATCGTTCAAACTGAAGAAAAAATCGGGCGGCAGGAAATATCCCCAACAACCATTTATTCATACCTAAATTGAGCGATTATTTCTTCGGATCTCTTTCCGGTCGGGCATCCGCCTTCGCTGAAGCTACGGCGAGACAAGTAAAGCCCGCCCCTACGAGGCCATCGCCACCCCGCAGGTAGGGGCGGGGTTCATCCCCGCCCGCATTCCTGGCGGGTTTTTTCCGAAGGCAATCGCAAAATGGCTCAGACCAGATCATAGTATCTGGCTCAAAAAGAGTTTTGTCCGATCGTGAATCGGATTCTTGAAAAAGTGTTCGGGGGTTCCGGTTTCGACGACGGCCCCGTCGTCCATGAAAATCACCCGGTCGGCCACTTCCCGCGCAAAGCCCATTTCGTGGGTGACCACCACCATGGTCATCCCTTCTCTGGCCAGCGTTTTCATGACATCGAGCACTTCTCCGATCATTTCCGGATCCAGAGCCGATGTGGGCTCGTCAAAGAGCATCACCTTCGGATTCATGGCCAGCGCCCGTGCGATGGCCACCCGCTGCTGCTGTCCGCCCGAGAGCTGGTCCGGATAGACCTGGGCTTTTTCCTTGATACCGACTTTCTCCAGCAGGGCCATGGCTGTATTTTTAGCTTCCTTTTTGGAGCGTTTCCGAACGACGACCTGGGCAAGGGTCACGTTTTCGAGCACTGTCTTGTGGGGAAACAGATTGAAGTTCTGAAAGACCATCCCGACTTCAGCCCTGACTTTGTTGATGTCGGTTTTCGGGTTCATCACATCGATGCCGTCGATCCAGATATGGCCGGAATCGGGAGTTTCGAGGCGGTTGAGCGCCCGCAAAAAGGTGCTCTTGCCCGATCCGGAGGGCCCGATCACCACCACGACCTCTCCGGGTTCGACGCTCGCTGAAATGTCGACCAGTGCACGCACCTTGTAGGGAAGAAGAAAGGTTTTGTATACGTTGCGGACCTCGATCACTGGTACAACGTCCTCCTTTCTACGTACTGCAGAAGCATGGACAGCGAGAAGGTCAGCACCAGGTAGAGCAGGGCGCAGACGAACCAGAGTTCGAAAGGCTGAAGGCTGGTGGTCACCACCTCCCGGGTGGCCTTGGTCAGCTCCCGAATGGCGATAATGCCCAGCAGGGAGGAGTCCTTGATCAGACTGATGAACTGCCCGGCCAGGGGCGGGATGATCCGTCGAAGGGCCTGGGGCAGAATGACGTGCACCATCGACTGGACATAGGTCATTCCCAGGGATCGGGAGGCTTCGGTCTGGCCTCTGCTGATGGACTGGATGCCCGCGCGAACCATCTCCGCGACATAGGCGCCGGTGAAGGTGGCCAGGGCCGCGACGCCGAACCAGAGGGGGGGAATCAGGGGGATTCCCTGCTGGCGAAGCAGCGTATTGACCAGGGTGCCCAGCACGAAATACCAGATGAAAATCTGGACCAGCAGGGGCGAGCCCCGGATCAATTCGATGTAAGAGATCGCGCTCCATTTCAGCGCTGGATTTTTCGATATCCGGGCAAGCCCCGCAAACAGGCCGATCACGATTCCGAAAAGGATGGCGATAAAGCTCACCTTCAAGGTGAGCCAGAGCCCCTGGAGCAAAATGCCCACCCTCCACTTTCCGAAACTACCCAGCACATCCCCCGAGAAGATGAAGTCACCCTCCGAGACCCGGATCTCTCCACCGGGCACGTGATATGATTCCTCTTCGCCTACATCGGCAACGGTCACCTCGGCGTCGCCGTTTTTTCGGGTGATGCGCTTGACCGTGCCTTCGATTTCGGCCCGGATTTCCACGTCGTCATAAAAGACGAAGTATTGAGGGATCCGATACCAACGCCAGACGTAGTCGATTTTTTGGGTGGCGTAGTACAAAAGCCCCACCACCAGGGTCAAAATCAGAAAAAAAACGCCGACCCAGAGAAAGTACGTCGGATTCTTTTTCAGCAGAGCTGATTTGGCTGCGGCACCCATGGCTTTTCCAAACTGTCGGTTTGGCCCTTTCGTTTCGGAAAGGCCGCCGGGGCCCTCGATGGGAGGGCCCCGGCCGAGGGTTTATTGAATAGCCGAACTTCCGGCATCGCCGGGCAGTACCGGATTCATTGTATATCTATTGTTTGTGTTTGTTTGGCGAGTTGCGAAATCATGATCAAATCGCGCCAGCGGTTTGATCATTGAACCTGCTTGATCCAGTCCGTGCTTTTGATCCACTTGTTGTAGATACGATCGTAGCGGCCGTCGTTCTTGACCTGGCGAAGGAAGTTGTTCAAGAAATTGAGAAAATCCGGATCTCCCTTGTTCACCGCCCAGGCAAGGGGCTCGAAGGTAAAGGGGGTGTCGATAAAAATCAGATTGCCGGCGCCCTGCTGGGCCATGAACACCACGCAGTAGGGAAGATCGTAGACAAAGGCGTCGGCTTTGCCGTTGACCACCTCTAAGGCGGCTTCGGTTTCGGTCTCAAACGATTTGTAGGTGCACTTGGGGATCATCCGCTTGACGGCCTGTTCCCCGGTGGTGCCCAGTTTGGAAGTCACGATGAATTTCGGAGCGTTCAGGTCTTTGTAGGATTCGACTTTTCCCTCGTGCTTTTTGTTCAGCAAAATGGTCTGGCCGACGATAATATAGGGGTCGGCGAAATTGATCTTGAGGTTTCTTTCCTGGGTGACGGTCATTCCGCTCATGATGATGTCGAACTTGTTGGTCAGCAGGGCCGGGATGATCCCGTCCCATGCGGTGTTGACCGGCACGAACTTGACGCCCATGGCTTTGGCCATTTCCTTTGCCATGTCCATGTCGAACCCGACGAAGTCTCCTTTTTTGTCAGTCATCTCGAAAGGCATGTAGCCGGCTTCGAATCCGACCCTCAGTTCGCCTCTTTGCAGAACTTTTTCCAGCGTCGATTCTTTTGCCAGTTCGATGCTTGCGCCCGAGGCGGCGGATGCCGCCAGAAAGACCAAGGCAACTGCAGCTGCCAGACCCCAGAAAGCTCCTTTTTTCATTCTGTCTCCTCCTTTTAAGATTCTCGATACGGGTTCCAGTGTGATGCACCTCTTTGTAAAAACGAAATCCTCTTTTTCAGCCTCGCCGGATAGCGTCGGGGCTGACACCCTTTAGTAGGATTTTCCCTCCTTGAGCAGCTCCCGAATCTTCATCCGCACGTTACAGATCGGGCACTTGGGAAAGTCGTCCATCGGCAGGCGGACGATTTCGGTCCGCTTGCATTTTGGGCAGACAACCTCCACGAGCTCTTTTTGTTCACCCATGGTGTGGTTCCTGAAAAATCAGTGAAATGAATATGTTCCCCAAGGAAGGACTGCCTGGCGAATTTGATCGACAATAATGGATCGGCCCTGGTGGGTCAAGCAAAAAGGCGGGGGCATCAGGGCTCCGCCAAAGTCCGCGCAGTTGGAGGGACGCGCTCTGTCGCGTCCGACTGCGGGCGGCCACGACGGAGCGTGGCCCTCCATTTTTGGACTTTAACGGGACCCTGGCGGGGGCATCGTCCCCATGGTCACCGGGAAGTCGCTGTCGGGCCGGCGCTGCGGGTTGCATGAACCGGCCGGGGGCGTTATAACGAATACCGACTTGGATCGATATTTTCCATTTTCGCCCGGGCCGTGCGAAGCGAAGGCGGTTTCGGGCCGCCGAGGGAGGTGTGCATGACCGAATCCGCCGCTCCACCCATCGAGGAACTGCTCGGCCACCCCGTGGTCGCCGAAGTGACGGCCAACGTCAACGCTGAGCTTGTCGAACGCCGTTCCTACCGTCCTCCCGTCTGCAAGGTTTTCGACAGCCCCTACACCGTGCTGGAGGAGACCGACGAATACCATTTCGAGATCGATGCGGAAGCACGCCGGCAGCTTCCCAAGATCATCGACAATCGGGTCCAGAAAGTGGTCGGACTCGGCGAGACCGACTGCAGCGATTCGATCAAGGAGCGCTGTACCCGGAGACGGAGCATCGGCATCGTTTTTTCGGGCGGACCGGCCCCGGGGGGCCACAATGTCATTGCAGGGCTTTACGACGCCGCCAAAAAGGCCAATCCGGAAAATCGGATCTTCGGATTCATTCTCGGGCCGGACGGGATCATCGAAAACGACGCCGTGGAGTTGACCCAAGAGCGGGTCGACCAGTTCCGGAACCTGGGCGGATTTACCATGATCAAAACCGGCCGGACCAAGATCGACACCCCCAAGAAAATGGAGTTGTCCCGCCAGACGTGCAAAGAGCTGGGCCTCGATGCGCTGGTGATCGTCGGCGGCGACGACTCCAACACCAATGCCGCCTTTCTTGCCCAGGAGCTCTACGATGACGGCGTGCAGGTGATCGGTGTGCCCAAGACCATCGACGGAGACATCCAGGTCCGGGATGACAGCGGCAAGGTGCTGTGTGCCATGTCCTTCGGATTTCACTCCGCCGCCCGGGCCTTTGCCGCGGACATCAGCAATCTGAGCAACGACTGCAGCTCGGATGTGAAGTACTGGCATATCTGCAAGGTCATGGGACGGGTCGCCAGCCATCTGGCCCTGGAGGTGGCCCTTCAGACCCATGCGAACATGACCATGATCGGCGAGGACATGGCCAATTATGTGGACAAACGACGGTTGGAGGCCGCCCGAAGCGATGGCACCACGGACTACACGGCTTACGGCATGACTCTCCGGCACATGTCGCGGGTCATCTGCGACGGAATCCTGCGGCGGGCCGCCGTGGGCAAAAATTACGGCGTTCTGGTTCTGCCCGAAGGCGTGCTGGAATTCATCAACGAGATCCAGGTGTTTATCATCAAACTCAATACGATTATCGCCGACTACAACAAGACCCACGACACCGATTTTCATTCGGATTTTCTCTTGCTGGAGGACAAGCTCGAGTACCTCCGGCGGTTGGCCCGCCGGTCCCGTGAAGAGGAGTTCCTTTCGGTATGGAACACCCGGGACGACGATCTGTTCAACGACATTCCGGACTTCTTTCAAGAAGGGCTTCTTACGGAAAGAGACGCCCACGGAAATTTTCAGTTTTCCCAGGTGGAGACGGAAAAGGTGGTAATGGGACTGGTCAAAGACTACCTGGACCAACTCAAGGAAAGGGGGCAATACAAGGTCGGCATCTCCCGGGAGTACTACGAAAAGACGATGAAAAAAGGCGGACTCGACCCGGACAGATTCGGTCCGGCCCTGTTTCAGAAATTCGAGGGAGAAGAGTACCTGCTGGTCAAGGAGTCGATTTTTTCCTTGAAAACATTGAGCCAGGAGATGGCCAAAGAAGGGCTTATAGAGGAGAAAAAGCCGCTGCCCGAACCGCTGGAAAAGATCTTCAAAAAATCGGTGCCGAACTTCAAGACCCAGATCCATTTCTACGGGTACGACGGCAGGGGATCGGATCCGACCCGCTTCGACTGCATCTATACATACAATCTGGGGCACACCGCTTTTTCCCTGGTTGCCAACAAGGCCACCGGCCAGATGGCGGCCGTCAAAAATCTGGAACACGACTTTGAGACCTGGACACCCATCGGGATTCCCATCTCCGGTCTCATGCGTCTGGAGGAGCGAAAGGGGCGCCTGGCCCTGGTGATCGAAAAAAGCGTCGTCGATACCAACTCGACGTCATTTCGCGTCCTTGAAGCGCTGCGAGAAAAATGGCTGGCAGCAGCGCCGGGAGACGATCATTATCGTCGCCCCGGCCCGATCCGCTTTTCCGGAAAAAGTGAAGAGGAGCGGCCGATCACCCTAGTACTCAATGCCCTGGAAGGCCAGGTTTGAACACCTGCAGCCACGCCAAAATCGTACTTCTGCCGAAGGAGAAAAACCGGCTCCGCTGCCGGCACTGCCATCTGACCATCAAGCCGGACGATCTGGAGGCGGGCTACTGCCCCGAGTGCTTCGAAAAAGACTGTATCAAAAGGGACGACTTCGATGAGGTGGAGGCAGAAGAAAACGGTGTCGCGCGATACCGTTGCGAGTTGTGCGGCGCTATCATACCTGCCGAACCCTCGGACGGGTGAATTGTCCTAAGCGGTCGGTTCAGGAAACGCCGAGGGGTAGTTTGTTTTTTTGTTTGTTTCGCGGCGCGCGAACTCCAATAAAATCGCGCCGGCGATTTTATCAGTCCATATTGGCCGAGACCGTAAAGCCCTCTTTTTCCAGCGCCTTTCGAATGCTGTTGGTCTTGCAGGCCGAAAGGCGGAAGTAGTACGTTCGCTTGCCCCGCTTTCGGGCCGCCATGCCCACGTTGATGACGTCTCCGCCGCTGTCTTCAATGATTTGCGCCGCTTTTTTAAAGGCCCCCGGTTTTTCCTCGATGACCACGTCTATCCTCGACGATGAGGTCAGAATCCCCATCATGTCGATGAAGGCGCGCAGGATGTCGGTCTCGGTGATGATGCCGGCCAGCTTGCCGTCTTCGACCACCGGTATCCCCCCGATCTTGTGCTTGTAGATGAGCTGGGCTGCGATTTCCACGTCGTCGTCGGGGCCCACCACGATCGGATCCCGGATGATGAGGTCGGCCAGTGAAATGTCTCCGATCATGCTGGGCAAAAGTCCCGCCTTGAGATCGGCAAGGGTGATAAAGCCTTTCAGATGTTTCCGTTTGTTCACGACCGGCAGATGACGGATGGAATTGATCTTCATCGTTTCGATCGCGTCCTGGATCGAAGCGCTCTCGCCAACGGTGATCGGCTCGGGAATCATCAGATCGCAAACCTTCATGGCGTGCCTCCGTAGGGAAGAAAACACATGCTGGCGTCCGAGTTGACGCTGAAGGGGAAGGACGAGGGGCGATCAGTTGAATGGTCGAATGGTTGATTGGAGCCCGAGATTTCGTAGGTAACTTGAATTGCCCCTGCCCATCAGCCCGTCCATTTTCATATATCAGAGCCCCAATGGAATCTCAAGAAAAGAGCCGTTCATCGAAATTCGTCGTTCCGACCATGTCCCGAGCGCAACGAGACGAGAGCCATGGGGATGCCTGATTCAAAAGCCGTTTTGCGGGGCCCAAAACCGATGATATGTCGATTGGAACGGTTACCAGTGTTACATCTCAGAAACAGCTTAGAAAAGATAGACACTCCAGCAAAAGCGGCAGTCCGGCCAAAACCGCCTCTGGATTCCCGCTTTCGCGGGAATGACGAAATAGAATCTCGGCGACAAGGCGTAGAATTTTTTTCTATTATTTGGGCCACACCATACCTGAGGGGGCGGCAGGTGCAGGCCTTCCGGAGAGGGGGTAACTTAGAAAAATGCGGCGAAGCCGCACAAAGTAAAATTTCGAAGAAATTTTACGGTTGGTAGCTGCAAAGCGGCTCTTCGGCCATGTAATCGCCGGTGGCCTCATACGCCCTGGCCCGACAGCCGCCGCACACACGCTTGTACTCGCAGCGGCCGCATTTTCCCTTGAGGGCGGAAAAGTTGCGAAGGTCTTGAAAGACTTTGGAGTGCTCCCAGATCTCGTGAAACGGGGTTTTGGTGACGTCGCCGCAGGGCACGTCCAGAAACCCGCAAGGCTGAACGATTCCCCGGTGGGAGATGAAGCAAAAGCCGGTTCCGCCCAGACACCCCCGGGTGACCGCATCCAGGCCGTGGGTCTGGAAGGTCACCTTCTTTCCCTCCTGCCGGGCTCTCTGGCGCAGAATCCGGTAGTAATGCGGGGCGCAAGTGGCCTTGAGCTGCATGGCGGTCTTGTTGCGCTGGTCGTAGAACCAGTTCAATGTCGCTTCGTACTGCTCTGCGGTGATTTCCTGATCGATGATGTATTTGCCTCGTCCTGTGGGAACGAGCAAAAAGATGTGGTGGGCCACCGCGCCGAGTTCTTCGGCCCGCCGGTGGATTTTTTCGATGTCTTTCAGGTTGGCCTGAGTGACCGTGGTGTTGATCTGAAACTCGAGTCCCGCCGCCTTGGCGTGTTCGATGCCGGAAAGCGCCCCGGAAAAGGCGCCTTCCACGCCCCGGAACCGGTCATGCCGCTCTGCCGTGGCGCCGTCGAGGCTGATGCTGATCCGCTGAATCCCGGCCTCGACCATCTTTTGCGCCGACGCGGAAGTGATCAAGGTCCCGTTGGGCGCCATGACCATCCGGAGCCCCTTTTTCGTGCCATAGGCGGCGATGTCGAAAATATCCTCCCTGAGCAAGGGCTCGCCGCCGGTCAAAATGACGATGGGGCTGCCGGTCCGGGAGACCTCGTCGAGCAGCTTGAAGGCCGACGGGGTATCGAGTTCTCCGGTGTAAGGGCCGCAGGTGGCCGCCGCCCGGCAGTGAACGCAGGAAAGATTGCAGTTGCGGGTGACCTCCCAGGCCACCAGGCGGAGGGTGGAGACGTTGTTCTTGTTTTCAGTATCGGGGTGCATGTTCTTTTTTGACTTCGATATAATCGTTATTCGTGATTTGCTATTGGGGAACCATATGAAGGACAAGGGATTCAGGAGCACTCGATCCTTGATTCTTGATCCTGGATGCTGGTTAAAAACCTTCGCTGGCTTTCTTCGGCCTCTATCCAGGATCCAGGATCCAGCATCCAGGATCGTTTCCAATGCTGAGCCTCAGCGTCCCAAAGCCTTGGCCGCCTCCAGCGCAAAGTACGTCAGTATCATATCCGCTCCGGCCCGCTTGATGGCCGTCAGGGTTTCCATCATCACTTTTTGGCCGTCGAGCCACCCCATCTGCTCTGCCGCCTTGATCATGGCATACTCTCCGGAGACATTGTAGGCCGCCACGGGCAGGTCGAACTCCTGCCGGATGCGGTAAATGACATCCAGGTAGGCGAGAGCCGGCTTGACCATGATGATGTCTGCTCCTTCCTCGATGTCGAGGGTGGCTTCGCGCACGGCCTCTTCGGCATTGGCCGGGTCCATCTGGTAGGTCCGTCTGTCTCCGAACTTGGGTGCCGAATCGGCCGCCTCCCGGAACGGACCGTAGTAAGCCGAGCAGTATTTGGCCGCGTAAGACATGATCGGCACCCGTTCAAAACCGCCTTCATCTAAGGCCTCCCGGATTTCGGCCACCCTTCCGTCCATCATGTCCGAAGGCGCCACCATGTCGGCGCCGGCTTCCGCGTGGGAAACGGCGGTGCGGGCGAGCAGATCGAGGGTGGCGTCATTGTCGATGATCTGGCCGTCCAGCATCCCGCAGTGGCCGTGATCCGTGTACTGGCACAGGCAGACATCTGTAATTACCGAAAGATCGGGGACAGCATCCTTGACCGCCTTTACCGCCCGCTGCACGGTACCGTCCTTTGCGTATGCCCCGGTTCCGAGCGGGTCCTTTTTTTCAGGAATGCCGAACAGAATCACCGCAGGAATCCCCGCGTCTGCCGCCTGTTTGCAGACCGTCGTTAGGTGATCCGAAGACAGGTGAAACTGGCCGGGCATGGAGGCAATCGGCTCTTTGACCTTCTTGCCGCCTACGGCAAACAAGGGAAGAATCAAATCGTCGGTGGTCAGGACGGTCTCCCGGATCATTCTACGAAAGGCCTCGCTTTGCCGCATCCGTCTGGGCCGATAGTCGGGGAATTGCATGGCGTCTCCGTGTTGGAAAGTTATCAGAGTTTGGGCGGGTCCGGGTCGGTACGCTATTTATTTGTTAAGCAAAACCATGTAACCGCCCGCTTGGGGCTTCGCTCTGTGAGCTACGACCCCACAAGCCGCTCAAGAGCGCGAAGGGCGCCCGTCTTCGCCTTCGGCTTCGCCGGGGCAGGCCAAGGGAAAAGCGATTTGCGGTGTCGGGTGTCCGGCTTCCGTCTTCGCCTTCGGCTTCGCCGGGGCAGGCCAAGGGAAAAGCGATTTGCGGTGTCGGGTGTCCGGCTTCCGTCTTCGCCTACGGCTACGCCGGACAAGCCGCCGGCCTACGATCCCGCAAATGGTTTCGCCCGTTTTATGCATCGGGCTCGAAGGATCTCCGAGATTACCATCTTCTGTGCTTCCCTCGAAAGCCGACGCCACAGCCTGCCGCAGGCATGGGCTATTTGGCCGAATCGTGAGCCGGGGGGCAGTTTCCCCGGCGACCCGATTCGGACAAAAATCTTGGCGCCCTTGGCGAACTTTGCGGTTCAATCTTTTTTAGTATCATTGTTCAATCAATTTGGTCGTGACCGCGGCTGACGGCGGGGCTGCATTCGACCGCTGGATAATATACCAGTAGCCGGAGCCGGTGGAGGGACGCGCGCAGTCTAGTCCGCCTTGCCGGTAACGACCAAATGCCGGCCACGACGGAGCGTGGCCCTCCAAGCCAAAAACCCCACGGCCTCCGGCTCCCCGAAACTGGAGCTTGAGGATTCCGGATAAGCGCATATTTTATTACTCCGGCGGAGCCGGAGTTCATTGTCCTGAACGCCTGAGGCTTTTTTCAGGCGTTCAGGACAGGGCGATGCCGATTTCTTCGTCGGTCAGGTAGCAGGCCGGGTCCGGGGCCCAGAGATCGCCGGTAACCGCTTCGGCCCGTACCCGAAAATTTCCGGCACAGATATCGAGCCACCGGCAAGAGGCGCATCGTCCTTTCACATGAGGCTTTTTGTCCTTGAGTCGGGCCATGAGCGGATCGGAGGTGTCGGACCAGATTTCCGAAAAGGGGCGCTTGCGGACGTTGCCGAAGCTGTAATGACGCCAGAACTGGTCCGGATGAACATCGCCGTTCCATGAGACGCAGCCGATGCCCCGGCCGGTGCTGTTGCCCTCGTTCATCTGGAGCAGTTCATAGACCTCCTTGGCCCGCTCGGGATCTTCTTCCAGCAGGCGAAGGTAGACGTAGGGACCGTCTGCATGGTTGTCGACGGTGAGGACTTCCTTGGGTTTTCCCCGCTGGTGCAGATCCCGCGTTCGTTCGATGATCAGGTCGACCGCCTTGCGGGTCTCTTCGTGGGTCAGATCCTGCTCCACCAGATTCGAGCCCCTTCCGGCATAGACCAGGTGATAGAAACAGACTCTCGGGACGTCTTTTTCCTCCAGAAGATCGAAAATGCCTGGGATTTCCGCCGCGTTGGCCTTGTTGATAGTAAACCGCAGGCCCACCTTGATCCCGGCGGTCCGGCTATTTTCGATGCCTTCAACGGCTTTGTCAAAGGCGCCTTTCACGCCTCTGAAGCGGTCGTTGACCTCCCGCATGCCGTCGAGGCTGATCCCGACATAGGAAAGCCCGATTTCTTTCAGGGTCCGCGCCACAGCGGGGGTGATCAGGGTGCCGTTGGTGGAGATGACCGCCCGCATTCCCTTTTCGACCGCGTAGGCGGCCAGTTCAGGAAGGTCTTTTCGGACCAGCGGTTCGCCGCCGGAGAAAAGCAAAACCGGCACCCCGTATCCGGCCAAATCGTCGATCAGGGCTCGGCCTTCTTCCGTAGTCAACTCGTCTTCGGTCGAAACATCCGTGGCGTGCGCATAGCAGTGAACGCACTTGAGATTGCATTTTTGGGTTGCATTCCAGACGACCACCGGCCGTTTGTCGGCGGAAAACTGCAGCAGATGGGACGGGAGGCTGGAAGACATTCGCCCATAGCGAAGCGCATCCGAGGGCTCCACGGTTCCGCAGTAAAGCTTGGAGATGCCGATCATGAGATATCGCTTTCGTTGAAGAAGGAAAGCGCTCGGTTTCGGCTATTGAGAAGCCGAGTCGGGCAAGCGCTGCAGTTCCTTCTTGATGAGGTTGCTGATAAAGGTTTCCGGGTCCTGGAGGGCGCCTCGGCCGATGAAAAACCGGCTCTGTCCGGTTTTGTCGCGGATCAGCTTCAGACCGTGTTCGAAGCTGGCGGAAAGCCGCTGGCTGTACTCGGTGATATCGAGATCGGCGTCCAGCACCAGTTCGAGGATAAAGTCCACGGCATCGTCCTCTAGGACGATGTTGATGTCATGCTTCTTGTAGAACGTCAGCTCCAGGGACTTGATATCTTCATACAGGTCTTTGACCTTTCCCACGACGGCACCGATGTCCATGGCATTGCGCGTGTAGTAGGAGGCGACTGCCTGGATGCGGGAATCGGTCAGGGTGAGGCCGAACCGCTTGCTGAAGTTCTTTTCGTTTTTCTTTACATATTCAGCGACATACGCTTTTTCTTCTTCGATGAGGCGTTCGAATTCAGCGGCCGTCGATTCCTTGCTTTCCTGGCGCAGGAGCGCTTCCAGGCCCTTTTCCGGATTTTCGATCATTTCCCGGGTTGCCGGAAATCGGGTCAGGTCCGTGGAGGGCAGGCGTTTTTCAAAGACGAGGAGGCGGTTTTCCGCTGCGCTGACCAGGCCCCGGGCCCCTGTGTTTTCGGTAAATGCCTGCTCTGCAATGAGGTGCAGCGCTTCTTCTGAAAATTTGATTTCGATGCCGTAGGCGGCAAAATCGAGCTTTTTGCCGAGCATGATCGGGTTGTTGGGATTGCGCATGATTTCAAAGAGATCTTCTTCGGCAAGCTGTTCGAAAACAGCCCTTACCGGAAGACGCCCCACAAACTCGGACTCGAAACCGAATTCGATAAAATCTTCGGACCGCACATGCCGCAAGATGTCGATGTCCTCCGAGGCCTTGCGGATATCGGCGCCGAACCCGATTCCCTGCTTTGTCATCCGCTTCTGAACGATGGGGACCAGGTCGGTAAAGGCGCCGCTGACGATGAAGAGGATATTTTTCGTGTTGACCGAACGCTGGTCCCGCTCTCCGGTCTTGCGGAAGCGTTCGATCTCCTGCATCATGGAAATCGGATCATGGGGAACCTTCAGATCGACTTCCGTCTCTTCCAGGGGCTTGAGCAGCGCCCGTTGAACGCCTGTGCGGGACACATCGGCACCGACAAAGTTCCGGCTGGAAGCAATCTTGTCGATTTCGTCGATGTAGATGATGCCGTATTGCGCCAGCTCGATGTCGTCGTCGGCCTCCCGCACCAGGTCGCGGACCAGGTCCTCCACATCTCCGCCGACATATCCGGTCTCGCTGAATTTGGTGGCATCTCCCTTGACGAAGGGAACGCCGATCCGGTTGGCGATCAGCTTGATCATGTAGGTCTTGCCGACGCCGGTGGGTCCGATCATCAGTACATTGTTTTTGATGGTGCCGACCATGTCGGGCACAGACGCTTCATCTTTATTGCTTTGCTGGATCCGGTTGAAGTGGGTGCAGATCTTGGTGGCCAATATGGCCTTGGCGCGGTCCTGACGGACCACGTAGCGGTCCAGATAGGCAATCAGCTCCTCGGGTTTCAAGTCGAACTTGAGCTTGCGCGACCCTTTCTTGGGCGCCTTTTCCGAGGCCGCGGGCATTTCCTGGGCCATCACCACAGGGGAGACGATCTTCACACTGTCACCGAATTTCTTGGAGAGAAACTCGCTGATTTCCTTTTCCAGCTCTTTCGGATTGGGTATTTTTTCATTATATTCTGTCATAGCGAACCCATAATAATCACCACGCTCCCGCTTTGCAAGAAAACGGATTTCCGGCGCCAAATCACGTTCGGATGCACTCCAACTCCCACTTGAGGCGAGTCCTACCTTCTGCGATCGTATTCCACCCTGCTCAGAAAAAACAAAGCGTAGTTGAAGTCGCCGGAATCCAGGTGCCAGACCGCTTCCATCTCGGTCGGAACCCTTACGCCGTCGATCGTTTGGTAGTTTCGATAGATCCCGCTCCATCCGGTTCGGCGATACTCTTCGTCCATTTTCCGGTATCGGCCTGACGTGGTGATCTGTAGAATCGAGCCGTCATCGCCAAAAGCCACCCGTGCAGCGGCCCGGTTGTCACCGTCGGTAATGACCACCCTGGCCGAGGATTCATCGATGGGCTCCCATCCAACATTCTTTCCGGGCAGCAAAACCGTGGGAATCCAAACTGCTTCTGACAAAAACCGCAGCAGTTCGGATTGATCCAGGGGACCTCCTTCGTCATCGACCACATCGACGACGGAAAAGATCTTGGATAGGGCGCTTCCCCGTCGATCCATATAGCGGTCCCGGCTTTTGACCCAAACAGCGGGCGCGATGGTCTTGCTGGTGGACCGGACAAATCCCGGCGGAACGGCGCACAGGACCTGGCGGCCATCGATGGGAAGCCAGGGCCTGTTCGACCCGGTTCGACACAGGCCGGAAAACATCAGGTTTGCCGAGCGGATATAGGTGCCTCGATTTACCAGAGTAAAGCGAAAATACCGCTGAAGCAGATTCGGGAGCCGGTCCAGTTGCTCCAAATCCACCAAGTCGGCCGGGGATTGCCGGGCCCGGTTCAGCAGGCTGTCGATTTCCGCTTCGACTTGGAGGTGGAACAGGTAGTGCCCGTAGGCCACTGCCACGATCAAGGCGGCAGCCAGGGTACCCAGAAATGCCAATATGACGAGGCCGGTCTTTTTCAAAAAAACACCTTTCCCACAGATTGGGCAGCATGCCCTTCATACTCATTTTTTCATCTTCATGGAAGGTTCTTGTTTCTCGAAACGCGATCAGGTTCGAACCTTGGGTATCACAAGGCGGCACCGCAGGGCTCCGCCAAAGTCCGCGTAACGGACGAACCATTGATGGGGCGCCGGTCGTATCGACCGTTGGAGGGACGCGCTCTGTCGCG
>JAIPEL010000140.1 GCA_021737185.1 Desulfobacterales bacterium | reverse complement strand
TCGGTGATCGCAAAGTCTCTCATAACAGCCTCCTTTTTTGGAATTGTAGAGGCTGTTATAACAGCTCTGTGTGACAGATCCGGTCACAGCAAGTAGATAACTTGAGCTTTCCGGAGAACCGCATTCATGAAATCTTTTCGTCGAAGATTAATTTCAGAATCCGGAGGATTCCCCCATGCCCACAGGCGCCTGCGGCATCAACTGCGACATGTGCAAGCTTCAGCTGATGGGGATCTGCTCGACCTGCGGCTCCGGCAAAAGCCCTGAGGCCGAGAAAAAACTCGCGGCCCAGCGCCGGGCCTTCGGCGGTACCTGCACCATACTCGAGTGTGCGGTTCTCAACCGTGTCCAATACTGCCTTCGCGACTGCGGTGGTTTCCCGTGTGAAAATTTTTCCACCGGCCCATACCCGTTCAGCCCCGGGTTTTTGTCCATGCAGGCGCGAAGGCGCAGCGAGCTGCCCCCGGCCATGGACTGGAACAACCGACCCATAGAGGTGCCCGAATCGTTCTGGAAGACGCTGGCCCGAAAGGATCCGATGGCGGTGAGCAATTTTGTCCTGGGAGAAGCCGACGGCAAGGGAGGGGTGATCTTTCCTTTTCTGAACGCGGTCGTGAGAATCGATCCGCAAAAAAGGGAGCTTGCCCAGCGCGTCGAGGACGACTGGCTGCCGGTGTCCGATCCGATGTTGACCCTGGTGACCCTCCTTTATTTCAATCGGGTCGAGCACCTGGTGCCGCTTGCCGGAGAGCTGGCCGCCACAAACGATCTAAAGAGCGCCCCGCACTTTGCAGGGTCCCACGAGCTGAACATGAAGCCGATGCTGGAGCGATATGCAAACGATCCGGCAGGATTTCGGCAGGCTGCAGCGCACCATCTCGGGGGAACGCCCGGGGACATGGCCGACCTGTCTTTCCGGCTGCTGCCGTTTCCCCGGATTCCCGTGTACTATCTGTACTGGAAGCCGGATGAGGAGTTCGGAGCCCGGATCAAGGTGCTTTTTGACCGCTCCATTGAGGAACTGTTGACTGCGTCCGGGATCTGGGCCTTGGTCTGGCGGGTCAACATCGAGCTGCTGCGCGCGTAGTATTTGTCGGGAGAATGATTGGGACAATTATTTCACCGCTGAGGCGCGGAGGCCGCAGAGGATTCGCAGACAAAATGCAGAAAGATTTTGCATTGCGCCCTTTGCGTCCCGGCGGTGAATTTTTTTACTCTCGGATAGGTAACCAAAATTGTGCCATCGAGCACGGAACTCCATATTCACCGAATTATCGGGGAGAAAACATGATCTGCCTGAACGTGACCGAGGACATGGACGTCTGCATCACCATCAATGCCAAGGTAATCTATAAGAAAAAAGCCTCCGGTGAGCTCGAAGAAGAAGTTTTCCGGAAGGACAACCAGCTTCGGGGTGAACACATCGCCCGCCAGTTCGAAACGGAAATCGCCGAAAAAGTCCGGAAAAAACTGGCCGAAGAACTGAAATAAAATCGCTTGCACGATTTTATAAAAGCTTCGCGTTCCGCGAAGCTGGGATAGGCCAAAAAATGGCGTTGCCGTTTTTTCTGTTGTCGAGTTTGTTTTTTAAAGATTCTCGCCGCAGGCGGGATCTTTCAACATTTTAGCGCATTGACCGGCTTGCTGCTGCCTTGCCGAAAAGCCCACGAACATCGTCTTTTCTAAGATCGCCGCTGCAGCTGGGCGCTAAAATGAGGGGAAACCGCTTAGCAGAAACCAGTCTCCCCTGTCGGTGTCGTATTTCCAGACCATCTCCACCGTTGTCGACCGCTCTGTGTAGATGTCGGTTCGATAGTAGCGGAAGGTCACCGGCTGGGTGATCCGCATGGCGTCCTCGGAAATCTGATAGGCGCCGGTTTTGTAATCGGAGATCTTTACCGCCTGGAAAATCTCGGGGTCCGGAGCTTCTGCCTCTTTGTCCAGGAAGGCAACGGCCATTTCGTATTCCCCCCACCGAATTGCCCGCACAAGCTCAAAGGAGCGGGTTTCGAACTGACTCGATCGATACGATTCCCTCATTCCAGCGCACCCGGCCACGGCCAGGACCGCAGTTAGCAGCACGATCACTGTTTTCCGTAGATACGTCATCGAATGTTCTCCTATGTGGATCCCCCTGATTCCGAAAGAGGGGTTTCCGGTTCCTGGACAGCGGCCGGCAGCAGACAGTAGTTGCCGTTCATGAAGTGGTCGGCCATTTCTTTGACCAGATCTTCACTGTGCATCAGCATGTCCATTTGCCGGGTATAGATGAGAAGCCGTCCGAGCTGGTCCAGGGTCTTTTCGATTTCCGAGGCTTCCGCCTTGGCATAGCGAGCCGTTACCCGGTCGGCATTGGTGCGGACGAAAAAGCCCATGGCCGTCAGCACGCACTCGATGACCCTGGCGCGCCGGTTTCGCCGCAGGTCGTCGGCCGCCCCGCCCTTGAACTCGAAATTGATGTAGTTCTTGGCCAGGGTCTTTCCGCAGTAGCAGTCCAAAATGCTGTAATGGTAGCCGACCCGGGAGCTGAAGTTCAGATAGCGGTCGGAGATGATCGCATAGCTGCGGTCTCCGAAGCGTTCCACGGAAATGTTGGGCGGGGTAAGCATCTGGCGGCTCATCACCGAAAAAAAACCACCGAAATTGACCGGCCGCGGTTCCAGCGTCCGGAGCCCCTCGTTGAGCATCCCCTGGAGCATCGCTTTGAAGGGCACGGAAAGGACCTGGTCCGGGGTGATGGAAGAAACGGTGGTCGCATCCACGGCCAGGCCGCCGCCCAGATCGATAACGTAAAGATCGATGGGAATCGGCCCCTTGAGGCGGACTGACAGTTTGCCGCGGCCCGTGACGTGGTCTCCGAGCTGAAAGATCTCCTGGTAGGACTTTTCGTGGATGTAGCGCATGATGTCATGGATGGTCCGGCAGTTTTCCGGAGAAAAATGAGAGGACCGGGGATCGAGCAGATTTAGGGGAACGATCAGGTCGGCACGCCGGCGAAGGGCCCGATAGGCTGGAGTGCCGGTCATAAAGCCCCCCCGCTTGAGGTTCGAATCCAGCAGCGGTTGCACTCGTCCCCGGTAGATGCGGCCGTTGAATGCGTCGACCGTGACTTCCTCTCCGTTGGGGATGCGCACCGTGGCCTCTACCGTATTCAACATCGTTGGAATCATGTATTCCCTGGCCAGGGACGCCATGTGGCCGGCGATGTTGCCGGCATCGGTGACGATGGCCCTCGCCTTGCCCATGACCATCACCAGCTGAGGAGAGGAGTGGGCACAGACCAGCACCCCGCCGTCGGGAAACGCCAGAAGATCGGCCTCGCTGTGGATATGGAAAGCCGGCCCGGATCCCACCCCTGCGCAGGCGACGGCGCCGCCTTCCAGAAGGATGCCAAAGCCCGGGACCGGGGCGGTGAGGTGGGTCCTGGCGCCGGCTTCTCCGGTTTCCACCCGCAGCGGACGGGCCTGGAGGATCACCAGCCTTCCTTCCCGGTCCAAGGCCCATTCCACATCCTGGGGTTTTCCAAAATGGGATTCCAACCGCATTCCGTATTCGGCCAGGGCCGATGCCTGGTCCTCGCTCAGACATGCCATTTTCTGGTGTTCACGGCCGACCGGCTCTTCCAGCAGTCCGCCTTCGGCGGCCGGGGACAGGCGGACGGTTTTTTCCGAAATCCGCGAGTCCACCAGTTGAACCGGTTCGGTTTTTTCCAGGATGAAGACATCGGGCGGAACCACGCCGTCCACGGCATAGGGACCGAGTCCCCACACCGCATGGATTTGGATCCGGTTTTCAAGCGGATTCAACGGGTTGCGGGTGTACATGACGCCGCTTGCCGAAGCCTCGATCATCTCCTGGCAGGCCACGGCCATGGCGGCTTCCTGAAAGGGGATTCCCATGTGCAGCCGATAGGAAATGGCCCTGGAACTGAAAAGGCTGGCCAGAATCGCGACGTATTCATCCAGGATCCGCTCCCGGGTCACATTGAGCCGGGTCAGGTACTGGCCGGCAAAGGAAAGGCTGCTGTCTTCGCCCAGTGCGCTGCTGCGCATGGAGACCTTGACGTCGCCGTTAGATGCGGCCGTTTGTTGAAGCCGGTCGTAGGCGTCGTAAATGGCCTCGGCGAGGTCTTCGGGAACCTTGGATTCGGACACCTGCTGCTGGATTTCACCGCTGACCTGGACCACGGTTTCGGTGTCGATGATGTCGAGCTTTTGTTTCAGCCGGGAGATGGACGCTTCCAGGCGGTTGTGGGAAATGAACCGGTGAAAGGCGGAGGTGGTGATTGCAAACCCTCTGGGCACCGGGAGCCCCACCCGGTTTGCCACCTCGCAGATGTTGGCGTTTTTCTCCCCGACCGATTCGACGCTTTCCCGGGAGATCTGGTAGATTCCGGACTCGGCGATGTCATAGTCCAGGGTGTAGTCGGAGATTTTCGGCGCCGGGACGTTTCCCTGCTCGGCCTTGATCTGGCGGTGAATGTCTGAAAGGGCGCGGTTCAGGCCGGGAATCGGTTTGCCGGCCATGTGTTCAAGGCATTGGATCATCCGGGCGCAGTGAAATATCGAGCGCATGGTCTGGGCCTCGATATACGACAGGCCGAACACCATCTGTCCCCGGAGCTTGCCTTCGATGTCTGCAATGATTTTGAGAAGCTCCGAGTTGGATTCGAGCAGGGTCTTGAAGTTGGCGTATTTTACCCGGAAGGCATCCATCAGGCGGGCGCGCTTTTCCAAGCTGCGCTGGCTTCGTTTGCCGAACAGGCGGCGGATCATTCGGCCTCCTCGGGGGGGTCGGGCTTTGCCGGGCGCCAACAATAGCGGGTTGCCGGTCCTTTTCCCACCTTATAAAGAACGCCTTTTTCCACCAGGTCTTTCAGGTCGTAGACAGCGGTACGGGAGGATATCCTTTCGCCGGCCAGCTTTTGGTATTCGCCTCGGGTGATGCTGGCCCGCTCTCGAATGCCGGGCATCGCCTTTTGCTGACGCGGATTGAGATTGAGTTCGAGCCCGGAACGATCGAAGTTTTCCGGGGCGCCTTGGCCGGGGGCGGGGTGCACCTCGGGCGCAAGCGCTTCCTGTGACGGATTTTGGTCTGCGGAAGCATCGATGAAGAGGTCCTCTGCCTGGATGATGCGGCTTTCGGCCATCACCGCCGCCCGGAGGATGCAGTTTTCCAGTTCCCGCACGTTTCCGGGCCAATCGTATTGCTTCATCTTTTCCAGGGCACCGCGGCTGAGGCCGAGCACCTTCAGCCCTTTTTGCCGGCCCTGGGCCTGGAGAAAGTGTCGAGCCAGCAAAGGGACGTCCTCCATATGATCCCGCAGAGGAGGGGTATGGATGGTGAGGACCTTCAAACGGTAGTAGAGGTCCTCCCGGAAACGGTTTTCAGCGATCAACGTTTTCAAGTCCGCATTACTTGCGGTGATGATCCTCACGTCCACGTCGATCTCCCGGTCGCTGCCCAGGGGCTTGATTTTTCGAACCGCCAGTACCCGGAGCATCGACTGCTGCACCCGGGCCGAAGCCGTCTGGATTTCGTCAAGAAACAGGGTCCCGCCGTGGGCCTCGAGGAAGGCCCCTTTCCGGTCGGTTTTGGCTTCGGTAAAGGCGCCGCGGATGTGGCCGAAGAGGGTATCGAGCAGCAGGTTTTCATCCAGGGCCCCGCAGTTGATGGAGATGAAGGGCCGCTCGCTGCGGGCGCTCAGGTCGTGGATCGCCTCTGCGGCAAGCTGCTTGCCGGTACCGGTTTCTCCCAGAATCAAGACGTCCACGTCCACCCGGGCCGCCTTGAGGATTTCATTTTTCAGGGAATCAATTTTCGTGCCAGTACCGACGATTTGCGGGATTTCCGGACAGGTCTGAATCAGATCCTGCCCCTGGGTTTCTTCCGGGACCCAGGCCGCCTCCTTGAGGGTCGCCGCGTAGATGGCCCGATCCTTCTTCCGGATCTGATTCAACTGGGCCGAGACCGTTTGGATCAGGCCGTTGATGGCGGTCTGCAGGGCGCTGACCTCGTAGCCGCGGTAGGGCAGGGAGATCGGCTCGAGATGCCCGGTTTCCTGCCGATGTTCGACCGCATGCACAAGGTGAAGAAGCGGCCGGGTGACGGCCCGGCCCAGCAAAAAAATGAGCAGCGCCACGAGAACGGACGATGCCAGGGTGATGATGAACATGACGTCGACCTGTTTGTATCCGGCGGCCAGGGTGAGGCGGCTGATGTCCACATAGGCGACGCCGGCATAGACTGCCGGCGTCGTCTCCGGCGCCGTTTTAAAATACACCGGACTGTAGGCCAGGTAATGTTCCTTGTGGCCGATGTGAATGTCTCTGTAATCTTTGGGCTTGATGAGGCCGAAAACGCCGCTGCGGATATCCTTGACCATTTTCCAGAAATAGCCGTAGTGCGAGGCAGGGCGGAACGCGCCGGGCAGACCCGGCTTTCCCAGCGTCCCCTCCAGGCCGGAGCGGGCCAGGTAGGTGGAAAGCGGTGCATTTTCCTTTTCCGGGCCCTCGGACTGGAAAAGAATCCACCCTTCCTGGTCGACCAGAAAGCTGTAGCGGACCTCGGGAGTGCGTGGATAAGACCAGATCGGGGACTCTGGGGAATTGAACACCGAAAGAATGTTCCGGATCTTGACGATGTCTACCGTGAGCACAAAAAATCCATCGATGCGGCCGTCGCCTCCCACATGAGGCGTTACGAATTCGATCACCTGGGAAGATACCCGGCGGTTGGGTTGCTCCGGGGTGGCCAATGGAAGTTCGAGCTCGGTGACAGGAGAAATCCATACCGATCCGGGCTTCAGCGACGCCAAAGAACCGAGAAGAAGCATGGGGTTCGGTTCAATCTGCGCGATTTCTCCAGACGAAATCGGCGCAAACTCTTTCTCATCGGCAACAACGACATGATGAACCGCGTTTTTTTGCGCAAAAAAGGCCGCCATCTGGTATTCGATTCCGCCTGCCATCCTGTTTTTTGCGAGAAAAGACCCGATCTGGTCGATATCCGCGGGGCTTTGCGCGATAAAAAGGAGATCCTGCTTGCATTGGTCGAAAAACTGCTCGATGTCGTGGGCGATGGCGCGGGTCTGCAGCTTGACCGTCCGTTCCAGGGCCGTGTTGATGAACTGGTAGCTGATCCGATAGGAGAGGTAGCCGGTGATCAGGAGAATGGTCATCACCGGCGGGATGAGCCACAAAATCAGCCTGGTGTGGAGGCTGCGGGCCCACAGTCCGTTTTTCAACCCCCTGAGTCCTGAAATCTGCCACTTTTTGTCGAAAATCGACACACGCTCTCCTGTTATTCCCGTTGCCGCCGGGGTTTATGGTTCAAAATTCAATGGATTTGTTTTTTATGAGCGACCTGGCGCAAAAAATCAAGAAAAATCGCGCAAAGAACCTTTCACATCTGTTGCAGGAAACAATATCAGGATTTTTCCGTAACGGCGGCCATAGCTGTTATTTAATAATATTTCTATAGGTTATGATTAATATTCGAGTTTTCGGTTTGCCCGAATCGTGCCGAGAGCGGCCGTGGCACGGTACTTGCTGATCTGTTGGTGAAACTGGGTATACGAATGCCCCTGGAATTTGAAAGAAGCGCTGCGGACCGGAGAAGGTCTTTGAAATGAACCAACAAGAGGAGGCGTCATGAGAAAATGGAAAACCAAAGTCGCGGCGGTGTTGACGGGGCTCTGGCTGACGGCGCCAGAGCTGCTTTGGGCGGCAGGTAAAAAAGCAAGCGAACTGGTGGTGGTGGCAGACACCCGCGTCATCGAAAGCGGGGTGTTGAAATACTTCGCCAACCTGTACAACACGAACATCCTGCTGTTCGCAGTCTGGGCGGTGGTCCTGACGGCCGTATACGGGGCATTTCTCGGGTGGCTGATGGACCAGATCATGGAGAGGACCGGACTTGATCTCCACAGCCGGGATATCGTCGAACACTAAGACTGCACCACACTATACAGGAGGCGAACCATGGAATTTTTAACGGCAGACTGGCTCTACATGTACATGCCGATCGCCGGCGTGAATATCTTCTGGCCCGGGTTGGTGTTGATCGGCTTTTCCGTAGGCGTAATCGGCGGATTCTTCGGCATGGGCGGGGCGTGGATGGTGACCCCGGGATTGAATATCCTCGGCTTTCCCATGGCCTTTGCCATCGGCACCGACATCGCCCACATCGCCGGCAAATCGATGGTGTCGACCATGCGCCACTCAAAGTTCGGCAACGTCGATTACAAATTGGGGTTTGTCATGCTCGCCGGCACCATGGTCGGCATCGAGTGCGGGGCCCAGGTGATCATGTACCTGGAGCGGCTCGGCGTGGTCGGCTCGGTGGTCCGGTGGGTCTACGTCGGCTTTCTGGCCCTGATCTGCTGGATGGTTTTTTACGACTACTATAAGGCGGTATCGAAAACAAAAAAAGGTGAGGCGGCGGGCGAGCGGGGCGTGGAAGGGATCACCTGGTATCGAACGCTTCACAAGATCAAAATCCCGCCCATGGTTCATTTCAAGACCGCGGGGTTTGTCTGCAGCGCCTGGCTGCCGATCATCGTCAGCTACGTCACCGGCGTGCTGGCCGGCTTTCTGGGCATCGGCGGCGGCCTGCTTCGGATGCCGGCTCTGGTCTATCTGATCGGGGCGCCGACCCACATCGCCGTGGGCACGGACCTGTTCGAGGTGATGATCTCCGGCCTGTACGGCGCGTTTACCTATACCCTGAAGGGCCGGATCGAGCTGGTGGCAGTCTTCGTGATGCTCACCGGGGCGGCCATCGGCGCACAGATCGGCACCGTGGCCACCAAATACTCCAAGGGCTACGGCATCCGGATCGCCTTTGGTATCGCGGTGGCCTGCTGCATGGTTTCGATCATCCTCAAGGAGTTCAACTTCGAAATCCTGGCGGCGGTGCTGATTCTCGGTACCATCACGGCCATCTGCATCTACATCATGAAGATCATGTTCCAGGGAGCCGCCAAGGAACTGCGGGAGAAAAAAGCACGCGCAGGCGCGTAAACCAGACAGGAGGAAAATTCGATGAAATTCAAGACAGTTCTAATGGCCGTTGCAGCGATCCTGGTATTGGCGGCAGGGGTGCCGATGCTCGATGCGGCCGAAGTCGCTCAGGGAAAGTGCCTTGCCTATTCAGCGGAAGACAAAACAATCCGGATCGAGGAATTCGACATCAATTTCAGCCACGATGCCCCTTACGGCAATCCGACCGGAATCGTCAGCGAATACGACCTTTCCCGGGCGAAGGTCGGAATCTTCCCGGAAGGCGGCGATGTGGTGCGCATCGCCTACGTGATCGAGAACGATCAAAAAGTCGCCCTGAAGGTAATGAACGTGAGCAAACAGGATATCCGCAGAAAATAGCGGAAAGCGTC
>JAIPEL010000029.1 GCA_021737185.1 Desulfobacterales bacterium | reverse complement strand
ATTCTCGACCTGCTGCGCCGGAGCCATACTCCGATACTGATGGAAAAATACATGGTCCAATTCGAATGGAACGATGAAGTGCTCACCCGGATCAACGACCACATATTCAGGCGCCCCCTTCTGGCCACGGACTGGTCGACCCCTTCTGAAAATGCGCTCGAATTTATGAGCGGATTCAAAGGGCTGGCCGAAAAGATCATCGTGGTTCACGTGATCGGCGCCAAACTCTCCAAAGGCCTGACAAAAGCGGCACTTGCGAAGCTGGAGACAGAAAGCAAGAAAAGACTGGAGGCCTACTGCCGTCGATTGAACAAAGCCGGCTTCGAGGCGGTTTCTGATCTGTCGATCGGAAAGACGGCGGCCGAAGTCATCCGCCTTTCCCGGGAACGCGGCGCCACGATGATCGCCATGGGCAGAACCGGCAAGGACTGGTTCAAGGAATACTGGCTCGGCGGCGTGTCCCACCGCGTGGCGGAACATTCCGAGCTGCCGGTGCTGCTGGTGCCGTAACTTGGCAAAGGTTCGGCGACTGGCACCCAGCGCCGGCCCGTCAGGCCATGTGCTTTATATCCGGAGAGCTTTCCGTCATCTATCTAGTGAATCCCCAATAGACGCATTTTTCGGTACAGAAGTGTGCGATGAATTCCAAGGGCCTCTGCGGCTTTGGTTTTGTTCCCTTCGGCTTTTTTCAGGGCGTCTTCAATGGCAAATCTTTCTGCGCTTTTGAGGTACTTGGCCAGGGTGGTCTTCTTGCGCCGCTCGGGAATCGGTACCGTCTGAAGCAGGTAGTCCGGAAGGTGGCGTTCCTCGATCGCCTCCAGATCGTGGGTGTAAAGAATCCGCTGAAGCACATGAAGCAGTTCTCTTCCATTTCCGGGCCAGTCGTAGGCCAGAAGCCGCCGTTCGGCCCCCTCTCGAATGCGTATCCCCTTGCCGGCCGGACCTCGGATCGTCTGCTGGATCAAATAGTAGGCCAAGGGCAGGATGTCTTCCCGCCGTTTGCGCAGGGGAGGGATTTCAATCGGAAGTCCGCTGATCCGGTAGTATAGATCCCGCCGAAACTGCCCGCTTTTCATGAGGCGGTCCAGGTTTTGGTTGGTGGCTGCAATCACACGAAAATCCGAGGTTTGCAGGGCAGTCCCTCCGATCCTGTCGAATTCTTTGAGCTCCAGAACGCGAAGCAGCTTCGGTTGAATGTCCAACGGCATATCCCCGATTTCATCCAGGAACATGCTCCCCATGTTCGCGATTTCAAACTTGCCGGGCTTGCCGCGGGGGTCGGCACCGGTAAAAGACCCTTTCTCGTACCCGAAGAGTTCGGCCTCGAGAAGATCCCGGGGCATTGCTGCACAGTTGACTCTGACAAAAGGATAGGGGCTGCGTGGGCTGGCGTGGTGAATGGCCTGGGCGAAGAGCTCTTTGCCGGTTCCGGATTCGCCGGTGATCAAGACGGGAAGGTCGTTTGACGCCGCGTGGCGCGCTTCATTGCGCACCTGCCGGAAGCTTTCGCTGTCGCCGATGATGTGCTCGAACCGGTAGCGGGTTGCATGAAGCGCGGACAGTTCCTTTTGAAACCGCTTCAGCTTGCTCTCCAGAAAGGCCACTTTCTCGGCCAGGTTCATTGCGGTGGTGGCCGAGTCGAACAGCACCAGGCCCAGCACCGCTTCGACCCTTCCGTTTTTCTTGATGGGAACCCGCTGAACCAGCAAGCCGGTATCCTTGAATTTATGGGGATAGTTGATTTCGGCAATGCCGGTTTCGGCCACGACATGAAGGCGGCTGTTGGCGATGACTTCAGTGGCGTGCTTTCCGATGGAATCCTCAATATCGATGTTCAGGAACCGAGCATAGGTTTCATTGATATAGATGAGAAGACCATCAGCGTCCGAGACAATGATGCCGATCTGCATGTTGTCCAACAACCGCTTGAAAAAACCGTTCTCGGGGAGCTTGTTGGAGGTCGCCTTTTTGTCCATGGCTTTTTCCATCCCCTTGGTTCATTTACCACGAGTGGCAACAGTCTTTAAAGCGCATCAATTTTTCGGACCCATCAACGACCTGATCAATCAACCATGATATCGCCTATCCAAGCCTGCGCATCGTGGTGACACAGTTGGTGGCGGCAGATCCGCCCACATTGAACACGACACCGACTTCCGGCTTTTTTTTCTCCGGCGCCATGCCGATCGGCTCTCCCACGAGCTGCTTGTAGACCAGCGCGTGCATGGAGCAGCCGGTGGCGCCTACCGGATGGCCCTTTGATTTGAGTCCCCCCGACAGGTTGACCGGGCAGTTGTCGGCAGCGGTGAAACGGCCTTCGAGGTAGTCCCATCCGGCCCGGCCGTCTTCGGACAGGCCCAGTGCCTCGGTGGTCAGCAACTGGTTGATCGAAAAACAGTCGTGCACTTCGGCCAGATCGACGTCGTCGATCGTGATTCCGGCCTCTTCAAATGACCGCTTGACCGCGACCTTGCCGGCGATCAGTTCGTGCATGTTCGGCCTCACGCTCTCGGGGAGCCGTTCGGTGGCCATGCCGATGCCGGCCAGTTCCACAGCGCGGGAGCTGATGTTTCGGGCCTCGTCTGACGGGGCCAGAACCACGGCCGCAGCTCCGTCGGAGATCAGGGAGCAGTCGTGGAGCCGAAGCGGTGGTGCGATTTGCGGGTTTCCGCCCTTACCCTCCTCGGGAAGGTTCAGAATCGCTTCGGCGGTGAACAGCTTCATCCGATCCGGCGGGCTTCCCTTGCTGAAATGGGCCAGGGGATTTTCCATCCCGTTGCGGTAGGACAGGGCGGAAACGGCGGCAAACATTTTTCTCAGGTCCGCCGGGCTGAATCGATATTGCGCCATGTAGCCTTTGGCGTATTCGGCAAAAAGGCCCGGGAAGGTCACGCCCCGGGCCCCTTCTTCGGGCCAGAAAGAAGAGCATGCCAAGGCGTGTGTCACCTCGGGAGTGGACAGCAGGCTCATTTTTTCGACACCAATGACAAGCACCCGCTTGAAACGGCCCGATTCTATGCCGTACACGGCGTTGTATAAAGCCACCGAAGAAGAGGCGCAGGCCCCCTCGGTTCGGGTGGTGGGGACGAACCGCAGCTCTTCAGGCGCTACCTCCAGCCCCAAAGGGCCGACGTGTTCCTGGTTGATGAACTTCGACGGCGAGCACGAGCCGATCCAAATGCCGTCGATCTCTTCGGCGGAGAGACCCGCATCCTCCAGCGCGCCCTTGCCGGCTTCTATGATGAGGTCATAAAATGACTTGGTGTCGCGGACCTCACCGGTCTCCCGGTTCTTTTCCACAAACGCGCCAAACTTCGTGTTGTAGGCGCCGATAATGCTGACGTTGCTCATGGTGGCTCCTTGATTGAAGGCGTTTAGATGTTGCCTTGCTTGTTGGATTTTTTCCCAAAAGAGAATGTCAAATGTATAGATATAAAGGTTCAGAGATTCAAGGGGGGCTTTTCACTCTGGCTGGCAAGCGGCGATGCTCCTTTTCACACAGGCGCAGAGTGGGTTTACCCTTTTGACCCAAGACGCAGCCCGCCGTGGATGTAGTATACATCGCCGGCGAGAGCCTCGTTTTTGTATAGCTCGCCCACCAGGGAGGCCACCTCCTGCGGATCGATGAGCCTGCCGATGGGAACATTGCCGAGGATTTTTCCCAGCGCCTTTTGGTCCATTCCTTCCAGGATGGCGGTGGCCACATAGCCCGGTGCAACGGCGACGCACCGGATACGGTCGGCGACGCCCCGGCGGAAAAACTCCGCCGTGATCACCTTGGGCATGACAGAAATCCCGGCCTTGGTGGCGGAATAGTTGATCTGGCCAGCGGTTCCCAGAGAACCGGTGGAAGATATCAGACAGATCAACCCACGACAGCCGCAGTTGATCATCTGCTCGGCGCATTCCCGGACAGTGAGAAACACGCCGGTCAGGTTCACGTCGACCACGGTGGTGAACTGCTGCAAGGACATTTTCCCCTTCACCTTTCCGGTGCTGCGGTCCGGCGCTAAAAAAAGCCCGTCTTTGATGATGCCGGCAAACGGGGCCACCAGGTGAATTCCCCCGAACGCCTCCAAGGCCGCCTTTGCCAGCCGTTCGTTGTCCTCCTCTTTTGTTACGTCGCAGGCGACCGCGACCGCATCACCACCGAGTTCTTCAGCCGCTTTTTCCAGTGCGGCACCCGGCAGGTCTGCGATGACAACTTTGCCGCCCGAAGCCGCCCAATACTTGGCTGTGACCAGACCGATGCCGCTGGCCCCGCCGGTGATCACGGCCACCGCATCTCGAATTTCAAGCATGGTTTGCCTCCTCCTGTGGGTGGTTCAATTGGCGAGTTTCGAAGGTGACAAATGATTTAAGCAAAAGATGTGCCGCGAGAAGAAAACAAACACAGGCATCTTTTTTGCAGTTCAAGCAGGCGAAACAATTCATGGAAGTATCTCATTATTCGTTTTTCGAGCCCAAGGAGAGTTTCATGGCGGTTTCCTGCAGGAAGGTTCTGATTGCCACCGATCTCTCGGCAAGATCCCGCAATGCATTTCCCCATGAGGCCGACATGGCTACCCCCCACAGCACCGGGATGGTGTTCTTCCACGTGCCGGAAGTCCCCGACCATGCCGATTCTCGTGGTCGCTGGCAATGACATGGATTTCTTATCAACTGTAGTATTTATACTACACTTGGGCATTTGTCGTCGGTTTTCTTGAAAAATCTAAGCCAGAGGAGGGATCATGAATCTTGGAACCATATTCAGACGTCATGCCCGGTACCGCCCGGATAAGACGGCTGTGGTCTTCGGAGACCGGCGCCTGACCCACCGGGAGTTCAACGCCGAGATCAACCGCACGGCCAATGCCATGGGTGCCTTGGGCATCGGCAAGGGGGCGAAGGTGGCCACGGTACTGCCTAACTGCCTTGAACTGCTGGAAGTGTATTGGGCGGTGGCCAAGATAGGGGCAGTCGTCGTTCCGATGAGCACCCTGTTGATGGAAGGGGCGCTACGGTCGCTGCTCAACGACTCGGATGCCGAGATGGTGATCTCCACAGAAGGCTTTGCAGACACCCTCGAATTGCTAAAACCTGATCTTCCTCAAATTCCCTCCGACCGGTATTTGCTCATCGATTCCGAAGGAAGGGAGGGCTTTCAAGATTATCATGTCCTCAAGGAAAAGGCCAGCGATCAGGAGCCGGAAGGGATCGTCGTCGAACCCGACGACCCGTTCAACATCATGTACAGCAGCGGCACCACCGGAATGCCGAAGGGAATCGTCCATACCCACGCTATCCGAATCGCCTACGGCACTTCATTTGCCGCCGCCTATCGGATGACGCCGGAATGCGTCACCATGCACGCGGGCGCCATCGTGTTCAACGGTGCGTTCGTCGATTTGATGCCCACCGTGTTTCAAGGCGGTACCTATGTGCTGCTTTCCCATTTCGACCCCATCGATTACATCGAGACCATCGCCAGAGAAAAAGTCACCCATGTGATGATGGTGCCGGCCCAAATCGTGGCCGTGTTGAACGCTCCCAATTTCGATCCGGTCAAGCTCTCCTCGCTGGAAATGATACTTGCATTGGGCGCCCCGCTTCATCTCCGGCACAAGGAGACCCTCAACAGCCTGCTTCCCGGTCGGTTTTACGAGCTGTACGGGCTCACCGAAGGCTTTGTAACGGTCCTCGACAAAAACGACTACAAGAAAAAGCCCAAATCGGTCGGTGTTCCCCTGCCGCTGTTTGAAATGAAAATTCTCGACGAGGACGGCCGCGAAGTGTCGGTAGGTGAGGTCGGCGAGATCTGCGGCAAGGGCCCCATCCTGATGCCGGAATACTATAAGCGGCCGGATCTTACCGAAAAGGCAATCGTGGACGGCTGGCTTCACTCCGGAGACCTTGGATATGTCGACGAAGACGGGTTTCTCTACTTGGTCGACCGCAAAAAGGACATGATCATCTCCGGCGGCGTCAATGTGTACCCGCGGGACATCGAGGAGGTGGTCGTCCAGCATCCGGCTGTTGTCGAGGCGGCGGTGTTCGGCATTTCCCATGACAAGTGGGGGGAGACCCCTGTTGCCGCCGTCACCCTCACGGCCCCGGATGCCGCCGGGGCCGAAGAACTGAAAGCGTGGATCAATCAGCAAGTGGGCGCCAAATTCCAGCGGGTGTCCCGGGTCGTGGTGCTGAACGACTTTCCAAGAAACGTCGCCGGAAAAACCCTCAAGAGGGAGCTCCGGGAACGGTTCGATCCGGATTGAAGCCGGATCCTTCACACCCCGGTGGGAAGCCCGGTGCAGCGGATCTTAAGATCCGCTGAATTTTCCGGATGCCGACACCAGCCAGCTTCTGGAGGTTGCCGTCGATCAGCTCGCCTGTAGTGCCTGGAACGGGGTCAGGCACCGGTTATCGAGCAGCCTGACTCTCCGATCACTTGAAAATGACGTTTGGAATATAGGTGATGATCGCCGGAATTAAAATGCAGACCAGTACACCAATCGCTTGCAGGGCAACGAACGGCAGCACACCTTTGTAAATATCCATCATTTCGTATTTTCCTGCAGGTGCGGCGCCGGCAAAATAGAAAAGCGCGTAGCCGAAAGGCGGGGTCAGAAACGACGTCTGCAGCACAATGCAAATGAGCATCGAGAACCAGAGGGGATCGAAGCCGAGCTCCATGCAGATAGGCATGTACACCGGCAAGCAGACAAGAAGGATGGCAACCCAATCGATGAACATCCCGAGCAAAAAGATTGCAAAAAGCATGATGAACATGACCATGGCCGGATGAAGTTCCCCGCCGATGAGAAGATCGGTGATGACATCGCCCCCGCCGACAAAGAGAAATGTGGCGCTGAAAAGGTTGCCGAAAAGGACGAGGATCATGACCATGGATGTGGTCCTGAGGGTCGCCTTGCAGGACTCGAAGATGACCGTCCAATTGAGGTTGCCGCGGGCGATTGCCAGTATCGCCGCCCCAAAAACCCCCACTCCCGCCGCTTCAGAAGGTGTAGCGATGCCAGCAAGGATGGTTCCCATGACCGCGAAAATCAGAACGAGCGGAGGGATCATGGACTTTATCACCATCCACATCTTTTGCCGGGCAGAATAGCCGGAGGCCTCCTCCCTGCTGATGGGGGGGCCGTAAGCAGGTTTCACCTGACACATGATGAACACGAAAACCATATACAGCATCGCCAGCAGCAGACCCGGCAGGATGGCGGCAGCGAAAAGGGCGCCGACTGAAGTTTCCTTGAGCCCGGTCAAACCGCCATAGACAACGAGCATGATGCTTGGCGGGATCAGGATGCCGAGTGTGCCCCCGGAGCAGATCAAACCAGCGGTCAGCTTTTTATTGTAGCCTTTCTCAAGCAGTTTCGGGCCGGCAAGCAGGGCCATTCCAACGACCGAAGCGCCGACAATACCCGTGGTGGCGGCCAGTATGACGCAAACGAAGATGACAGCCAAGCCGAGCCCGCCCTTTATTTTTCCCATGACCACGTAAAGGGCCTCGAACAGGGCGTCCGAGATTTTCGCGCGATCCAGCAGTTGCGCCATCAGGATGAACAGAGGAACCGCCACGAGCACGAAGTTGTTCATGGTGCCCCAGGCGTTGTTGATAAAAAAACCGAGGAGGCCGTCAACATTGAAACCGTTTTCGATCAGTCCATAGATCACAGCGGTTCCGGCAAGTGAATACGCCAAGGGGAGCCCGAGTACGATGAATAAGATAAGGGTCGCAAACATTCCAGCGGTTAAAAATTCTGGACTCATAGCATCCTCTCAGCGCACAGCTTCTTTTTGACCGAAGGTTAAAAAGCGTTTGATCAAGTTGGAAAGTACTTGAAGGAAGAGGAAGGTAAACCCCAATGCCATAAACAGCTTTACCGGCCAGATCGGCGGTGCCCACGCCGATGACAGGGCCTCCAGAATCTTGGTCGACGTGATCGCATTGTCCCAGGCCCAGACGCCAAGGAGCGTTACGAGGGGGAGCGTTACGAAGATCGTCAGGATGATATACAGGACGTCCTGTGTTTTTTTTGAAAATCTGCTGCTGAAGATATCCACCCTGACGTGACCGTCGAAATATTCTGTATACCCATATCCCATGACAAAGTGCACACCGTAGATGAAGGTCGTCAGCTCCAGACTCCAGATCGTCGGCGCGTTGAAAAAATAACGCCTGACAACCTCGTAGCACACCATCACGACCAGGACTGCCATGAGAAGAGACGACACTTCCGCCTGTTTTATGACAATCTTGTCGATTATTTTCGTAAGCGACTTCATCATGGAACACGCTCCTGTTTCTAATTTACGACTTTTTTCAAGCCTCGAAGGCTCCGAACGCCAAGCGTTCAAACACCGGCAGAAAGCCAGGGGGATTTTAAAAGACCCCCCTGGCTTCTGCCTCCATCGGGGCTAAACCGAAATGACAAAAACTATGGCACACGAACTGCCGGATTTCCTTTTACCGTGAAAACCGGCGGGTTACCGTTAACCGGCTTTTCTATCTAGCCGGCATCTCCTATTCGTGCAATTTTCCTTTCACGACCTCATCCAGCGGCCAAGGGGTAACGCCGGCCCTGGCAGAGCGCCAATCTGCAAAGTCTTTTTTCAGTGCTTCTTGCGATTCAAGCAATCTCTTGCAGTCAGGACACCTGGCTTTCACTTTTTCCAGATAGGATTGAGTCGTCTTGGCGAAATCGGCGATGGTTGCGTCATCCATCATGACAACTTCAGCGTGCTCCTTGAAGCGACGCATGGCTTCGGCATTGAGGTTGTTGATCCAGCTGTAGCTCCAGAGCTGGGTCTCCTTGGCGGCAGTGTCGAGGATCCATTTCAGGTCATCGGCCAGTTTGTCATACGACTGCTGGTTGAAAAAGAAGGCCATCTGGCAAGCCGGTTGATGAACGCCCGGTTCGATAATGTATTTGGTGACCTCGTCAAAACCCATTGGCCAGTTGATTGCCGGGGAGGAAAACTCGGCGGCATCCAGAATCCCTGTTTGCAAGGAGAGGTAAACTTCTCCGCCAGGGGTGGCGACACCGGAGGCACCCAGTTCGTTGAGGATATCCAGGTACCAGCCCCAGGTTCTGACCTTCATCCCCTTGAAATCTTCCATCTTCGAAGCCGGCCTGTTGGAGTTGAGTCCCATTTCCTGGCCGACCTGCCCGCCGGGCAGGGCAAAAAGGTTGTATTGACCATAGAGGTCCTGCATTTCCTCCAGGCCGCCCCGTTCATAGAGCCAGATATTGTAGAGTTCACCGTCCAGGCCATAGGGGACGGAACCAAAGGCGATAAAGGCCTCATTTTTGCCTTTCCAGTAACCGGGCCAGTCGTGTCCAGCGTCAAAGGAGCCCTTGCTCACCGCATCGAAAATTTCCATGGCAGGAACCAGTTCACCGGCTGAAAAAGCCTTTATGTCCAGGCGACCGCCCGAAGCCAGGCGGACAGTATCGCAGAAATGGACGGCCATGTCATAGAACAGCAGGCCTTTGGACCAGGGAAGAACCATTTTCCAGCGGTGTTTTTCGGTGCTCGTTGTGACTTTTAAGCGCTTCACTTGTTCAATTCTGTCGTCTGCGCCAAATTTCTGCCGGTCTGACTTTTTCTTCTGATCCGCAGCCAACGCCATGTTGGCGACAAACAAAAAAGTGACCGCGAAAATGGCTGCTGCCTTGAGACATCTTTTCATGATTCTTCCTCCTCTTGTGTTTGAGCGGGCTTTGGGTTTGCGTTCCACTCGGCTCCTATTTGACACGCCCTGCCGGCCCGGCTGCAGTGCCGATTTTCGATGCCGAGGGGCGATGGCGGTTCGTCTTCTGATCGAGGTTGCGCATCAATAGGTCAGCACCATACCGCCGTCGAAAAGCAGGTCCCCTCCGACCAGGTATTTTGCAAAACGCGAAAAACCGTACAAAAACAGATTGCCCACTTCAACCGGGGACATCATTTCCTTTATCCGGGACGTTCCCATCATCACGTCGGTGACGACCGCCTCTTCGGAAATGCCACGTTGTTTCGCCTGAGACGAGATCTGGTTCAGGGCGAGGGGAGTTTTGACAAAGCCGGTGCTGACGGTAAACGATCTCACTTTCCCTTCGCCCTCGGCCGAAATCGACTGGGCCAGCGCCCGCAGTCCGAATTTGGTAATGTTGTAGACCGGTTTGTTGCGGGTGCAGATGTGGGCGTGAATCGAGGCCATGTGGCCGATGGCGCCGGTGCCGTCTTCGCTGTTTTTCATGTAGGGAATGGCCAGCTTCGAGAGGTAAAACGGGGCGCGGAGCATCACCCGCTGCATGAGATCGTATTTTTCCATGGGGAACTTGTCCACGGAATCGATGTGCTGCAGCCCGGCAATGTTGGCCAGGAACCGGATTTGTCCCACCTTGGCGGCCTCTTTGACCGCCTTTTCGATGTCTTCGTCCCGGGTGAGATCGGTTTTGATAAAAATCACCTGGCCGCCCATCTCTCTGGCCATCTGCTGGGTCTTTTTGCCTTCTTCCTCGTTGATATCGAGACCGACGGTCATTAGTCCGTTGGCAGCGGCCACGACGGCAGTGGCTCTTCCGATACCGGTGCCTGCGCCGCTGACGATGCAGACGTTTTCCGGGGCGAAGCGATCATCTTCCAGGACGAGAACCTGGTCGCGGGTAATCTTCGGCTCCTTGATCTCCATGTCACTCCTCTAGTCGGTTGGCACGTTCGTGCATTGAGACGGACATTCAGAAGTTGATAACCATTTAGAATCTGTTACTGCAAAATCGAGACCAGCCCCTCAGCGCTGCCTTTAAGCCGGGCAAGACGCGGTGCAGTGACTATTTCGAATGGCGCGATATGGATTCAGACGGCGAATATGCCCCGGAGCGACAGAAAAAATGTCGACATTTGTGCGGAGAAACTGTATCTAAAATTATACATGTATTAATTTGGATACACTCAAACCCCCTGATTTGGCAAGCCCGGGAGGCGCCATGGAAAGCGACTGCCAGAGAGAGATAGAAACGCTTCGTAGCCAAATTGAAAACTATCGTCTGATTTTTGACAGCATTTACAACGGCGTGATGGTCACCGATGCCGAAGGCTTCATTACCCATTTCAATCAGCCCTACGGCAAATTCCTGGGCCTGGATCCGGAACAACAGATCGGACGGCACTGCACCGAAGCGGTGGAAAACACCCGGATGCACATCGTGGCCAAGACCGGCCGCGCGGAGATCAACCAGAGCCAGGAAATCATGGGACAGCGCATGGTGGTTCAACGGATCCCGATACGAAAAGACGGGCGGGTGATCGCCGTTTTCGGGCAGGTCATGTTCAAGGATATCCGGGATGTTCGAAAACTGGCAGATCGCCTCTCTCTGCTCGAATCGAAGGTAAAATTCTACGAGGAGGAACTGCTTTCGCTTCGTTCCACTCGCTATACCTTCGACAGCATCCTCTGTGAAAGTGAGAGCCTGCTTCGGCTGAAAAAGGAGGCGCTGCAGGCTTCTGCAAATTCTTTTCCTGTGCTGGTCACCGGAGAGAGCGGGACCGGCAAGGAGCTCTTTGCCCAGGCCATTCACCATGCCAGCGCGCGGAAGATCCACCCCTTCGTCCGAATCAATTGTGCCGCCATCCCAAAAGATCTCCTTGAGTCCGAACTTTTCGGATACGAGAAGGGGGCGTTTACCGGCGCCAGCACCAGCGGCAAGCCGGGAAAATTTGAACTCGCAGACCGGGGAACCATTTTTCTGGACGAAATCGGCGACCTTCCTTTGGACATGCAGCCGAAGCTGTTAAGAGTCCTTGAATACAAAGAGTTCGAGCGGGTCGGCGGGACGACAATGATCCGTTCCGATTTCCGCCTGATTGCCGCCACCAATCAGAATCTTGAAAAGCTGATGGCCGAAGGCCACTTCCGCAGGGACCTGTTTTACCGATTGAGCGTAATTCCCTTGCATATTCCACCGCTTCGCCAGCGTCGGGAGGACATCCTGCCGATTGCCCGAAGTATTCTGAGGCGGCTCGAAGACGAGGCCAACCTCGACAGGATCAATCTCCTGCCGGCCGCAGAAAAGGTGTTCACCTTGTATGACTGGCCCGGCAACGTACGGGAGCTTTCCAACGTGCTGGAACGTGCCGTGGCAGGTTTGCATGATCAGCGGATTCGGCCTTCGGATCTTCCATTTTACGTGTGCCGGGGGGCAGAGGACCAAGACCCCTGCCGGGAGGCCAGTTTTCGAAGCGCCCAGGCGCGGGCGGAAAAGGCGGCCATCGGCCGGGCCCTTGCCGAAGCCGAAAACAACAAGGCCAAAGCGGCCCGGATACTGGGAATTCACCGGACCCTGCTTTACAAAAAGATGAAAAAATACGATATTCCCCTCACCCCCGAATAGCAAAGCCGCTGTTTCAAGCAGCGGCCCTGCTGTTCGGAGCAGTTTTCAAGTCAATGGCGTCTGCGTTGAGTACATCTGCACCAGTATCGGAATCCCCATGGGTGATAACATGACGGCGATGTATTTGGTGAAGTGGTTTTTTGCGCTCTCTCCCATGGTGGTGGTGCTGGTGTTGATGATCTGGTTCAACTGGAGCGGCGGCCGGGCCGGTGCCGCCGGCTGGATTGCGGCGCTGATCGTTTCCGTTCTACTTTTCGGGGCCCACCCCCGGCTGCTGGCCTATTCCCAGATGCGGGGCGTGCTCCTGTCGCTGAATGTGCTCTATATCATCTGGCCTGCACTGCTGCTGTACCATGTCGTCAATGAAACCGGGGCCATCGGCGCCATCGGCGCCGGGATTCAGCGTTTCAGCGGGGACAAAACCATCCAGCTGCTGATTTTCGGCTGGGTGTTTTCCTCGTTTCTCCAAGGGGTGGCCGGATACGGGGTGCCCATTGCCGTGGCGGCCCCCCTTCTGGTCGGCCTCGGTTTTTCGCCGGTGGTGGCCGTCGCGGTTCCGGCCATCGGGCACTGCTGGTCGGTGACGTTCGGATCCATGGCCGCGTCGTTTCAGGCCATGATCGCCGTCACCGGCCTTACGGCCGATTTTCTGGCCCCCTGGTCAGGCATTTATCTGGGGCTGGCAGCCTATCTGTGCGGACTTTTTGCGGTGCACGTCTACGGCGGCTGGAAAACGGTGCGACACAGCCTGGTCGCCCTGTTGACGGTGGGCACCACCATGGCCGGCACCCAATACCTCCTGGTCACCACAGGAATGTGGAACCTTGGGGGGTTCGGCGCCAGCCTGACAGGCATGGTCGCCTGTCTGGCGGTATCCCGCCTTAGGATATACAACAACAGCAGTGAATCGCCGGACGTCTCATCGCCCATGGGGATCGGCTGGGCCCTGTCGGCGTATTTGATCCTGATTGTGATCGTTTCGGCCGGGGTGATGATTCCTACGCTGAAAAGTTTCCTGGGCCAGATCAAACTGTCGATGTCTTTTCCGGAAATCACGTCTCTTAAGGGGTGGGTGGTGCCGGCCGGCAGCGGCACCGCCATTAATGTGTTCGGACACGGGGGGGCTCTTCTGGTGTACGCATCGGCGGTCAGCTACCTGGTGTATCGCGCCGGGGGGTTTTATCGCGCCGGCGCGTGGAAACAGATCCTGGGCCAAACCGTTCAAAACGGCGTTCCCACCAGCCTGGGGATTGTCAGCATGGTCGGATTTGCCCTGATCATGGACCACTGCGGCATGATCTACCTCCTGGCCGAAGGGATCAGCCGCGCCTTTGGAAGCGTCTATCCCTTTTTTGCGCCCTGGATCGGTTTGCTTGGGGCGTTTATGACCGGGAGCAACACCAATTCCAATGTGGTTTTCGGCGTGTTGCAGCAGCAGACCGCCGAGCTGACCGGCTTGAGCGCGGCGGTCATCCTGGCGGCCCAGACCACCGGCGGCGCGCTGGGAAGCATGATCGCGCCGGCCAAGATCCTGGTGGGGTGTTCCACGATCGGACTGGCCGGAAAGGAAGGGCCTGTGCTGCGGGCGACCCTGAAATACGGCCTGATCATCACCGCCTTTTTCGGCGTGTTTACGATGCTGGCGGTGCTGATATAGGGATTGTCAGAATTCCGTTCCGTTTGGACCCGGCAATTTCGGAATTTTTTCCCGCGAGACGCCGCCGGAAGGAGTGTGGATGTTGCTAAATTTATTTAAAAAAATTCAAATGCGGATCAAGGGCATTCTTCTGCTGGCCATGCTGGTGATCCCCTTTTTCCTGTATGCCGCGGCCAGAAGCGGCTCCCTCGTGCAGGTTTATTTTTTCCTGTTCCTGATGGTACTGACGATGCTTTCAGCCATGCGGTCGGCCTAGAGTATTTGCAAAATAACTTTCCGATATTTAGGGATTGTCATGCCGGCTTTTTCGAAGTCCATGGAGGGCATGCCCCTGTATACGTCGTGGCAGTTGAAACGGAACGTAATTCTGACAATCCCTAATAGTCGACCTTTTCGAGCCCCTTCAGTCCCAGGATCGTTCTGGCTTCCTCGGACGTCGCCGGTTCGAGCCCCAACTCCCGGGCCAGGCGAACCGCCTTTTCGACCTGTTCATAGCTGCCCTTGGCCAACTGCCCCTTGGCGATGTAAAGGTTGTCTTCAAGCCCCACCCGCATGTGCCCGCCCTGCAGCATGTTCACCACACCCATGGGAAACTGGTGGCGGCCTGCCGCGCAGACGCTGCACTCAAAATCACCCAGCACCCTGCGGGCGGTATTGGTCAAAAATATCAGGTTTTCCAAGGTGGCGGGAATGCCGCCCAGGATCCCCAGAACGAACTGCAGATACAGGGGCTTTTGCAGGTACCCTTCAGAGAAGATCTGGGCCAAGTTGGTGATCTGCCCCACGTCATATACCTCCAGTTCCGGTTTTGTCCCGGTCTCTTCCATGGTTTTGGCGAACACTTTCAGGGAGGCAAAGGTGTTGGGGAAGATGAAGCTTTCGGTGGACCGGAGAAAATCTTTTTCCCAGTCGTATTGAAAATCCTTCATTTTGTTCAATATGGGGTAGAGGGCAAAATTCAAGGAGCCGGCGTTGAAAGTGGCCATTTCGGGTTTCAGTTCCCTGACCACCGCGATTCTCTCCTCCGGCGTCATGGTCGCGGTGCCGCCGGTGGTGGGGCTGACGACCAGCCCGGTTTTGGCCTTCATCCCGCTGAGTATGGTTCTGTAAAGCCCGGTGTCCGTGGACGGTTTTCCGTCTTCCGGGTTTCTGGCGTGAACGTGGACCACCGCGGCCCCGGCATTTTCGCATCGGACTGCCTCCTCGATCAGCTGCTCCGGGGTGATCGGCAGATGGGGCGACATCGACGGTGTATGAATGTTGCCGGTCAGGGCTGCTGTAATGATCACCTTACTCATGTTTCTCTCATCCTCTCTGGTTGGACTTGATCGGCGGCGGTGAAATGCTCATGAAGGATCCATCGCTTCTGCAATGATTTCTATCGGATGACAGACTCTTACGCTGTTGCCGGATCGGGAAAGCATATCCGAGATTTGGAGCATGCAGGCCGGACAGCCCGTGGTCACCGCCGAGGCCCCGGTAGCCACGATCCGGTCCCGCTTCAGGCGCCCGATCCTCGATGAAATCTCGTAGTATTGCAAATTGAAGCTGCCGCCCATGCCGCAGCAGGCATCCGGCTCGGCCATTTCCGCCAGCCGGCAGCCCGGTGCCGCTTGAAGCAGGCGGCGGGGTTCGGCAAAAATCCCGAGGGATTTTTTCAGATGGCACGGATCGTGGTAGGTGACGACCATCGGCGGTTTTCGCGGCGGTGCCGTCAGTTTGGCCGGATCGATCAAAGGCGCCACAAACGCATTGATGTCGGTGGTCTTCTCGGCGATTTGCTCGACCCGCCTGCGAAGGGTCTCGGGCTGGTCTGCCACCATGACCGGCCATACCTTTTTGATGGTCGAGGTGCAGGTGGCACAGGCCGTGAGCATCACATCGGTTTGCGCCGCTTCAAACAAGGCAAGGTTGTGGTGAAGCAGCCGGAAAAAGGTTTTGCGGTCTCCGGAGGAAAGGGCCGGGATGCCGCAGCAGCCCTGGCCGTCCGGCAGATAGATGCCGACACCGCAGTTTTCCAAAACGGTCATGCTGGCTTCGGCGATGTTTGGAAAGATCTTGTCGATGAGACAGCCGACGAAAAATGCCGCCCGTTTGCCGCTGGACCCGGCAGCGGTGTCTTTCGAAGGCGTTTTCTGGTGGAACGCTTTTGGGGCCAGGGGGCGGAAGTGACGGCCGCCCAGCAGCGGCGAGGCGATCCGTGCACACGAGGTGCCGATGACCTCGTTGGCCGGCCGGGTGAAGATTTTCTGAAACCGGCCGGCCCACTCGGTGACTCGGTCGAAAAGCTCCGGCCGGGAGAGCATGCCGCGAAGAATCAGCCGCTTTGCGGGCGAAAGCCCCATGAAGCCGGTCAGGATCGCCCGGGCCTTTAAAAAGATGTCCAGGACCTTGACGCCGCTGGGGCAGTTGGCCGCACAGGAACCGCACAGCAGACAGCGGTTGAGCCTTTCTGCGACTCCCTTCGGGTCCTTGAACAGTTCATGGACAAGGCCGTCGAGCAGGACGATCTTTCCCCGGGCCACGTCGGCCTCTTTTCCGGTGTCGGAATAAACCGGGCACACGGCTTGGCACATGCCGCAGCGCATGCACAGCGCAAGCTGGTCTTCGAGCTCCCGCATCAGGCGGGCGATGGCCCGTATATCGGTCATTCCGAGGCGAAGATCATGTCATAGAGGGCGTTAAATGCGTCGGTGGAGCGGAGGATGCCGACGATCTTCCCGTCTCGGGTGACGAGCAGGCTGTGGTGCCGGCCCATGACGATGCGGTGCATGGCGATGTTCAAGGTGTCTGTTTCGTCTACAAACTCTCCCTCGGTTGGAACCTGCATGATTTCGGCTACTTTGATCCCTTCCATGGTCTTTCGCATTTCTTCCACCGGCTGGTTCCAGAGATTGAACTGCTCTCGGATGGTAACGAGCATTCGTCGGGTCAATCCGGAGCGCTCCATCCATCGGGTGTCGCCCACTTCGCTGTACCCCGGCTCCAGGGCCCGCATGATATCGATCTGGCTCACCCGCCCCACGGCGCGCCCCTGCTTGTCGACCACCACCAGGGAGGCATGGCGGTATGGCCGGTCACCGAAGCGCATGTTTTCGTCTTCCAAGGCCTTGAGCGCTTCGGTCAATGTGGCTTTCTTGGACACGGTGGCATACTTGCTGACCGGGACCATGAACTCCCCTACAGTTCTGGTTTTCATCGAACAGCTCCTTTTCTTTTTTCCGGCGAGGTGATTTAGGAATCCGATCCGACGGCAATCATCGGTATGGCGGAAGAAAATAAAAACTTCAAGTGATGTTGCCGGAAAAAAAGAAACTAAAAAACAATTCGGAAAAGTCAATCCTATCTTTTCCTTTACAAGGAGACGGTAATTGATTTAAAAATAGATCTTTTGGTTGATGAAACATTTAATGCAGTTTTGATTATAAATGGTCCATGACCGGGCCTGGTTCAATCAGGCCAATACCAGCAAGGAGTGGCTTTATGGCAAAGAAAATGAAGACGATCGACGGCAATACGGCAGCCGCGCATGTGGGCTATGCCATGAGCGATGCGGCGGCGATTTATCCGATTACGCCTTCTTCGCCCATGGGAGAGCTCTGCGACGAGTGGGCGGCAAATGGGCTGAAAAACATTTTCGGCCAGACCATGAGCGTACGGCAGCTTCAGTCCGAAGCCGGTGCCGCGGCGGCGGTACACGGCAGCCTGGCGGCAGGCGCCCTGACGACAACCTTTACCGCCAGTCAGGGCCTTTTGCTGATGATCCCGAACATGTACAAGATTGCCGGCGAACTGCTGCCGGCCGTCTTTCATGTGACGGCACGATCGATCGCCGGCCACGCGCTGTCGATTTTCGGCGATCATCAGGATGTCATGGCCGTCCGCCAGACCGGTTTTGCCATGCTGGCATCGGCCTCGGTCCAGGAGATACTCGACCTGGGACTGGTGGCGCATTTGTCGGCGATCGATGCCAGCCTTCCCTTTCTGCATTTTTTCGACGGCTTCAGGACTTCCCACGAGATTCAGAAAGTCGAGCTGATCGACTACGAGGACATGGCCGCCCTGGTCAACCGAAAGGCCGTGGCCGGTTTCCGTGCCCGCGGAGTCAATCCCGAAACCCCCGAGCTTCGGGGCACCGCCCAGAATCCCGACATCTATTTTCAGAATTTTGAAGCCTCCAGCCCCTGGTGGGTGAAGGTGCCGGGCATCGTGGAAGCCAATATGGAAAAAGTGGGCAACCTGACCGGCCGCAAATACGGGCTGTTCGACTATGTCGGAGATCCGGCAGCAGAACGGGTGGTCGTTGCCATGGCCTCTTCCTGCGAGGCTGTCGAGGAAGTGGTCAACCACCTGGTCGACAAGGGGGAAAAGGTCGGGCTGGTCAAGGTTCGGCTTTATCGACCGTTTTCGGCAGAGCATTTTTTCAAGGCGATTCCGGCATCTGCCCAGCGAATCGCGGTCCTGGACAGGACCAAGGAAAAGGGTTCCCTGGGCGACCCCCTCTATCTGGACGTCTGCACCGCCTATTTTCGAAAAAAAGAGAATCCGATGGTCATCGGCGGCCGCTATGGGCTTTCTTCCAAGGAGTTCAACCCGGCCATGGTCAAGGCGGTGTTCGACAACCTGGCGGCAGACGAGCCCAAGGACCAGTTCACCGTCGGCATCGTCGACGACGTAAGCGGCAGCTCTCTTTCTGTCGGAGAAGGGATCGACGTCGCCCCGGAGGGGACGGTGCAGTGCAAGTTCTGGGGCTTGGGCGCCGACGGCACGGTGGGCGCCAACAAGAGCGCCATCAAGATCATCGGCGACAATACCGATATGTACGCCCAGGCCTATTTCGCCTACGATTCGAAAAAGTCCGGCGGGGTCACCATATCCCACCTGCGCTTCGGCAAGACGCCGATCCAGTCCACCTACCTGATCGACCAGGCCGACTACATCGCCTGCCACAAGGACAGCTATGTCCACATGTACGATCTGCTCGAGGGAATCAAGGAGGGCGGCACCTTCGTTCTCAACTCTCCCTGGACCGCCGAGGAGATGGAACAAAAACTTCCTGCGGCCATGAAGCGCACCATCGCGAAAAAGAAGCTAAAATTCTACAACATCGATGCGGTGAAAATCGCCGGTGAAATCGGACTCGGAGGTCGGATCAACATGATCATGCAGACGGCCTTCTTCAAGCTGGCCAATGTGATCCCGGTCGACGACGCCATCGGCTACCTCAAAGACCAGATCGTCAAGATGTTCGGCAAAAAGGGCGAAAAGATCGTCGCCATGAACCATGCCGCGGTGGACAATACCTTGGAAAACCTTCAGGAGATCGCCTACCCCGATTCCTGGGCCGATGCCGCCGATACGAAGAGTGCCGAGCCCGACGAACCGGATTTCGTCAAGAACGTCATGCGGCCGATACTCGCCCAGCAGGGGGACAAGCTGCCGGTGAGCGTCTTCAATCCCGACGGCATTTTCCCGGTCGGGACCACCAAGTACGAAAAGCGCGGAGTGGCCATCAACGTCCCGGAATGGATCATGGAAAATTGCATCCAGTGCAACCAGTGCGCCATGGTCTGCCCCCACGCGGCGATCCGGCCGGTGCTCGCCACAGAAGCGGAAATGAAATCCGCACCGGAGAAATTCACGGCGAAAAAAGCCCTGGGCAAGGAACTCAAGGAATACCAATTCCGGATTCAGGTCTATCCGCTGGACTGCATGGGCTGCGGCAACTGTGCCGACATCTGTCCGGCCAAGAAAAAGGCCTTGGTCATGAAACCGCTGGAAACCCAGATTGTAGAAGACGAAAACCGCCGGTACGCCGAGAGTCTTCCGATTCGCGATGACCTGATGAAGCGCACCTCCCTGAAAGGAAGCCAGTTTTGCCAGCCGCTTCTGGAGTTTTCCGGGGCATGCGCCGGCTGCGGCGAAACTCCCTATGCCAAGCTCGTCACCCAGCTCTACGGCGAGCGGATGGTCATCGGCAACGCCACCGGATGCAGCTCGATCTGGGGGGGCAGCGCCCCATCGGTGCCTTACTGCGCCAACAAAGACGGTTTTGGCCCCACTTGGGGGAACTCCTTGTTCGAGGACCCGGGCGAGTTCACCTACGGCATGCTGCTGGGCCACATGCAGCAGCGGCGCAAGCTGACAGACCTGGCCCGGGCGGCGGCGGCCTCCGATATCGTCGCGGAACTCAAGGAGGCCCTAAACGGCTGGCTCGCAAACATGGACGATCCGGAAGAATCGAAACAATTCGGCGACCGGATCAAGGCGCTGCTGCCGGACAATGGAGACAACCCGGTGCTTTCCGAAATCAGAAGCATGTCGCGTCTGCTGACGAAAAAGTCCTACTGGGTGTTTCTCGGAGACGGCGCCGCCTACGACATCGCCTTTGGCGGGATCGATCATGTGCTGGCCTCCGGCGAGGACGTCAACGTGCTGGTGTTCGACACCGAGGTTTACTCCAACACCGGCGGCCAGTCCTCCAAGGCAACGCCCACCGGTTCGGTGGCCAAGTTCGCTGCCAGCGGTAAAAAGACCGCCAAAAAGGACATGGGAGCCATGTTCATGTCCTATGGGTACGTCTACGTGGCCGCGGTGGCCATGGGCGCCAACAAGAACCAGTTGATGAAGGCGTTCACCGAGGCCGAGAGCTACCCGGGGCCGTCGATTATCCTGGCGTATTCCCCGTGCATCAACCACGGCATCAAAAAGGGGATGGGAAAGACCCAGGAAGAGGAGAAGCGCGCCGTTTCCAGTGGATACTGGCCTCTGTACCGGTACAACCCGGCCCTGAAAGCAGAGGGGAAAAACCCGTTCGTCCTTGACTCTAAGGAACCCGACGGCAGCCTTCAGGAGTTTTTGTCCGGCGAGGTTCGCTACGCCTCGCTTCAGAAGACCTTTCCCGAAGAGTCCAAACGGCTCACCGCCCAGCTCGAAAAAGAATACATCGAGCGCTATCGCGCCATGAAAAAGATGGCGGAAATGCCTGTGGAAGAGGCGCAGCCGGCCGAAGGAGAGCTGCCGGGAGCCGCCGGTGGGAAAGAAGAGAGCGGGGCCATGGATGCATGCACGCTGTCCGGAACGGCTGAGCACAGCCGCGCCGACGAGGGCGGGGAACCCTGCGACGACGGCCGGTCCGGCAAGATCGACTAATCATCAAATCGCTGCGGCGATTTGGTTGGATGTGGGGGTCGCGTTTCGCGAAGCCCGGCACAAAGCGCTTCATCAGGGAAAGGCCGCCCGCCCGGCATTATCGGGCCGGGCGGCCTGTCATATTATGGAAGGTGGAAAATTCGAAATCCGAATGACCGAAACAAGTTCCGAATGCAGCCCAATGGGTTCTCTTGTTTCGATCATTCGGTCATTCGAATTTCGATATTGTTTCGAATTTCGGATTTCGTGCTTCGGATTTTTTAGCAGAAGCCTTGAACAGAGGCACCGACCGTGCAGAACGAATTTTCTCTAGATATCCCCACCGAATGTCGTCGCTGCGGCACTTGCTGCCGAAAGGGCGGGCCGACCCTTCGGTTGGAGGACCGGCCGTTGGTGGAAGCCGGCGCGCTTGCCCTGCGGCTGCTGGTCACGATCCGCATCGGCGAAATTGCCCGGGAGCCCGAAAGCGGCCGGTTGGTTCGGGTCGAAGCGGAGATGATCAAGCTCAAAGGCGCGGGCTCCGGCTGGACCTGCATTCTCTTCGACGAAGCCAGGAACCTGTGCACGGACTACGACCGGCGTACGGCAGAATGCCGAGCCATGAGCTGCTGGGATACTTCGGAGATCGAGCGGATCATGAAAACGTCCCCGCTGAGCCGGCGGGACCTTTTGTACGATGTTGCGGGTGTCTGGGACCTTGTCGCAGCACACGAACGCCGGTGCGGTCTTTCCGGTATGGAGGCGCTGTCTGCTGCGGTGCGCGACGGCGACGAACCGGCGGCCGACGAACTGATGGCGATGATCCGCTATGATCGGGCGCTGCGCGAACTGCTCGTCGAAAAAGGAGGCGATGCCCAGCATCTTGAGTTTCTCTTCGGCCGGCCCGTGGAATGCTTGCTCGATGGCTTCGGCCTGCGGCTCTACCAGAAAGATGGAAGGACCGAGATTGCTATCATGTGAAACTTATTTTTTTGCGGAGCAAAAAAATTGACGTACAATTTCGATCCGGAAAGATGGTATGACAACGAGCGGGCGGCGATTGATCGCAGGCGAAGGCAGTTGTCCGAGCAGGAGTATTTACGGCAGCTTGCCGACTTGGATCGCCGCTATGAGGACATGCTCGACCGTTTGGATGGAACCTATCGCCTCCCGGGCGGATAAAATCGCGCCTATTGGCGGATGGCCGGGCTCATATGAAACTATTCTAAAAGATCGTTTCTTACTTGATCAAACTGGCCCCCCCGCCGGCCAGTGGCGAGGCTTATGTGAAACTTCGACCGTGGCCGGCGGCAATAACCAACCTGCCTCCGCCTTAGGTCTTGGAGGTTGGAGGGCCACGCTCCGTCGGGTTCAGCCTTTGTACAGCTCCGGGCGGCGGTGGGGAAAGAAGTGGCGCATCTCATGGCCACGGACCTGATCGAGCAGATCGGCCTTCAAGTCAGCAAAGAAAATCCCTTCGACGCCGGAGACATCTTTTGCGATGATTTCGCCTGACGGGGCGATCACCACCATGTTTCCCGGAAAGGCGAGCCCTTTGCAGTTTTCTCCGATCTGGTTCCAGGCGACGATGAACACGCTGTTGTCAAAGGCCCTTGCCGGGAGATGACGCAACCAGGAATCGTGTTTTTGCTCTGCGTTGCCCCTCGGGGAGGCATGGGGAATGAAGATCACCTCGGCACCCCTGGCAGTCATGGCAGAGGACAGCCCCGGAAAATGCGCATCGTAGCAGAGCTGAATGCCGAAGCAGATCCCGGCGGCCCTGAAAACCGGGACTTCGTCTCCGGCTGTGAAAATACCTCGTTCAGGCGGTGCGATGTGAACCTTCCGGTATACGCCGATACCGCCGTCCGGCGTCAGGACAAGATGGCTGGCGTAGACCGCTCCGGAGGCATGCTTTTCCGCCATTCCGGCCAGGATGACGATGCCACGCGTTCTGGCCATTCGCGATGCAGCCCTGACTTCCGGACCTGCCATCGAAAGGGCTGCATCCGCCAGTTCCGGCCGGTTGCAGTAGCCGGTGATGTTGAGCTCCGGAAAACAGACCAGTTGGGCGCCGCCTGCTGCTGCTCGGCCGCAGGCGGTCTCCATGGCGGAAAGATTCGCTTCGATCTCTCCCACCGGGCAGTTGGCCACCACGGCGGCAATACGAATGTCCTTCATGAGTTTTTGATTACCTTCCTGCCGATATTCAGGATTTCTGATCCTGGATCCTCGATTCTGGATCCTGGATAAAAACAGAAACTTTCCGTATCCGGCGTCCGGTATCAAGTATCCAGGATCGAGAATCCAGAATCCAGCATCAAGGATCCAGCATCCAGGATCGGAACAATCCTCTACGAAACGGTCCGACTGGATCTAAACTGCAAACTTGGCCTTGATCTTGAACACCTTCGTGGCGGGAAGGTTGAGGATTTTTTCGATCCCGGTCTCTTCGGCGATTTTCTGCAGATTTTTTTCGATCTCTTCCCTGGACGGGGCGATGAAGGTGAACCAGACGTTGAACGCATTATCCCGCAGGTAATTATGGGTGACCCCCGGAAATCGGTTCACTACTTCGGCGAACCGTTCCACGTACTCCTCCGGCACCTTGGCTGCGCAAAGGGTGCTGACGAAGCCGAGCTTTCCCGGAACAAAGTTGGCGCCGATTCTCCTGATAATGCCGGAATTTTTTAAGTGCACGGTGCGGCTGATCACCTCTTTCTCGGTCAAGCCGAGCTCGTCGGCGATGGTCAAAAAGGGTCGAGGGGTGATTGGGAACCTCGATTGGATCCGGTTCAGGATTTTTCGATCGATGTCGTCCATCTTTTCCGTTTCCGCAGGGCTGAGATCTTCAATTCAGCTCATCATGGCCGAGGCGCGCTCAAGAAGCGAACATGAGCCTTGCGAGAGCGCGGTCCGTCGAATTCACAAAAAAAGATGCCCTGCCAGGTCCCGAGGACCAGCCGGCCCTGTTGGACCGAGACCAGCTCCGAGGAGCCGACCAGGGTGGTCTTTACGTGGGCAGGGGAGTTGCCCTCCGCATGCTGGTAGGGGGCATCCCAGGGGACGATCTGGTTGAGCACCATGAGCAGGTCCTTTGCAACGCTCGGATCGGCGCTTTCGTTGATGGTGACCGCCGCGGTGGTGTGGGGTACGTAGATCATGCATAGGCCGTCTTCGAGGCCTGAAGACCGGACCGCGTTATGCACCTCTTCTGTGATATCGATCATTTCTGTCCTGCCGGTGGTCTTGACAGAGAGAATCATGACGGGCTCCGTTTTTCCTTGTCTGAAACTTCGCTCGAAGCCGGCGGCAAAAACCGACCTGTCCCCGCCTTGGGTTTTGGCGGTTGGAGGGCCACGCTCCGTCGTGGCCGGCATTTGGCCGTTACCGGCAACGCGGACGCGACAGAGCGCGTCCCTCCACCGGCAGAGGCTTCGTTCACGGTTGATCAAACTGGTCGACTCAGGCCAAAAAATTCCTATAGAATTCCCTACGGCAACCTTTGAACCTTGAATCCTGAACCCTGAACCCCGCGCAAACGGCGGCGCTTGTCGGCGAAAAAAAAGACCCTGCGCTGATGCACAGGGCCTTTCCTTGCGATTCTAAAATCGAAACGGATCCGGTTGATTTGCGCGCGGCGATTAAACGCACCCGGTGGGTTTCGGAAGACCGGCCATTTTACAGGCTCCCTTGCCCGGTCCGGACGGAAACAGCTCGTAGATGTGCTTCAGCTTGAAGCCGGTGACCTTGGACAGCACCCGTACCATGGGGGCGATGCCGTTTTTCTTGTAGTAGTCCTGCAGAACCTCGATGACCTTCTTGTGCTCGTCGCTCAGCTCGTCGATGCCCTCTTCCTTCTTCACCCACTGGACCCACTCTTCGCACCAGTTCTCGAAGGAATCGATGAAGCCGTCTTCATCAATCGTAAAAGTCTTTCCCATGAATTCGACCTGTGGCATTGAAAATCCTCCTTTACACGTTGAATTGTACTGAAATGTCAGCCTCTATCCTTTTTCCCCTTTAAATTCGGCATTATTAGAATGGATTCTAGTATCTTATCAGACCGGTCCTGTCAATTGAAAAAACCGCTGTTTTCGATTTCAGCGGCAAAGACCGGAGGCGTATGACTATTCTAACAAAACCGGCGCACTGTGCGCTGGGTTTAATATTCCCTCGGCGTCTGGTTGATCTGTTCGAGGGTAAAGACCGGACCGTCCTTGCAGACCAGCTCGCGTCCGATATTGCACCTGCCGCACATGCCGATGCCGCATTTCATCCGGTTTTCAAGACTCATGATGATTCGGTCGTGGGTGTAGCCGAGCTTTTCCAGCACCGGTTGGGTAAACTTGATCATGATGGGGGGTCCGCACACGATGGCGTAGGTGTTTTCATCCCCCTGGGGGGCCTTTTCTTCGGTCACCGGCGGAACGAAGCCGACATTGTATTTCCAGTCCGGGTCGTCGGTGGCGTCAACGGTGATGTGCATGTCGATGTCGTCGCGCTTTTCCCATTCGATCAGTTCGTTTTTGTAGAGCAGCATCCCCGGGGTTCGCGCCCCGTATACGACGGTGATGTTCCCGAACTTGGATCGGTTGGCCGGGTCGATCATGTATACGATCGACGAGCGCAGGGTGGTAAAGGCGAATCCGCCGCCGACCAGCAGGACATTTTTTCCCTCCAGCATTTCCCATGGAAACCAGTTGCCCAGGGGGCCCCGAATTCCCATGATATCTCCGACTTTCATGTTGTGCAGATGGGTGGTCACCACGCCGGCCTTGTTTACGGTGAACATCACAAAGCCTTTCTCTACCGGTGAAGAAGCGATACCGATGGGGATTTCACCCTTTCCCGGAATCGACAGCTCGGCGAACTGGCCTGCATGGTAGTCGAACTTCTTTTCGTCTTGTTCGTTTAAAAAGACGAACTTGAAGGTTTTCAAATTCCGGTCCTCGGTTTCGACGACAATGTCGTCGATGCGAACCGGATACGGAAGATACGGATTCTCCACGAGTTCCTCCCTATCTTGGATGGCCGGGCTCAACGCACTCATTTTTTTCATCCCTCCACCGCGCACGCGTCTGTGGCCCCGTAACGATCCATCAGGTCGCAGACGCGACGGATGTCGATGTTGACCGGACACTGCTGGACGCAGCGACCGCATCCGACGCACATGATCCCGGCGTCATACTTGTCCACGAAATACTTGAGCTTGTGCATGAAGCGCTGGCGCACCCGCTGCAGCTTGGTCCCCCGCGGGTTGTGGCCCGTCGTGTGCACCGTGAAGATGGGAAACATGCAGCTGTCCCAGTTTCGCATCCGTCTGCCCTGTTTGCCGTGGACCTCGTCCTGGATGTCAAAGCACCAGCAGGTGGGACAAACAAAGGTGCAGGTGCCGCAGTTGATGCACGAAAACGAGATGTCCTCCCACATTTCCTCGTTTCCGTGAAGTGCGAGGGTGTCGGCCGAGCGAAGTTTCTCCGTGGAAACCGTTGATACGATTTTTTCTTCCGCAGCGGATTTGCCCGATTCGAAGCGCGCTTCTGCTTCGGCCCCCTCGGTCCATCCGGCTGCCTTCATGAAATTCTCTCCCTTTTCGGTCAATACCTTGGCGACATAACGGTCGCCGTCATCGGCCAGCAATACGTCGAGCCCCTCTTCGTGGTATGGACCGCAGCCCGCCGTCGTGCAGAAGCACGTGCTGCAGGGACTGTCGCAGGCAAGGCCCACGAAGGTGGTCGCCTCCCAGGCGCGGAGCCAATACGGGTCCTTGTAGTCGTCGGTATCGAAGTTGAGCTTGACCAGTTCCACCGCCTTGGCGTCGCAGGGCCGGATGCCGAGCACCGCCTTCGGCGAGTAGTCCTTTTCCACTTCCTTGAGCAGATGATAATCCTCTTTGGTCTCATCCAGGGTGTATTCGAACAGGTCTTCAGACTGGGGATAAACGATCTCTTTTGCCGAGATCCGGGTGTTGAAGAAGTCGAAATCCGGCGCCTGCCCCTGGGGCAGTTCCCGGAAATAATGGTAACGGTCTTCCTTGACCGGCCCGATGAGTCGGTAGGCTTCCCGAAGCCTGTCGAGGCCCTTTTCCCAGTCTTTCTTGTCGATGGCAACGATCTTCATGTCGGTGTCCCGCCTTGATTGGTTGATTCGTTGATGGGTCAATTGGTTGATTCGGTGGGAATCCATTTTTGCTTTTTCCATTTAAGCATTCAACCATTTGACTATTTAACTATTTAATGAAATCCTCCGGATCGTCCGGACGGTAGAAATCCAGCGGCGGCCGGCTGTCCAGGGTAAGCCCCGCCTCCCAGTTGTAGAGATCCTTGCAGTCTTTTTCGAGCTTCTTGGTCAGCATCCGCATATTGATTCCCACCGGACAGGCCCGCTGGCAGGCGCCGCAGTCCGTGCAGCGGCCGGCGCAATGATAGGCCCGCAGGAAATGAAAGGTGCGGATGTCGATCGGATCCTGGCTCTTGCCTACCCACTGCGGTTTGGCCTCGTCCACGAAGCAGGTGGGGCAGTAGCACAGAGGACAGGCGTTTCTACAGGCATAACAGCGGATGCATTCCTTGAACAGATCGTCAAAGTAAGCCCACCGCTGCTCCGGGTCCATTTCTTCGATCTTGCGGACGTCCTCGTAGCGGTCTACATCCGTCTGTTCTGGCACCGGCTCGGCGACCATCTCGTCGTAGACCACCGGATTTCGATGAATGCAGACGGCGCAGTTTTCCTGCAGGACTTCCGTTTTTTTGAAGCTCTTTTTGCCGCCGGAGGACTTGACGTTGATTTGCTCTTCGTCTTCGGTCACCTCCAGCACCTCGCCTTCGACCAGGCCGGCAATCTTGCGCTTGTCGATCATCCCCTTGCAGGGAACCCCGATGATGGTCAGCTGCTCGCGCTTGATCTTGTTTTCCAGAATGTGGGTGACGATGTTTCGGCTGTCGCAGCCCTTGGCCGCTACCCCTATCTTTTCCTTGCGGTCGGTCAGGTAATTGGCCAGGTTGATGCCGCAATTGCTGTCCCACACCAGCTCATCCACGTCTTCGGCTGTGCGGGCAAAGTGGGGCTCGTTCATCATCGGCACACTTCCCTTGCGGAACCCGATGATCATGTCCACCTTGCAATCCTTGAGCAGGCGCTTGGATATTTCCCTGATTTTGTCGCTGTAATTTACCATTATGCTACCTTCGCCTCTTTTTTGACGAATCGCTGATTCGGTCCCAGGGTCTTGACCGCTTCGGTCACTTTCGTCACCACGTCGACGAACTTGGTCGACTCCGCAGACGAAATCCACGAAAACTGCAGGCGGCCGGGCTCGACGCCCATGTGCTCCATGAGGTTTTTGAACAGGGCGAATTTTCTTCGTGCGTAGTAATTACCTTCCAGGTAATGGCATTCGCCGGGATGTCACCCGGACACCCACACCCCGTCAGCCCCTTGCCGGAGTGCGCCCAGGGCGAACTTCGGGCTCATTCGACCGGTGCACGGAATGCGGATCACCCGGATGTTGGGCGGGTACTCCATGCGGCTGACACCAGCCAGGTCGGCTGCGCCGTAGCTGCACCAGTTGCACAGGAAAGCTACAATTTTCGGTTCGAAATCTGTCATTTTCTTTCCCTTGTCATTGGTTGATTGGTTAAATGGTCGAATGGTTGATTGGTCGATTAGACCATTTCACCGTTTTGCTTTTTGTGTCCTTCCCATTTAACCATTTAACGATTTTAACGAATGAACCGGTCTTTTACACGCCCATCTCTTCGGCCAGGTTGAACAGCTGGGCGAAGATCTGGTCGTTGTCGAATCCTTTCAGGTGAATGGCTCCCGAACGGCAGGAAGCCACGCACAGTCCGCAGCCCTTGCACAGAACAGGGTTGATCTCGGCGCGTCCCGGAAAGAAGCGCTCCTCTTCGGAGCGGAAATAGGGCGCCGAATACGGGCAGATGGAAACGCAGACCCCGCATTGGCTGCAAAGCATCGGTTCGATTTCTGCCACGGTTCCGCTGGCAAATATCTTGTCCCTGGCCAGGAGCGTCACTGCCCGGGCGGCGGCGGCTTTACCCTGGGCGATCGATTCGTCGATCGGTTTCGGGTAGTGGGCCATACCGCAGAGATAGACGCCGTCGGTGGCAAATTCCGACGGCCCCAGCTTCGCGTGGCGTTCGATGAAGAATCCGTCGTCGTTCATGGGCAGCTTGAAGAAGTCCGCCAGGGCCTTTTCCGCGTTGGGAATGATGGCGGCGGCCAGCGTCACCAGGTCCGCTTCGATTTCCAGCGGCTGGCCCAGGATGGGGTCGACAACGCTGACCGCGAGCCTGCCGCCTTCGGTGCTGATCTGCGGCTTGGATTCAAGGCTGAACCGGATAAAGATCACCCCTTTTTCCCGGGCTTCTTTGTACAGGTATTCTTTTTCGCCGTACGTGCGGATATCCCGATACAGGACATAGATGTTCATCTCCGGATTGCGCTGCTTGAGCTCCAGGGCGCTGTGAATCGAGTGGGTGCAGCAGACCCTGCTGCAGTAAGGCCGCTGCGGCTCCCGGGAGCCGACACACTGGATAAAGACCGCCGACTCGATCTTGTCCAGCGTCGGGTCGTCTTCCTTGAACTTTCGGTCCAGTTCCAGGCTGGTCACGATCCGGGGGTCTTGGCCGTATCCGTAGACTTCCGGCTTATATTCGTGGGCGCCGGTAGCCATGATCGCCGCCCCGTGCTCCACCACCGTCTCCTCGCCGTTTTCTGCGAGAGTGGATTTGAAGTTGCCCACGAAGCCGTCCACCGCTGTCAGGGTTGCGTTCAGGTGGACCTGGATATTTTCGTGGTTTTCCACATCCTGGATCATGGCTGTCAGCCGGCCCTCGACCTCTTGCCCGTCCGGGGTGGTGTACAGGTTGAGGGCCTGGCCGCCCAACCGGTCGCTTTTTTCGACGATGTGGGTTTCGAATCCCTGCCGGGCCAGGGCCAGGGCCGAGGCCATGCCGGAGATGCCGCCGCCGACGACCATCGCCACCGGGTTGATGTCGAGCTCGGCCTCTTTCAAGGGCTGCATCAACGCTACCTTGGATACGGCCATGCGCACGAGATCCTTGGCTTTTTCCGTGGCAAGCTCCGGATTGTTCTTATGGACCCAGGAATCCTGGTTGCGGATGTTGCACATTTCAAACAGGTATTTGTTGAGGCCGGCATTGATCAGGGTTTCCTGGAACAGCGGCTCGTGGGTTTTCGGCGTACAGGCGGCTACAACGACGCGGTTGAGATTCTTTTCCCTGATGATCTGCGTCATGGCATCCTGGGTGTCCTGGGAGCAGGAGTACAGATTGTCGGTTGCGTATTCCACGTAGGGAAGCTTGGCAGCGTAGTCTCTGACCGACTCTACGTCCACCACGCCGGCGATGTTGATGCCGCATTTGCAGACAAACACCCCGATGCGGGCCGGTTCTCCCTTGATATTGACCTCGGGAACGATTTCCTTGGTCTTGGCCAGGGTGTTTCGGACGCTGCCGAGCAGCTCGCCGGCGGCCGCCGCCGCCGCGCTGGAGTCCACGACCGACTGGGGGATGTCCTTGGGTCCCTGAAAGGCACCACAGGCAAAGATCCCTTTTCTGGAAGTCTCCACGGGCGAAAAGAGTTCGGTCTTGCTGAAGTTGCCCGGCGTCAATGCGATGTCGAGCTTTTCGGCCAGCTCGATGAGCTCCGGCGGGGTTTCCAGGCCGATGGACAGAACGATCATGTCGAAGGTCTCGTCGACGGTCTCTCCGGTTTCGGTGACATAGCGCAGCTGCAGGTCGTCGCTGCCGAAAACCGGGTTGATGGTGTGAACCCGGCTGCGGATGAAACGAACCCCTGATTTTTCCCTGGCATTATCGTAGAAGCGCTCGAAGTCTTTTCCCGGGGTCCTCATATCCATGAAGAAGATGGCGCAGTCCAGTTCGTCTCCGGAGTGCTCCTTGGCGATGACCGCCTCCTTGATGGCGTACATGCAGCAAACCGACGAGCAGTAGGAGTTGTCGCAGCGGTTCATGTCCCGGGATCCCACGCACTGGAACCAAGCGATTTTCTTTGGCTCCTTGTGGTCGGACGGCCGCACCAGATGTCCGCCGGTCGGCCCGGATGCTGAAAGCACCCGCTCCATTTCCATGGAAGTGATGACATTGGGATGCTTGGCGTAATTGTAGCTGTCGAACCGGGAGGGATCAAAGGGCTTGAAGCCGGGTGCCATGATCACGGAGCCGACGTTGAGCTGAACCGCTTCAGGCTGCTGGGCGTGGGTTTCCAAGGTGACCGCCTGAGGTCCGCAAGCCTTGACGCACTGGTAGCACTCGCAGCAGTAGCCGCAGTTGAGGCACCGGCCGGCTTCGGCCCTGCCCGTGTCTTCGTCGTATCCCAGCTCCACTTCCTTGAAGTTTCCCTGCCGCTGCTCCACGGGCAGTTCAGGCATCTTGGCCCGGGCCCTGGAGGGTTCGCCTTTGGGAATAGGCCGATACCTGGGGTCGTCGTAGGAGATCGGCTCCCGACCCTCGGTCATGTCCCGCCCGTCGAGATGCCGGACGATCGACTCGGCGGCCTCTCTTCCCGCGGCAACGGCGCCGATGGCCACCCAGGGTCCGGTTTGCAGGTCGCCGCCGGCAAAAACGCCTTCCCGGCCGGTGGCATAGGAGATCTCGTTGACGTCTGTGGTGCCCCACCGGGTGAATTCCATGCCGGTGACATCTTCGATGGCCGACAGGTTCGGCCGCTGGCCGATGGCCGCAATGAGTTGGTCGATCTCGATGTCGTATTCGCTGTCGGGGATCGGAATCGGGCGCCTGCGGCCCGAAGAGTCCACATCGCTCAGCTTCATCCGGATGCATCGCAGGCCGACCACCTTGCCGTCTTCAACGATCACCTCCTGGGGCGCGGCCAGAAAGGTCAACTTGGTCCCCTCGGCCTCGGCGGCGGCGACTTCCTCCTCCCAGGCCGGCATTTCTGCCCGGCTCCGGCGGTAGACGATGGTGACCTCTTCGGCCCCCAGCCGCACGGCGCTTCTGGCCACGTCGATGGCCACGTTGCCGCCGCCGATGATCGCCACTTTTTTTCCGACCTCGGTTTTGCCCGTGAGGTTGGCTTCCCGCAAAAAGTCGACGCCCTGGCGGACCCCTTTGGCCTTTTCACCCGGAATGCCCAGCTCGATGCCCTTGTGGGCGCCGAGAGCCAGGTAGACGGCTTTGTACCCCTGGCTGAACAGATCGTCGATGGTCAGATCCTCGCCCAACGGGGCGTCGGTTTTGATCTCGACGCCGAGGTTGGTGATCAGTTCGATTTCCCGGTCCAGAACCTCTCTCGGGAGCCGGTGTTCCGGGATGCCCACGCGCAGCATCCCGCCCGTCTTGGGCAGTGCCTCGAAGATCGTGGAGCGGATTCCCTTCCGGGCCAGGTGGTATCCGGCGGAAAGTCCGGCCGGTCCCGACCCGATGATGGCGACTTTTTCTTCTCTAGGCGGGTCGCAGGGGATCTCGATTTGTCTCGGATCGAACTGATCCGCTGCCAGCCGCTTGAGATCCCGGATCGCCACCGGCGCATCCACATCGCAGCGTCGGCAGGCGTCCTCGCAGCCGTGGGGGCAGATGCGGCCCAGCACGCCGGGAAGCGGCAAGTCTTCCATGATGATCTCCAGGGCTTCTTGATATTTGCCCTCCTTGACCATCTGCACGTAGCCCTGCACGTTCAACCCGGCGGGGCAGGCCAGGCGACAGGGTGCCTTGTCTGCCTTTTGGATGGCAAAAGCCCCCGGAACCGCCTGGGCGTATCGCTTGTAAGTGGCTTTTCGATCGGTGAAGCCTTCGTCGTACTCGCTGGGAAGCACCACCGGGCAGACTTCGGTGCAGTCTCCGCAGGAGGTGCATTTGGCCATGTCGATGTAGCGGGGCTCTTGGTGGAGGGTGACGGTGAAATTTCCCGCGTCGCCGTCAATGGATTCTACCGTGGAAAGCGTATGAAGCTCGATGTTCAGATGCCGGCCGACCTCGACCAGTATTGGAGAGATAATTCACATGGCGCAGTCGTTGGTGGGAAAGGTCTTGTCCAGCTGGGACATGACACCACCAATCGACGGGGATTTTTCAACGAGATGCACATAGTAACCCGAATTGGCCAGGTCCAGCGCGGATTGCATTCCTGCGATGCCGCCACCGACCACCATCACGGATCCGACAGCGTCTTTCTTGGGCATGACGGTTTCTCCTGATTAAAAATATTCTTAATAATTGCTTTGAGTTGTGTTCAGCGCCGTCCTTGTTTTCTTTAACAACTGCAAATAGTTTCCTTATCTATGCGCTCATCCTTTTGTCAATAGATTTCGCCAAATTTATGAGATAATGCCCATTATCACCGGCAACTCGCCCATGTCTTCACCGGTGTTGTCGCCGGAGCCACATTCAGAATCGACGGCTCGCCCCGTTCCAAGGCCGCCTTCAGGCCAATACAAAGGCATTGACAGCCTTGTTTTGGGATATAGTATCGGCTTATGTGAAACTAGGCCAAAATGGCATAGTTTCACCCTTGATCAAACTAGTGGCTAAGGCCAAAAAATTTCAATAGAATTTCTTCCGGCAAACTTTGAACCCTGCCTGTGCGGCGAAGCGCGCAGCGCGAAGACGTAAACCCTGAACCTTGAACTCCGCGCCAGCGGCGGGGCTGTCGTCCGGGAATGAATCTCCCTGCAGCTCCGCGAAAGCGGGCTTTCCGCTTAGCTCCAACAAGCTGCAGGGTATCAAAGCGGGATTTCCGCTTCGCTCCAACAAGCAACAGTGAATCATCAAGTTGAAACTTTATGGAACAGGCGATGAATGGTTTTTTTCCTTCGACCCGATGAGGGAGCAACTCTCCGATTGGAACCAATGAAACGAATCATCATCGTCTGCGGTCCCACCGCCGTGGGCAAGACCGGCGTGGCCCTCGAGCTGGCGGCCGCGGCGGGGGCTCAGATCGTCGGTGCCGATTCCATGCAGATCTACCGGCACATGGATATCGGTACGGCAAAGCCCACCGCAGAAGAGCAGGCACGGGTCCCCCATCATTTGGTAGACTTCTGCGACCCGGCCGAGCCCTTCAGTGCAGCCGCTTACAGTCGATTGGCGCGAAAGACCATTGACCGGCTCCTGGAAAAGGGCGTTGTTCCGCTGGTGGTGGGGGGCACCGGACTATACATCAAAGGGCTTCTGGGCGGCCTGTTTCCGGCCCCGTCGCCGGATCGAAACATTCGCAGGAGGCTGCAGGCCGAAGCGGAGCAGCTGGGGACGCCGGCCCTTCACGACCGGCTTGTCGAAGTCGACCCGAAAACCGCCGCCCGGCTGCACCCCAACGACACATTCAGGATTGTCCGTGCCCTGGAGGTTCTGGAGGCGACCGGAGAGCCGATCTCTCGGCAGCAGGACCGGCATCGGTTCGAAGACGAGCCCTACCTCGCCCTGAAGATCGGATTGTTCCTGGAAAGAGAGGCCCTTTACCGCCGGATCGACCGGCGATGCGATGCCATGCTCGAGGCAGGGTTGATCGAGGAAGTCAAAGGTCTTTTAAAAAGGGGGTATTCCCCCCAGCTCAAATCGATGAAGTCGATCGGCTACCGCCACGTGGTCGACTACCTCCAGGGCCGCGCCACCTTCGAAGAGACCCGGAGGCTCTTTTCCCGGGACACTCGCCGCTACGCAAAACGACAGCTCAGCTGGTTCCGGGCCGATCCGGAAGTACGATGGCTGACGCCGGAGGAAACGAATAAGGCCAGAATCCTGGTCAGCCGGTTTCTGCATGGCGAGCCGGTGGACTTTGACCCGCAGCTGGGAGGCTGGGACGCTGGGAGGCTGGGAGGCTGGGAAGCAAAAACCTAAAAAACCCTGAGGAAATACGTCGGGAAATTTTCGGGTTTTTTGTTCCTAAGCCTTCTGGCCTCCAAGCTTCCCAGCCTCCCAGCCGCGCGAAGCGCGTCGGCCGCCCAGCAGCGCGTTAGCGCCCTTAGGGCCGGATGTTTCTACGAACGTAGTGCAGGTTCAGCGTCTTTTTTTCTCCCGGGTCCAGGTCGATTTCAAAGACCAGGGTCTGGGCGTCTCTCAGCTCGTAGTCGAAGCTGGCCGCCTTCATCTCCCAGTGGCCGGCGATATGCTCGACGAGGGTCAGCCGGGCCGGGGTCTTTTTGAAATTTTCGATTTCAGCCCGGATCTCTTCTTCCTGGTCGTATAAAACCACGCGGTTTTTATCGTTTCGTTTCACGTTGAACCGCTTTTCGGCGGTCTTGTGCTGGGTCACCAGCAGATCCCGGCTGTCTCCGATCCGGATCTCGGCTTTTTCTCCGGGCGGGACCCCATCGATCCGGTCCTCACCCAGAAAAATACTTCCCTGTTCGGCCTCCTGCTGAAACACCCGGACTTTTCCCGCCGGCAGCTCGCCGGTGCCGAGGCCGGCTTCTGCGGTGTTTGAAAATCGGTAGCTGACCGGGATGCCGACATTGCCGGAAACCCGGTCCGGGTCCCATGGCTGAACGGCGGCATCGAATGTCCAGACCTTGATGATCGGGATCCGGTTTTTTCCCAGGATCAGGACCCGCTTGGTCTCCTCGTGAAGGCTTCGGACCGTCATCTCGGCGCCGACGCCGCTGATCACCCGGGCGGTTTCAAAGTCTTCTCCGGAAAAGTTTCTCAGCACCATCCGTCCCCGCAGCATCACGCCGGTTTCGGATTCATCGGCCAGGGCCTTGTAGGCGAACAGCCGGTCGATGCCGGCCAGCAGGTAGCTGACCCGGATTTTTTCCTCCCAGGCACCGTCGCTGCTGATCTCCCAGACCAGGGCCGCCTCGTCCGGGGGATAGCTGACGTTGAGCAGCCGCACCCGGTCCGGATGGCTGAGCAGGGTCAGGCGGATGGAATCCGGATCGATTCGAACCCCCTTCCAGGAAAAGTCGACCCGGTTGAGCCCCTTTTGCAGGGCCAGAATCCGTTCTTCTTCGATCAGCGTCGCTGCCGGATTGTCCAGCCGGATCACGACGTCCCCCCGCTCGGGAAGCGACACCATCTTGACCCGGGCGGCGGCAGAAGAGGCCAGAAGAACGACCAGAATGCCGGCGCATACCGTGAATATGAATCGGAATTTCATGGTGTTTATCCCTTTAAATTTAGAAATACTGGATGTCGGCTCTTCGCTTCAGCCGGGATGACCGGCCGAGGAGTTTCATTTTTGATCAAACTGGTCGGCCCCGCCGGCCACCGGCGGAGCTGGATTCCGGGCTTGGAGTCCCGGGCTTTTCACAGCATCCAGGATCCAGCATCCAGGATCGGTGCTACTCCGCCCTCTTTCCGTGGTGGATGGTCAGGGTATAGGTGAACTCGGCTTCGCTTCGGGGGGCGGTGTTCAGCAGAAATTTGACCGAGTCGGCATCCACCCGGGTATACTCTCCGTACTCTCCGGAAAGCTTGATCTCCCAGTTCGGCGATCCAACGTTGCGAACGATCTCCACGGCGGCGGCCACGGGCCGGCGGTTTTTGACCTGGATCCGGTAGCCCAGCTCCTCGTCCCAGCCGCTGATATTGCCGTCCTTGAAAAAGGTATAATTGCCGGTCGCCTGATGCATCAGCACCGCTTCGACCCTGACGTTTTCCACCGGTCCCAGGTTCAGATCGGCCTCTTTTCCCACGGGAATGTATTTGAACCGGGATCGGCCCACGAACGCCAGGCGGCGGTCTTCTCCCAAGGAGCGAAAGACCTGCAGCTCACCGGCGGGCACCGGCGTCTGGCCCAGGCCGGATTTTCGGTCGTTTTCGATTCTCAGAAACCGAACCACTGCGTCGCCGAATCGCTCCTCTTCATACTTGTATCGATTGACGACCGGCACCGCGCCGGCCCGGAAGCTGGGAAGCCGCTTGGACCACCGGTGGGCAATGGTTTCCGTCCCTTCGATGGTGTACAGGAAGTATTCGCTGACGCCTTTTTTTTCGATTTTCTTGGGTGCGGCCATGGCCGTCGTCCGGACCATTTCAGCCTCGACCGTTTCGAAGGCGGCTTTGGCCCGCTGGCCGTAGGCGATCTGGTCTGCTTCGGGCCGGGCGACGGGGCTTCCATAAGGGTGCCTGCGCCGGGCAAGGGTGGCGATTTCATCGAGCAGGTTGACTTCTCCGACGATCAGCCGGACCTGGGCGTTTTCGTAGTCTTCTCCGCTGGCATTGGACACCCGGACATAGCCCTGCAAATCGAGGGTCTGTTCGTTTGGCGACAGCGTACCGATGTAAAACGGCCGCCAGGACAATCCGCTGGTCAGGTACGAGATCTGCATCGGAACCTTGCCGCCCAGGCTGCTTTCGATCTGCCATACCCCCAGGTTTTCCGTCCGGGGCGGGTAGCTGAGATCGAATACGTCGATTTTTCCGGCCCCCGACCGGGGAAGCATCTCCAGGCTGGTCGGATCGATGAGGGTGTTGGCCCATGAGAACTGCATCCGGTTGACCCCCTTTTGGAGGGTCAGCTCACGGCTTTCCCGAACCAGGGTCAGGTCCGCCGAATTGTAGATGGTCAACTGGACGCTGTCTCTGTCGGGCAGCGATACCAGGTCGATCTTGGCCCCGGCGGGACAGGACCAGAACAGAACCAGAACAATGAACCAATACGGTCGCTTCATCAAACGCCTCCCGATAGATAGGCCAGAAGCCGGGGAAACAATACCGGCGCCGATGCGGACACCGGTCACTCCATGTCTTTATGATCTCGACGGGCGAACGATCTATTGTTTTGCGGCATCGCCGCGCACATAAATAAAATCGCGCAGCGATTTTATTTATAGATGAGGGTGATCTTGGGCCCGGGCGGATGGACGATCCGCATTTTCCGCTCCGCCCCCCGGTGCCGCGACTCGATGTCGGAGATCATCTCCGCCACGGTGGAAAACTGGGTCCGGCCGAAGGCGGATCGATATCTTTCCATGTCCCGCACGGCCAATTCGATCACCTGTTCGTGTTCTGCCATTTCCTGTTTGGTCAAGCCCTGGTCGAAACCCTCTGAAACCATCTCTACCAAATCGTATCTGTAGCCCAGATCCTTGAAATCGCTCTGCTCCGGCTCCAGCCCGGCGGCGGGAACCCGGTGCACGATGTGATCGGGAAGGCGTAAAAAAGCGGCCATTTGCCGAACGAGGCGTTTGGACAACCCGGAAATCGGGCTGATATGGACGGCCCCGTCGCCGAACAGGGTGTAGTAGCCGATGCCGAAATCCTCGTCCTTGTTGCCGGTGCCGGCGATCACCTTGTTTTCGGTGGCAGCCTTTGTGGAAAGCACATTGGCGCGAACACGGGAAATGAGGTTTCCCCGGTCGTAGTCGTTTTCGAAGGCTTCCGGGTTGGTCGCCCGAAACGCCTCTACGATCGATTCGATATTGCAGACTTCGCAGCGGATGCCCAGCATTTCAGCGACGGTCCGGGCGTCCTGGGCGTCTTTTCCGACGTTGACCCGCGACGGGATGATGTATCCGGCCAACTCGAACCGGGGGCGCTGTCTGTCAGCGCGCCCGGTAAAGGCCCTTTGAATCAAAGCGGCCGTGGTGCTTGAATCGACGCCCCCGGACAAGCCGATCACGCATCCGGTCGCCCCAACTTCCTCGACCGTTGAAATGACAAAATCGCCGATTTCCCGGCAGACCGTTTCGCAGTCCATGGACGGCAGGCGAATGGGGACCATCATGCTCTCCAAGCTATGATCTCTGATACGAGGTGCCATCATGGCGGCATCGGGACCGGGTGTCAAGCCGCTTTGGCGACGAGGCAGGGCCCCGTCAAAGTCCAAAAATGGAGGGCCACGCTCTGTCGTGGCCGCCCGCGGTCGG
>JAIPEL010000139.1 GCA_021737185.1 Desulfobacterales bacterium | reverse complement strand
TAGGTCTTGGAGGTTGGAGGGCCACGCTCCGTCGTGGCCGGTATTGGGTCATTGCCGGCAACACGGACGCGACAGAGCGCGTCCCTCCACCGTCAGGGGCTTCGACATAAGTTTCATATTTGATCAATCTGGACGCCCCAGCGGCCAGAGGCCCCGCTCGTATGAAACTTCATTTTCCCGGGTCCGTCATTCCGGGCTTGACAAGCCTGCCCCGGACCCCGATCCGGGGGAATCCATTCTTTTTTACTGGATCCCGGCTCTCCGCTTCCCTCTTCGCCTTCGGCTACGCCGGACAGGTCGCTGCGGCCGGGATGACGGATTGGGAAGTTTCACGGTTGATCAAACTGGTCGGCTCAGGCCAAAAAATTCCTATAGAATTCCTTCCGGCAAACCCTGAACCCTGCCTGTGCGGCGACCTGTCCGGCGTAGCCGAAGGCGAAGCGGGAAGCGCGCAGCGCGAAGACGTAAACCCCGAACCCTGAACCCCACGCCAGCGGCGGCGCTCGTCAGTATGCCACAGACTGAAGCGGCGTAAAAGCCAGAAAATGAAAAGATCTTGCAGGACTTTACAGGCGGTCGAGGTCCGCCACCATCGCGGCAGCGATTTTATCTTGACATTGAAGGCGGCCGGTGGATATGAAACGAAAACCGTGAAACGGATTGCAGACAAAGGACTTGCCGTGAAAGACGCATTTGCCGGGATTTTCGGTTTCTGGTGCTGGTGGTACCCCTTCGGGTAACGGGGGCTTCTGCCGGTTCTGCGTCTTGACAAACGACACATGAAAGGGACCGTGGGCTCCCGAGAGGCCCACGGTCCCTTTGTTTTGGGGGCGTGGGCAACCGCAGCCCCCGCTTTTTTGGCGGTCCCGGAACCCAATCAAGGAGGAACGGAAAATGCTGGTGGTCATGGAGCATCGGGCGACCCAGGAACAGATCGACCGGGTCGTCGAGGCCATTGAACGGAGGGGGTGCAAGGCCCGGCCCATTCCCGGCGGGGAACGGACCGCCATCGGGGTGCTGCACAACAAGGGGCCGGTGGATGCCGCCCACTATCTCGGTCTGCCCGGGGTCAAGGAGGTGATCCCGGTCACCCGGCCCTATAAACTGGTCAGCCGGGAGTTTCAGCCGGCGCCCACCATCGTCCGGGTTGGAGACCAGCGGATCGGTGAGGGGAGCCTGACGGTGATCGCCGGCCCCTGCGCCGTCGAAAGCGAAGAACAGGCGATGGCCATCGCCAGGCAGGTCAAGGATGCGGGCGCCGGCCTCTTTCGGGGCGGGGCTTTCAAACCCCGCACCTCTCCCTATTCTTTTCAGGGGCTCGGCGAGGAGGGCCTGAGGATCCTTGCAAAGGTCCGGGAGCGGACCGGCCTGCCGGTGGTGACCGAGGTGATGGACGAGGAGAATTTCTCCCTGGTGGAGCAGTACGCGGACATGGTACAGATCGGAACGCGCAACATGCAGAATTTCAGCCTGCTCCGGCGGGCAGGGCAGTCGAAAAAGCCGGTTATGCTCAAACGGGGCATGTCTGCCACCATCGACGAATGGCTGATGGCCGCCGAGTACATCATGGAAGGCGGCAACACCCAGGTGGTGCTCTGCGAACGGGGGGTTCGAACGTTCGTGCGGCACAGCCGAAACACCCTGGACCTTTCAGCAGTGCCTTATGTCTGCAAGGAGAGCCACCTTCCGATTATCGTGGATCCGAGCCATGCCGCGGGAAGACGGGGCCTGGTGATTCCGCTGGCCCGCGCGGCCGTCGCCGCGGAGGCCCACGGTATCATGGTGGAGGTTCACCATGAACCGGACCACGCCCTCAGCGACGGCGCCCAGTCCCTTTATCCGGAGCAGTTTGCCACCCTCATGGCCCAGATGCGGTCCATCTTCGAAACGTTCGAAAAACACCCGATGCCGGACAACCGATACGCTTAGCCCCGGAGAACAGCACATGCAGAAGATTCAAATCCAGACGGCGGCCGGAAAGTCGAAAATTCTCATCGGCGAAGACTTCCAACAGGTGGGCGAGATGGTGCCTGCCGGCAGGGCGGTCATCGTGACAGACGACAACGTCGCCGCTCTTTATGCCGACCGGTTTCCTCAGGCGCCGGTCATTCGTATCGGAAGCGGCGAGGAGAACAAGACCCTTGGCACGGTCCGGAAAATCTATGAAGCGCTGATCGAGTCCGGTGCCGACCGGAGTTCTACCATCGTGGGCATCGGCGGCGGGATCGTCTGCGATGTGGCCGGCTTTGCGGCGGCCACCTTCATGCGGGGGGCAGGGCTCGGCTTCGTCGCCACGACCCTTCTTGCCCAGGTCGATGCCAGTGTCGGCGGAAAGAATGGCGTGAATCTGCGCGGATACAAAAATATCGTAGGGACTTTCCGACAGCCCGATTTCGTCCTCTGCGATCCGAGCGTGCTTTCGACCCTGCCGGCAAAGGAGGTGACCAACGGCCTGGCCGAAGTGGTCAAGCACGGCGCCATCGGAGATCGAGACCTGTTCGCCTATCTGGAAACCTATCCGGATGCGGCCCGGTCTCTGGAAAAAGGGGCTGTAGAGAGAATGGTTTCCGCCTCGGTCACCCTGAAAGCCGGGGTGGTCCGCCGGGATGAAAAAGAGGCGGGCGAGCGACGGGTTCTGAATTTCGGCCACACCCTGGGCCATGCCCTGGAGAAAGTGACCCGGATGTCCCACGGCGAGGCCGTCAGCGTCGGGATGGCGGCCGCCTCCGAATGGGCTGTCGAGCGCGGCCTGATCCCGGAAGAAGAGGCCCGGCGGCTCCCCCGGCTGCTCGAGCGCCTGGGACTGCCCGTGCGGGCCAAGGCAGACCCCCGCGCGCTGATGGACGCCATTGCCAAGGATAAGAAGCGGGAGGGGAATCGAATTCACTTCGTGTTTCTGCGCCGGATCGGAGAGGCGGTGGTGGAGCCGATGGACCTTGCCGACGCCGAGGAGATGGTTCAAAGCGCTTTTTCTGCGCCGGGCTCCGGTGGGGGAAGATCGCGGCCTAACCCGGATATTTCATGAATCCGGTTCTCTATAAAGCTCAAGGAAGTTCAAGCCGGAGGCCGATGGATATCGCCTCTACTGCCGGCCAGAACTCGCCGTCAAGGCCGCATAGAGACGGCCGCCGGTTATGATCCAGCGAAAAAGCAGCGGTCAATGGGAATGGCCGGAGAAATGCCGGTCGAATGCGTTGCGGCCGTTTCAACGCGGCCTAAACGGCTCAAACAGCTGCCCGGCATCCGAGGCGACACCCATCGGCCTCCGGCTGCTGAATCCTGCTTGAGAATTCCGGATAAGCGCGTTCATGAAATCTTTGCCACCGGCCGAAGTATTTCAGGTGACGACATAGATGTAAGCCTCTTCAACCATTCGGTTTCGCATTTTCTCCAGGACAATCCGGGCCGGTTCGAAGTCGTCCGGGTCCGATTCTCCGGCTTCGGCCATGCAGGATGCCAGAAGCTTGTCGTTGCCGGTCCACAGATCAAACTCGTCCAAGAGGGCTTCGGCAACGGCCAGATACATCTGCTCGAACTCGGCCCTGTTCATGCTCGAGAGCGCTTTTTTGTGTTCGACCGTCAGATCCGAGAGGAGTAGATCCGCCAGATCATCGACCGTCTCCGGAAGCTCGTATCGGGGCATCTGTTGGTACATCATGAGACTCTATCCTTTCAAAGAAAACTGTTGTCGAATCGCTTCGAAATCTTCCACAGACAGGGCCTTCCACGGTTTTTGCGGGTAGAAATGAACCATGGAGCGAATACCGGGGGAGAAGACCTTTCCAGACTGAAGCTTCGGGTTTTCCATGAGAAACCGGAAATCGCCGCCTAAATCCAGAAGCAGATCGATGGCATCTCCGTCTTCGTGCAGTTCGACCAGGGCGGTGTTCTCGACCAGGCCGTAGCCCTTCATCTGCCTCCGCCCGAACCGGCCCGTGTAAATCTCCAGAACCGTATCGCGCAGGTCCACCGCGTTGTTTTCGGCGCTGGCCAGGTAAGCGCGCGAAACGGCATACTGGCCTTCTTCAAAATCGATCCAGTCCGTCATCGGTTCATCTCCCGAAGATCGCTGCCCCAGTGCCAAATTTCTTGCCTTTCAGGGCGCTCGTTGTCATAGAAACATTGGATAACTAAATAATCGTAATACCGATCCAGGCCGGTGTCCATGCGGAAAAAGTCGGTAAACCGCCGGTCACAAAAGAGATGATGCAAAGATCTCCCCTCATCCAATTCGTCGCGGCGTTGGCCAAAGCCCTGCTGGGGGCCTGCCGTGACCTGGCGCCCATCGTCTTGGTCATCGCCGCATTTCAGCTTCTGATTCTGCGCCAGCCGTTTCCTGATCTTTTTCCCATCCTGACCGGCCTTTTGCTGGTGATCGTGGGGCTGGCTTTTTTTGTCGTGGGGCTCGATATCGGGCTTTTTCCCCTGGGGGAAACCCTGGCCGAGGAGTTTGCCAAAAAAGGAAGCCTGTTCTGGCTGCTGGTGTTTTCGTTTACCCTGGGGGCCGGGACTACGGTTGCAGAGCCCGCGCTCATCGCCGTCACAAAAGAGGGCGCTGCGGCCGCGGCCGAAGCCGGGCTCATCGCGGACGATCCTTCCTCGATCAGTCGATATGCCATGGGGGTCCGCCTGACCGTGGCGCTGTCCGTGGGGGCTGCCATCGTGATCGGTGTGCTGCGGATTCTTCGCGGCTGGCCGCTGCCGTTTCTGATCGTGGGCGGATATGCTTTGGTCATGATCATGACCCTGTTTGCCCCGGCGGAGATCGTCGGATTGGCCTACGACTCAGGAGGGGTGACGACTTCCACGGTCACCGTGCCGCTGGTAACGGCGCTGGGGGTTGGCCTTGCCCGCACGATTCGCGGAAGAGATCCGGTGACCGACGGCTTTGGGCTGATCGCCCTGGCTTCGCTCACCCCCATGATTTTCGTCATGGCCTATGGAATTCTGGTGCATTAGGGGCACCGTAATCGACAGTTCGTTCAAGAAGAGCAGAAAAAGCCAAGAAAAGCCGCGTGGAGCCTTGCATGGAAATCATCTTCGATCCGATCCGGATGCTTCTGGCCACCGCCAGGGATGTGGTCCCGGTCCTGGCGCTGCTGGTTTTATTTCAAACCCTCGTGCTGAAGCAGCCGATTCCCCGGCCCGGCAGAATCATTTTCGGGTTTGGTCTGGTGCTGGTGGGGATGGCCTGCTTTCTGGGGGGACTCGATCTGGCCCTGTTTCCGGTGGGGCGAACCATGGCCAACATGCTGGCCGAAGCGGCACAGGGCGGCGGTGACACCTGGGCGGCGTATGGGTGGGTCTATCTGTTTGCCTTTCTGGTGGGTTTTTCCACCACCATTGCCGAGCCGTCCCTCATCGCTGTTGCCCACAAGGCCGAGGAGGCTTCTCGAAAATCGATCTCTTCATGGGGACTGCGGATTGCGGTGGCCATCGGCGTTGCCGTGGGCATCGCGCTGGGCACCTTCCGCATTGTGACCGGCACGCCCCTTTACCTATATATTTTATTGGGCTACCTGGTGGTGGCGGTTCAAACCGTGTTCGCGCCGAAGATGATCATACCGCTGGCCTACGATTCCGGGGGGGTGACCACGTCGACTGTCACCGTTCCCCTGGTGGCGGCACTCGGGCTGGGACTGGCATCCAACGTGCCCGGCCGAAGTCCGGTGCTGGACGGTTTCGGCCTGATTGCCTTTGCCAGCCTGTTTCCGATCCTCAGCGTACTGAGCTACGCCCTGCTCGCGCAGTGGGTGACGCGGCGCAGAAGCAAGCGCAGCCGCCGGGCAAAGACATGATGAACATTCCTTTGCAGCAAAACAAAGCAGGAGGGACGCTATGGCCTTTAAATGCATCGTTGCCATGGTCAAGCCGAATCTGACCGACAAGGTCGTCGATTCGGCAAAAGGGGTCGGCGCCACCGGTGCGACCATCATCGACGCTGCGGGTACCGGGGCGCGGGAGGCGAAAACCTTTTTCGGCTTGAGCCTCGATATTCGCACCGAAGTCATTCTATTTCTGGTCAACGAAAATCTGGTGGAGCCGGTATTGTCTGCGATCAGAAAGGCGGGCCGCTTTCATGAGCCCGGCACCGGCATTGCCTTTGTGCTTGCAGTGGAGTCGGGGATCGGCTTTGAAAGTCAGATGCCGGAGGGGCGCCGGTGACGGCAAGGCATGTGATTCGAACGACAGAAGAGGCCGTCATTTTTGCTGTAATTTGGAAGAACTGCAGACTGGAGGCTAAAGCCGGATTCCCATCTTCGAAAGCTCCCGCTCGATGGTATCGGCCCAGTTCCGGTTCGCCTTCGGGCTGGCCGGGCTCGGGTGGAGAATGCGGCCGGTGGTCACCGGAAGTTCGCCGAAGACGGCCGATACCCTTGATGCGGCAAAGTTGCCGATGCCGACGACGTAGCGCGGGCGAAGATGGTCGGCGAGGCCTTTCAACGCCCGGTCGCAGGCGTCGAACAAGGGCTTTTTCTCGGCTTTTTTCAACGCGTCCGGCGTCCGGTTTCGACCGCTTTTTTCGATGAACGCCAGCGGGCAATAATTGCCCACGAAAAAACGGGAAAAAAAACGCTCGGCTGAACCATAGCGCTTCTTTGCCCATCCCCAAAGCCGCTTTCCACTCACCTCGCTCCGGGCGCAGGAAAAGCCCATGACCGGCCGCTTTGGATGCATCGAATCCGGCGGGGCAATGTCAACTTCGATGCCCATCCAGTCCCGAACCATCTCAATATCGCCGAAGGGAACACCCGTCTGTACCATGCCCCAGGGCCCCGGGTTCATGCCGACCAGCAGGACCTCCTTGGGGCCTCCTCCGAAGCGTTCTGCATAGGCTTCGTATCCGGCCCGGGCGTATGCCAGCGGATTGTAGACATATGCGACGGGAGGACCGAAGGTCAGCGGGCGCAGGTCCTCGATGAGGCGGTCGATCAGGGCGCTGTGGCCTGAGCTCATCGGTTCTTCGACAGCCATCGGCGGGCCTTTTTCCGGATGTCCGCCAGCAGGGGACGTTTGATTTTCACCTGAAGGTAGAGGTCTCCCGGCCGGCCGCCGCCCCTGCCGTCTTTTCCCTGGCCGGCCAGGCGGATCTTTTGGCCGGGGCGGATTCCCGGCGGGATTCGGACCACGAGTTTTTTGTCCTTTTCCCGAAGATAGTAGGCATAGGGGCCGCCTCCGGCGGCTGTCTCCGGGTCGATCCGGATCGTATCGTGCAGGTCCTCTCCGTCTTCGGCAAATTCGACGCCGCCTAGTTTTTCGAACACCTTGCGGCCCAGTTTTCCAAGGGGGCCGGTCTTTCCGGGGAGTTTCACCCTTACCCCTTTGGGTCCCATCCGCGCCTGAAAAAAGAATCCGCGGGCATGGATCCCCGGACGGCGGTATTCGAAGCTCCGATACGCGGAGCCGTCTGCCAGGTCCCGAAAAATATCGTCAAATCCCCGCAGGCCGAATGAGCGGGCCATTTCCTCGAAGATCTGGGAGATGTCCGATTCTTTGAAGATATCGTCCTGGGTATAGGTCTGGCGGAACCGGTTGGTTGCCGAGGAACCGAAACGCCGGCGCATGGCGTCGTATTCGCGGCGTTTTTGGGAATTGGACAACACCGCATAGGCTTCGTTGATCGCCTGCATCTTTTCGATCGCCTGCGGATTTTCCCGATTCCGGTCCGGATGGTATTGGAGGGCCAGCTTGCGGTAGGCCTCTTTGATCTGCTTGGCCGGCGCGTCTTTGTCCACCCCGAGAATCTGGTAATAATCTTTGCCGTTCATGACATCCATTTCATAGTAAATTTATATCGGCTGAAAGGTTACCCATAGGATTTGTTCGGAGTGCCGTCAAGCGGTCGGGATCTGTGAAATTCGTTCATGCCTGGAATATCTTGCTTACAACAAATATTCGGACTAGTATCCCCGCTGTCGATCGACGAGGTGGCGCAGGGGCAGTCCGGATTTCATGCGGCGGTAGTTGTCGACGATCCCCGGACAGACCGCCTTGGGGTTGGTCAGGCTCGATATGTGGGGGGTGATCGTAATTTCGGGCCGACCCCAGAACGGATGCTCCCGGGGCAGCGGTTCGGTGTGAAAGACGTCGAGGCAGGCGCCGGAGAGTTTCCCGGAATCCAGGGCCGCAATCAGGTCTTCTTCCACCAGGTGCTCCCCGCGGGCCGAGTTGACCAGGTAGGCGCCGTCGGGGAGCATTTCGAAGGTGTGTCGGTTCAGAATCCCTCGGGTCCGGTCCGTGAGTGGAAGCAGGCAGATCAGCACCCGCAACCCGGACAGAAACGGTGCAAAGTCCGCTTCGCCGCAAAACGTGTCGATGCCTTCGGCGGTTTTGGGGGTCCGGCTCCATGCCGAGACCGGAAACCGAAGCGAAAAAAAGGCCTGGGCCGCGTCGCTGCCGAGCTGGCCAAGTCCCATGATGCCGATGCGGACGCTGGCGGCCTGCTCGGGCACTCGTGGGTGCCATGTGCGCTGAAGCCGATCCTGCCAATACCGGTCCAGCTGCCTCATTCGAAAAAGAACCGCCATCAGCAGATATTCGGTCATGGAGCGGGCCATGGAGGGGTCGACGACACGGACGATCGGCACCTCCGGCAGTGCCGGGTCCTGGAGCAGATGGTCGACGCCTGCCCCCATGGAGGCGATGCACTTCAGGTTGGAAAAGCGGTTCAGTACGCCGGGTGGATGCTTCCAGCAAAGGGCGAAGGTCACATCGTCCGGATCCCCGGTATCCGGCCAGACCCGGAGATCCAGATCCGGCTCCGCTTTTCGGATCTCCTTTTCCCATGCGCTGGTCCTGCTGGACGGGGCAAGAATCAGAAACGCCATTGAATTCCTCCTCGATAGGATTGCTGCATTTCAGGTTCCAGATTCAAGGTTCCATATTCAAAAAAATGATCGAATCTCAAGCGCCAAATCACAAACAATGACCAAATTCCAAGCACCAAACCTCAAACAAGATAAATAAGAGCTATCAAAATTCATAAATTTGGAAAAAGTGGCACACTGGTTTGAAATTCGGGATGAAGCTTCCCCTGGGAAGGGGCACCCCGAATTCGATGTTTTTTTATGGGAAGGACAAAACGATCGAACCATGAAGATCATGAAGGACATGAAGAAGGTAAAAGACAGATATCAGATATCAGAGGTCAGATGTCAGATGAAAAAAGGAAATGACAGATGCTTTTCTGACATCGGATATCCGACATCTGACATCCAGCTTCTGTCATGCTCTTTATGTCCTTCATGGTAAAACCGGTTTTTTCTTATGTGAAACTTCGACCGAGGCCGGCGGCAATAACCGACCTGTTCCCGCCTTGGGTTTTGGAGGTTGGAGGGCCACGCTCCGTCGTGGCCGGTATTGGGTCATTGCTGGCAACACGGACGCGACAAAGCGCGTCCCT
>JAIPEL010000028.1 GCA_021737185.1 Desulfobacterales bacterium | reverse complement strand
TAATGGTTGATGTGGCGGCCTTGCCTTTGCCCGGCCGCTTTCTATCTATTACCGGATGCAGTGAGATTACAACATATCCATTATGGACAAGCAGGATCGCTCGGGGCTCGTCTGCCGCGTAGCGGCTTCGTCCAACAAATCAATCAACTGCTCAGTCTTTTCAATTTCAGTCAGGTTCTCGTCAATCTCATCGAAAGGACTTTCCCCGGGGTGATATATATGGGTATCATAAACATTAAGAGTCATTGGCGATTTAGTTCCAATCAAAAAGAGGGAACCAAGATCTGCTTGAAGTATCAAAGCATTTTTCGTGGTAGGTTCTGAAGGAAACTCCTTTGGTGCGTCATCGGGAACATCCAATGCCAGATTGTAGCAAGTCTGTGAGTCGCAGATATTTTTTGCGGCCCAATACTCTTCATATTCCGGTATCGGCGTATTCTCCATAATGCCCTCCTGAACCTATACTACTTTCCGTCAGTGCGTCTCCAAACGTCTTTTTGAACTGCAGCTTCGGTTAGATCAGCAAAGCCACGAACAATCCACTCGTGTGCAACACTGAACCATTTCCAAGCAGCCCCAAAAGATTTGTCTTCCCCAAGGCCTTTTGCACTCAATTGCAATACAAGCAATGGGTGTTTATCTACCCTTCTTTCAGCGTGGGTAATTGTGGCATCTAAGCGTCCTAAATTTTCAGGCAGAGAAAAATGCCCTTGCCAACCAAGCCGATTTGGTAGTGGCAAAAATCGCTTCCTCGAACTCCAAGATAAATCTCGGAAAATTTTACCAATATCACTTAAGGATTTCCACCCATCACCCATTGGGATCTGGTTATTATATGTGAGCTCACAGCGTTTCGGTCTAACCTCACCTAACCCTTCATCTTGCAAAAACTGTTTAGATTTTTTAAGGTTATCTTTAAACTTTTTTAAGATGATATTGTAGCGAGGATTCGGCTCGTCTTGCTTTATTCGGCGCCAGTTAAAATAAAATATATCGTCTTGTACCTGTATGAGCATATTTTTTTCTTTATTTATGAACCATGTTCTAGGCATATAATTTATTAAGTCTAACTGAGGAGGGGCAATAAGATCTAACCGCTGGGCGTGCTCACATATCGGGAATTCTTTTCGAACTTTAGCCAAAAAATGCCTATATGAGCCCCCTTAAAATCATCCATCTTTTCAAAAGCAAGCCCGCAAACAACTTCTCCAATAGGAGGATTTTCAAAATCTGGCAGATCCTTTTTCATAAGTAACCCTCAAGACCCTTCACATTGGCTTTGGGCTCATTCAGAACTTCATTTACCTTTATCATGGAATCTAATTCTAAAAAACGCTTTTTTAACCCCCTTCGGACCTCAATACAATGAGCCTTCAAAAAGTTGTACAGGGGTTTTACAAACTTCCCAAAAAAACAGGGGATTGCAGCATACTCTGCAATCCCCTGTTTTTATTTGGTGCCGAGGGACAGAATCGAACTGCCGACACGGGGATTTTCAGTCCCCTGCTCTACCGACTGAGCTACCTCGGCGCGCAAACACTGCGTCGTGAAAGATTGTGGATAATAAAGGGCGTCTGTCTTGTCAAGCAGATTTTGGGCCGTTCAGCACTTCCAGGCATCCCGCGCCGACGCGAACGACACGGCTGGTCCACCTCGATATCCGAAGCGCCGGCCGGTTTGCGAAACGAAATTCCACCGATTTTGACAATCGGCGCGGCAGCGATTCTGTCAGGACAGCGAGCCGCCCCCTACACCGAAGGTCGTTTCGGCCCCCTTTTCGATGGGCTCCTTTTTTTCCTCCCAGTAAGAGACCCACCGAAGGGCCTCGGTCGGGCCGTATGCTGCGAGACAGGTCTCGAGCATCCGGGCCGCCTCCGGCTTCAGGTTCTCGAAAAGCCAGGCCAAGGCATCGCTGTGGCGCCGGGTTTTCAGCACCACCGCGGCTTCTTTGTAAATCGGCCGCTCCGGGGTCTTGGTGCGGCGCAGAAACGTCATGGAACGCCTTGTCCTCGGCGGTCGCAAGGCGGAAGCCTCGTGCCGCCTCGTCAATCTTCGAATCATAGAGGTCTCTCTTCCAGTTCCTTATGAGCCATGCCTCTGACCGGCGGAGCCGATCAGTTTGATCAATGGTGAAACTTCTGCCGAAGCCTCTGCCTGTGTAGGGAACGGCCTCCGTGCCGTTCCGTGCGGCACGACACGGAGGTCGTGCCCTACGCAAAACCCCGACTTCGACCGAAGTTTCACATGAGGTCCACCGGCCCTGTGCCGGTATTCGGTGCGCCCTTTTGCCCCAGCCGGCCGCCCATGTCAACAGATAAATGGGTGGAGCAAATGTTTGTCTTTGCCTCAAATTTCTTCTAAGAACTGGATATGCCGGCCGCTTCGCCATACCGCACCACCTTTCTTCTGTGCCTGGCCGAGATTCTCGCCCTGGCCGCGATCTCGACCTTTCCGGCGCTGCTGCCGAATTTCAGGGATCTTTGGGCGCTGAGCAACACCGAGGCCGGTTGGATCAGCGCCGCCTATTTCGGCGGCTACATGCTCTCCGTCCCGTTGCTGGCCGGCGTCACCGACCGCTTCGACGCCCGGAAGGTCATGGTCTTCGGTGCAATAGTGGGGGCCGCCGCAGCGCTGTTTTTCTCTTTTTTGGCCGGAGGGTTCTGGTCGGCGCTGGTGCTTCGGTTCATCGCAGGGATCAGCCTGGCCGGGGTCTACATGCCCGGGCTCAAAGTGGTCAGCGACCATACCGAAGGACCGCTTCAATCCCGGTTTGTCTCGTTTTACACCTCTTCCTTTTCCATCGGCGCCAGCCTTTCATTTCTGATGTCCGGGGAAATTTACCGCCTGTTGGGGTGGCGCTGGGCCTTTGCCCTTTCCGGCGTGTCCGCAGCGGCCGCCGCCGCCCTGATTTTGGCCCTGGCACCGCCGGCACACATCCGCTCGAACAGCGAAAGGTTCTCGATCGTCGTCGATTTTCGGGTCGTTTTTCGAACCCGAAAAGCCCTTTCCTACATCCTCGGATATACCGCCCACATGTGGGAGCTTTTCGGCATGCGCACCTGGATCGTCGCGTTTCTGGCCTTCAGTCTGAGCCTCCAGACCGAAGAAACCGGTCTTTGGACCCCCACCCGGGTCGCATTTCTCATCAACCTCATCGGTCTGCCCGCTTCGATCGGGGGAAATGAACTGGCCCGAATCATCGGGCGCCGGAAACTGGTGGCGGCTGTGATGATCGGATCGGCGGCAATCGGCTGCCTGCTGGGACTTTCGCCGGGTTTTGCCTACGGGTGGGTCGTTGTACTGGCGCTGGTTTACGGCGTGACGGTGGTGGGAGACTCGGCCGCTCTGACCGCCGGCGCCGTCGGTGCCGCCCCGGAAGGCTATCGGGGAGCAACCCTGGCGGTGCATTCGACCCTTGGCTTTGCTGCCGCCTTTGCCGGCCCGTTGGCCGTGGGAATGATGCTGGATCTGTTCGGAGGCGGAAAGGTCGGCTGGGCCGCGGCGTTTGTTTGCATGGCCGCCGGAGGTCTGACAGGGGTCGTCAGCCTGGCAAAGGCAAAAAAATAGAAGAAAGAAAACCGCCGGAAAGCGGCGGATTTAGAACGGAGAATCCGAAGTATAGAAGAACTTGTAGAACCAGGCCCCGCATACAAGGCGTGCGGCCTCCTCGATGGACATGGTGCCGGTGTTGATCGTCAGGTCGTAGTAGACCGGATCGGAGATGTCCTTTTGAAAGGATTTTTTCACAAAAGCGGCCCGTTTTTTCTGTCGATTGGCGATTCGCTTTTCCGCATCTTCAGGCAGGATTTCGAACTGCTGACTGACCCGTTGGATCCGAAGTTCCATAGGCGCAACGATCATCACGCTGAGACGGTCTTCCGCCGGCAGGATGAAGTTGGCTCCGCGGCCGACCACGACCGCGCTGCCGCGCCTGGAGATCGCTCCAATCACTTTTTCCAAGTATTCCAAATAAAGTCCCGGATATAGATACCGGTCGCTGAGCATCTGGGAGACGACATCCTCCATTCCAGAAAGCCGCTCTTTTTCCAGGCGCTGGAGCACTTTCTGGTCCACCTTGGCGGTGATCGACATCACCTCGAGCAGCTTTCGATGAAAAAAATCGAAGCCGAGGCTGTCCGCAACCGTTTGGGCCACCATGCTTCCGCCGCTTCCCGGCTCCATACATACGGTAATCATCGGATAATGGCGGCTGTTTTTTTCGACCGCTTCCTTAAAGGCCTTCCATTTTTCGAGATGCGCATCGGCAAAGGCGGCGGGCATCGTCTGCGCTTTCTGTTTGGACATGATCCGAATCTCCTTGCAGGGTGATCTTTTTTGGGTGCCGGTTGAAAAAATGATGCTAGTACCAAACCTGATCATTTTTGCAAGCACTTTGATCGGCTTGAATCAAATTCAGTCCTATGGTTGAATAGGGAGTCCCTGGAGGAAAAGTTTCTGCCAAAGGCCGGGGGGAAAAAGCCTTCGACGACCGCCTCGCGGCCCTTTCGGCCGCGCTAGGGACTTTTTTCATTTCAGATCGGAGCCGACATGACGCAGCCCATTCGAGAGTGGAGACAACTGACGCAGGAAAAGTGGCTGAACCTTCATGAAGTCACCTACCTGGATCCGGCCGGCCGGGAAAAACAATGGCAGCTCGCCTCGCGACGGCCGAAGCCCAAATGTGTCAGCGGCGACTTCGCCCTCCCCGACGCCGTGGTCATCGTCCCGTTTCATGCGCAAAAAAAGCAGATGGCCATCACCCGGGAGTACCGGGTCCCCCTGGCCGATTTCGAATATGGCTTTCCCGCCGGCCTGGTCGACCCCGGCGAAACCCCGAAAGAAGCGGCATTCAGGGAGCTGGCAGAGGAAACCGGCCTTGAGGTCACACGCCTTGTGCATTGCGGCCCCGCGGTCTATTCCTCGGCAGGCATGACGGACGAATCGGTATCGATGATCTATGTCGAATGCGACGGAACGCCCTCCATAGAGAAAAACCAGGGGAGCGAAAGAATCGAAGTGGTGTTCGCCGGACCAAGCGAAGCAAGAAGGCTTTGCGAAGATCCGGCGCTCAAATTCGATGCAAAGGCATGGCTGGTGCTCACCGTCTTTGGCCGCACCGGCGATCCCTGGTCCTTTTTCCCCTCTGCTTGAAACAGGCGCCATCATGGCGTAAATTGATGTAGGCGGTTATCCAGAAAGATCCAGGGGGGGCGCCGGCGGCCAATGGGCATCGACTCTCCTGCCGGCCAAAAGTCGCCATCAAGGCCGCGTAGAGACGGCCGTTGATGGGTTCTTTGGGCTGAAACCCCGGCAAAACGGAGTGATTTGATGCATCGCAACGATCGCGTCACGGCCGTCTCAACGCGGCCTAAATGGCTCAGACAGTTGCCCGGTATCCGAGCCGACACCCATTGGCCGCCGGCTGGGTGCAACTGGAGTTTTACAGAGAACCGATTTCCTATAATCAGGAAAAAGAGATGAAAACACTGCCTTGGGCTGTCTTTGCGGTGGTCCTCGTCATGGCCCTGTCTCCGGTTTGCGCATTTGCCATGAGATGCGGCGGGGATTTGGTGCAGGAGGGCGACTACAAGTTCGAAGTGCTGGACAAATGCGGTGAGCCGGACCTGAAAGAACTCGTCGGCTATGTGATAAACCGGCGGGGGGACCGGGAGATGCAGATCGAGCAGTGGGTCTATGGCCCGATGCGGGGGTTGTATTACATTCTCCATTTTGAAGGGGCAACCCTCAAGCGGATCGAGACGCGCCTCAAACGGTAGCATCGACCAGAGGGGGGGGAAGCAAACGATGCCGATCTACGAATTTTACTGCCGGGACTGCAACACGATTTTCAATTTCTTCTCCAAGACGATAAACACGTCGAAGAAACCGAAATGCCCAAAATGCCGCACCCGGACCCTGAAGCGGCAGGTCTCCATGTTCGCCTTCACAGGAAAGGCCAAGCAAGAAGACGACAGTGCAGACCTGCCCTTCGACGAAGAAAAGATGAGCCGGGCGATGGAAGCCCTGGCCCGGGAAGCGGATGGAATCGACGAAAACAACCCGCGCCAGGCAGCGGACATGATGCGAAAACTGACCGAGATGACCGGCGTCGAACTCGGCCCTCAGATGCAGGAAGCGCTTCGGCGCATGGAAGCCGGGGAAGACCCCGAACAGGTCGAGGCCGATATGGGAGATCTCCTTGAGCAAGAAGAACCCTTCTTGCTTCCGGGGCAAAAGGGCCAGCGCACCGGGAGGGTCCGAAATCTTCCGCCTCAACGGGACGAAACCCTCTACGAACTTTGAATTTGCTGCGCAAATTCAAAGTGAGGCGCCTTCGGCGCTTAAAAATAAAAACTGGCCCCGAAACGATCGAGATACCTGATCATAATGGGCGCGCGCAGACTTCGACTGCAGCCCATCCTCTGGCCGGTAGGGTCGAACCGTTTGATCAACCGTGAAACTTCCCAGTCCGTCATTCCGGGCTTGACCCGGAATCCAGGCTTTTCTGGATCCCGGCTCTCCGCTTCGCTCCGGCCGGGATGACGGACCGGGAACATGAAGTTTCACATAAGCGCCGCCTCTGGCCGCCGGAGCGTCCAGATTGATCAAATATGAAACTTTGCCTCGAAGCCTCTGACGGTGGAGGGACGCGCTCTGTCGCGTCCGTGTTGCCAGCAATGACCCAATACCGGCCACGACGGAGCGTGGCCCTCCAACCTCCAAAACCCAAGGCGGGGCAGGTCGGTTATTGCCGCCGGCTTCGACCGAAGTTTCACATAAGCATGGCAGGGCAAGAAGGAGGGTGCGGTGAAAAAAGAAATCCTCAAACGGATCGAGGTTCGACAGGGGGACATCACCAAGATGGAGGTGGACGCCATCATCAATGCGGCCAATACTTCCCTTCTGGGGGGCGGAGGCGTCGACGGCGCCATTCACCGCGCTGCAGGGCCCGAGCTTCTTGAAGAGTGCCGCGGCATTAGGGGGTGCCCCACCGGCGAAGCCCGCATCACCGGAGGCTATCGTCTGCCGGCAGCCTACGTGATTCATACCGTGGGCCCGGTCTACAGCTCCAACCCCTCTGTGCCTGAATTGTTGGCTTCCTGCTACCGCAACAGCCTGCGCCTGGCCGCGGGAAAAGGGCTGAAGAGCATCGCATTTCCGGCCATCAGCTGCGGGGTATACAAATACCCGATCCAGGAGGCCTGCCGGATCGCCGTCGACACCACCTGTAAGATGCTCGAAGCGCATTCCGGCATCGAACGGGTCGTCTTTGTCCTATTTTCCGAAAACGATGCGGCGGTCTACCGAAAGCGGCTTCGATCGATGGGCGCCTAGCCGTCGTGTCAAATCCGCCGCCCGCAATGCCGCCGGCAAGAAGCCGGTGCCGATGCCATATTGACAATTCGGATTGGCATCGTTATCTTGGGGCCGAATTTAACTGCAGGCAAAAATGGCCTGTCGCAAAGGGCAGGCCGTTTATCTTTCGTGCAAGGAGGAAATTATGGTTGAGGTTACCCCTGCTGCCACTGAACAGATTCAGGCTTATTTCCGGGGAAAGGAGGCTTCGCCGATCCGCATCTTTCTCAACGAAGGCGGGTGAGGCGGCCCGGGCCTTGCAATGGCTCTGGACGAGCCAAGAGATGATGACGAGGTGTTCGACATTGACGGGTTCCAGTTTCTCGTCAACAAAGACTTCCTGGAAAAGGCCAAGCCGATCAAGGTCGATTTTCTGGTTCACGGGTTCAAGCTCGACTGCGGCCTCGATTTCGGTGCCGGCTGCAGCTCTTGCGGCACCGGCTCCTGCGGCTAAACCGAATCGATTGTTAGACAGATCCCCCCGGAGGGCATCAACGCAGATGCCTCCCGGGGAGGTTTCCCTTCTCCCCTTCCTGAAAACCGTCAGGCGCATCGCTGCAACATGGCCAACGTCGAATATACCTTGAAGGGGCACGTGGCACTGGTCACCTTGAACGACGGGGAAAACCGCTTCAACCCCCCGTTTTTGGACGCCTATATTGCCGTGCTCGACCAGATCGAGGCGGAAACCGACGCCCGGGTCCTGGTCGCGCGCTCTTCCCACGAAAAGATTTTCTGCAACGGAATCGATCTGGAATGGCTCGCCCCGATCATTCAGAAGGGCGAAATCGAGACGGCAAAAGCATTTTTCTACCAGCTCAATCGGCTCTTCCACCGTCTGGTCACCTATCCACTGATCACCGTCGCCGCCATCAACGGCCACGCCTTTGCCGGCGGGGCGATCATGGCCTGCGGTTTTGATTTCCGGTTCATGCAAACCGGGCGAGGCTTTTTCTGCTTTCCGGAAGTCGACCTCGGAATTCCTTTTCTGCCGGGCATGAACGCCATGCTCTGCAAGGCGATGCCGATGGATACGGTGGTGGAGATGGAGCTGACCGGGGTCCGCCTGACCGCAGAGCAGTGCCGCGAGCGCGGGATCGTACATAAAGCAAGCCCCCCGGAGAAGCTGCTCGCCGACTGCCTTGAATTCGGCAGGGCACTGAAAAAGGAACGGCCCGTCATCGCCGAGATGAAAAACCGGTTATACCGGCCCATCATCCATGCCATTGAGGTGGAAGACGGGCCGTACATCGAATCCGGACGCTACAATATCGGCTGACCCCGTCGGGAGAACGCCAAGGGATCGGCCTGCGCCGTGCCGGACAAGCGAGGAGGCACCATGAACATTTTCGTCACCGGCGGTTCCGGATTTGTGGGGACCTACCTCTGCAAGGATCTTCTGGACCGCGGCCACCGGGTCACGGCCGTCGGCTCCCGGCCGGTCCACGGCCGGATCAGCCACGATCATTTCCGATACATCTCCGCAGACACCACCGAACCGGGGGACTGGCAAGAAGCCCTGGCAGACATCGATGCAGCGGTGAACCTGGCCGGAAAAAGCATCTTTCGCCGGTGGACCGACCGCTACAAACAGGAGCTCTACGACAGCCGGATCTTGACCACCCGTCACCTGGTGGATGCCCTTGCCGCGGATCGGCCGGCAACCTTGGTCAGCACCTCCGCCGTCGGTTACTATGGAAACCGGGGCGATGAAATCCTCACCGAGACATCTGAACCCGGAGACGATTTTTTGGCCCGTCTCAGCCGAGACTGGGAGACCGAGGCGTTGCGCGCAGAAGAAAAACAGGTCCGGATCGCGACAGCCCGTTTCGGCATCGTATTAGGATGGGGCGGAGGAGCCATCGACAAAATGGTTCCGGCGTTCAAGCTCATGCTCGGCGGACCGCTGGGAGACGGCAGCCAGTGGTTCCCGTGGATTCATATGGACGATCTTCTCGCCGCCCTGCGATTTGCACTTGAAACGCCCGAGTTTTCGGGACCGGCCAACTTCACGGCGCCAAACCCGGTCAGGAACAAGGAGCTGGCCCAGGCCCTCGGAGACATCCTTCACAGACCGGCCCTGATGCCCGCACCGGCTTTCATGATTCGGGCGGTGCTGGGAGAATTTGGCAAAACCCTGCTTTCCAGCACCCGGGCCGTCCCCCGAAAGCTGCTGGATGCCGGCTTTACCTTCCAGTATCCGACGATACGGGAAGCCCTGGAAGACCTGGTATGATGACAGATGGGTAAATCGCGGCAGTGTTTTCAGTAGAAAGGAGTCTGCATGACCGATTTCATGGAGCTGGTCCAGACAAGAAGGAGCATTCGCAAATACGAAGACCGAGAGGTCTCCGACGAGATGCTCGACAAGATTTTCGAGGCCGTTCGCTGGACTCCTTCCTGGGCCAATACCCAGTGCTGGGAAATCGTGGCCGTCCGAGATCCGGTCCAAAAGAAAAAGCTCCGCGAGACGCTTCCGCCCAAAGGCAATCCGGCCGCCGCCGCCGTCGAAAAGGCGCCGCTGGTGTTGGCCGTCTGTGCCCGGAGCAAAATCAGCGGCTACTACAAGGGAGAAGCGACCACCAAATTCGGGGACTGGTTCATGTTCGATCTGGGGCTTGCCACCGAAAACCTGTGCCTGGCCGCCCACCATCTCGGTCTCGGGACGGTGATCGTGGGTCTGTTCGACCATGACCGGGCGGCAAAGGTTCTCATGCTGCCGGATGATGTGGAAGTGGCGGTGCTGGTACCCGTTGGCTTCGCCGCGAAATCACCTTCGGCGCCGAAGCGGCGGCAAATCGCCGAATTCGTCCATCAGGCACGCTTTTGACCGGACCGCGGCCGCGGTCCGGTCAAAAGCGTGCCAAAGAAAGACGCAAGAAAAAGCAGAAGTTCCTGCTTTGGTCAACTCATGCCCTGTGAAGCCTTGAATCGACAGGCGTCGCCATCGCCGGGGAGAAAACCAAACAGCTTTTTTATTGTAAATAATGAAGGGAGAGGCGTTTTTTTGCCTCTCCCTTCATTATTTACTACGGTAGCGGTTTGAGCTCCACCCTCCGGTTCAGGGCTCTGCCTTCGGCGGTATCGTTGGACGCCACCGGCCGGGTTTCCCCGAGGCCCTTGGCCTGAAGCCGCTTTGCATCGATCCCTTCTCTGATCAGGTGGTTCATGACGGCCCGCGCCCGCTTTTCCGACAGGGCCTGGTTGAATGCGGCATCGCCGACGCTGTCTGTGTGCCCCTGAACTTCGATCACAAGCCCCGGATTGCTGCGCATGACCCGGGCCACCTGCTTGAGCTCTTCGGCCATTTCCGGTTTGATGGATAATTTTCCGGTGTCAAACAGCACCCCGCTCAACACCCAGCATCCATAGGCGTCGACCTTGGCTCCGCTCGGCGTTCCGGGGCAACGGTCCTTGTCGTCGGTGACCCCGTCGCCGTCGCTGTCCACCGGACATCCCCTGGCATCGACCGCAGTCCAGCGCGGTGTGCCCGGGCAGCGGTCGACATAGTCGGGTACGCCATCGTTGTCCGAATCAAGGGGACATCCGTACAGATTGACCGCCACACCGGCAGGCGTGCCCGGACAGCGGTCCTGAAAATCGAAGACCCCGTCGCGGTCGCTGTCCAGGGGGCAGCCGACGCTGTCGACCGCCACGCCGGCAGGGGTGTTCAGACACTGATCCTCCGGGTCGAAGACCCCGTCTCCGTCCGTGTCCTTGGGCCGGTCCGCCTTGGCCAGAAAGACTGCTTCGACATAGTCTGCCACGGCCTGGGCCGAGTTGAGCTCATCGACTGCGGCGGCAAACCCGCACCCGCCGAATGCTGCCATCTGCTGCATCAGGGCCCGGCCGGCAGGATCGTTTCCGACCAGAATCGTGTAGATGCAGATGTTCTCGCCCATTTGTTCCTTGAGGCTGCGGACCGTCGCCAGGGGCTGCTCCGGATCGATGTCCTTGGCGTCGCTGAGGAAAATCAGCGCCGTTTTGCCCGAAAGGCCGTCCAGATCAGCTGAAACCGCTTCGGCGGCCCTGTTGATCGGGCTCAACCCGCCGGCCCACCCGATCTCTTCCAGGGCCTTGGAAAGCGCGTCCTTGTCATGAACGGTCATGCCGTAGATCCGGTCGGTCTTTCGCGTAAACGGGGAAATCGTGTTGCCGAAGGTGCGGACCCCGGCCACGAATCCCAGGTCGGGGACGGTCCGGTTGAGCCGCTCGACGATGTCCTTGGCAATCTGGATTTTTTCCTGGCCCCCGACGGTTTCATTCATGGAACCGGATGCGTCGAGAACCACCAAAAAGTTGTCGACGTTTTTGATGTAGTCCCCCGATCTGGCTTTTGCGGTAGGATCGACCGGGGAAAAATCGTCCGCCGGCTTCGTTGCGGCACATCCAGCCGCAAAAACAACGGCCAAGCCCACGATAACCATCGGTGCGAAAAATCGTTTCATGCTCCTTCCCCTGTCTGCAAATCAGACTGTAAACGAGCGTTCCCGGCGACTCAAATTTTTCCATGGCGATGATAACGTTGAGTCATAATGCCGAATCGAGATGTTGCAAGTGATCTGAGGACGGCCTACCAGAGCATGCCGACCAGGGCGCCGGTCATGGCGGTGGCAAGGGTTCCGGCAAGGATCGATTTGAATCCGAGGGAGACGATTTCCCTCCGCCGATCCGGCGCCATGGCGCCGAGGCCCCCGATCATGATCCCCAAGGAGCCGGGGTTGGCAAAGCCGCACATGGCATAGGTCATGATCATCTTTGACCGGCCCGACAGGGTTTCAGCGGGAAACGACCCCATCTGCAGGTAGGCGAGAAACTCGTTGAGGATGGTTTTCGTTCCCATGAGGCTGCCGGCGGCGATACTCTCCGACCAGGGGATGCCGATGGCCCAAACCACCGGCGCCAGCCCCCATCCGAAAAGACGCTGGAGCGTCAAGGGCTGCTGACCGACCTCCGGCAGCCATCCCAGTCCGATATTGACCAACTCGACCAGGGCCACCAGAACGATGAGCATTGCAACGATGTTGAGCAGAAGCGTAAGCCCTTGAAGGGTGCCGCTGGTGATCGCCTCCATGGCGCTGCCGGCCTCGGAAACAGCCGCTGCCCCGGCGCCGGTGGCCTCCCCGGCAGGGGTAGGAACCATGATCCGGGCAAGGGCGATGGCCGCCGGCGCGCTGATGATGGAAGCAACCAGCAAGTGCCCCATGGCGTCGGGGATCACCGGCTTGAGAATGCCCGCATAGAGCACCATGACGGTGCCGGCGATGGTGGCCATGCCGCAGGTCATCAGGCAAAAGAGCTCGCCGCGGGAAAGACGGGCCAGATACGGGCGAATGAACAGGGGGGCTTCGACCATGCCGAGAAACACATTGGCCGCCGCAGCCAGGCCTTCTGCGCCGCCCACCCCGATGGAGCGCTGCAGCAGCCAGGAAAAGCCGCCCACCACCTTCGGCAAAAGCCGCCAGTAAAACAGCAGGGAAGAAAGCGCACTGGCCACCAGAACGATGGGCAGCCCCCGAAGCGCGAGAATATAGGTGCTGGCGCCGGGAACAACCTCAAAGGGAGGAGGGGTTCCGCCGCCCAGGTATCCGAACACAAAGGTGGTTCCGGCCTCGGTGGCCTCGGCCAGCGTCTCGACGAGGGCGTTGAGCAGGAAAAAGACCTGGCGGCTGCCGGGAAACTTCAACAGCACGACCGCCAGGACCGCCTGCAATCCGATGGCCGCCGCAACGGTCTTCCAGCGGACCGCTTTTCGATTCTCGGAAAAGACCACGGCCACCCCGACGATGGCTGCCATGCCCAGCATGCCGTGAAGGACTGCAAACATTTGTGCGCCTCCTTCTGCGCCCTTCTCCTACCACAAACCATTCCCCCTTGCCAATTTCAGCCTCGGCCGATATGAAGTCTTCCACGCCGCCGGAAAAAGTCAACGGCCATTGGTCATCGATAAATATAAGAAGTGCATAGAGTTCATAGAGTGACTAGAGTGCCTATAGTTATGGAATGCTATCCTTTTTTATAAGAAAGCCGGAGCGAAGCGACACCCTTCCTCTAGGCACTCTATGAACTTTAGGCACTCTAGGCACTTAATCCATAGACTCCCGAATCAAAACCAGAAGGAACGCCAGATGATCCGCATCAACGAACACTATCGGAAGCTGCAGTCCTCCTATCTGTTTTCGGACATTGCAAAGCGGGTGGCCGCTTTCCAACAGGCGCATCCTGAAACCGAGGTGATCAAGCTTGGGATCGGCGACGTGACCCGTTCTCTTCCCGAAGCCTGCATCGAGGCGTTTCATCGGGCCGTGGATGAAATGGGCGAGGACGCGACTTTCCGCGGCTACGGCCCCGAACAGGGATACCCCTTCCTTCGGGAGAAAATCGCCGAATTCGATTTTCAGGCCCGCGGGGCCGAGGTCGCCGCAGACGAGGTCTTTATCAGCGACGGGACCAAGTGCGACACCGGCAATTTTCAGGAACTGTTTGCCGCCGATATCCGGGTGGCCATCCCGGATCCGGTCTATCCGGTTTACCTCGACACCAATGTCATGGCCGGAAGAACCGGTGCATTCAGCCAGGGCCGCTACAAGGGGATTACCTACCTTTCCAGCACGGCGGAAAACGGATTCGTTCCCACCCTGCCCGATGAACCGGTCGATCTGATCTACCTTTGCTTCCCCAACAACCCCACCGGCGCCACCATCGCCAAAGATCGGCTCAAAGAGTGGGTCGACTACGCAAGGGATCACCGGGCCTTGATCCTGTTCGACGCCGCCTACGAGATTTTCATCCGGGACGACGGCCTGCCCCATTCGATCTATGAAATCGACGGGGCCCGCGAGGTCGCCGTGGAATTTCGAAGCCTGTCCAAAACCGCCGGATTCACCGGGACCCGCTGCGCCTACACCGTGGTTCCCAAAGACTGCAGCGCCTACACGGCAGACGGGGAAAAGACATCGGTGCACGCCCTGTGGCACCGCCGCCACACCACCAAGTTCAACGGGGTGTCTTATCCGGTCCAGCGGGCCGCAGAAGCGATCTATTCAGCAGAGGGCCGTTCCCAGGTCCGGGAACGGATCGACTACTACCTTGCAAACGCCGGCCGGATCCGGGAGGCAATGAGAGGCCTTGGCTACACCTGTGCGGGAGGGAAAAACTCTCCGTATATATGGATCGATGGAAAAACCGAGTCCTGGGCGTTTTTCGACCTTTTGCTGAACCGCGCCGGCGTGGTCTGCACCCCCGGGGTCGGCTTCGGCCCCTGCGGCGAAGGGTTCATCCGGATCAGCGCCTTTAACAGCCGCGAAAACGTCGACCGCGCCATGGAACGGATCAAAGAGGCGCTCGGCGCATAGCCCTCGCCCGCTGGAATGCTGGGAGGCCAGGAGGCTGGAAAGCCGGAAGAAAAAGAGGGGTGGAAGATTTAGAATTTTGAATTTAGAAATGAGAATTTGCAGCAAACGCTGACCCCCTGAACCTTGGAACTGCTTCCCCGCTTCCCAGCATACCAGCTTTTTGCCTTGATCCTTTCTGTTTCATCTTTATGTTCCAACAATGGACGACGACAGGCACATCACGGCCCTCGAGGCCACGATCCGGTATCACGATCGATCCAAGCACCGGTTCGACCGGTACGCACCGTCTCCGGGGTATATGGACTGGGAAAACCAGCCGAACCCCTTCCGATTCTACGAGGGAGTCGAGCCGGAGCCGCTTTCCTTTCTGACAGATGATCCCGGCGGCGGCCACGAGGGGCTTTATCTTCGAAGCCGCCATCGGACAAGCCCCGTAGACCGGAGCGCCGTGGCCGGTTTTCTGGAGCTCTGCCTGGGGCTGTCCGCATGGAAAATGGCAGGCGCCAGCCGCTGGTCTTTGCGGATCAACCCCTCCAGCGGCAACCTTCACCCCACAGAAGCCCATTTGATACTTCCGCCGGACGGGGATCGACCGGCCGGACGCTACCACTACAGTCCGTTTCTCCATGCCCTCGAACCCCTGGCCCGGGTCCCCGGCCGCCTCTGGCAAAAGGTCGAGGCGCATCTGGGTTCAACCTCCTTTTTGCTTGGGCTTTCGAGCATATTCTGGCGGGAGTCCTGGAAATACGGGGAGCGGGCCTTTCGATACTGCCAGCACGATGCCGGCCATGCCCTGGCGGCGGCGGCGTTTTCAGCGGCCCTGCTCGGCTGGAAGGTGACGCCGCTTTCTGCGATGTCCGACCGGCAGATCGAGCAGTTGCTCGGCTTCGATCAGATCAACTGGCATCCGGAAGAAAAAGAACACGCAGATTTGCTGTGCGCGGTCCATCCGGCGGACGCCGCCGTTCCATCTCCGGATCTGCCTGATGAGGTACTCTCGGAATTTTCATCGCTTCCCCTCTCCGGCAGGCCCAATCGCCTGAGCCGAAAACAGGTTCGCTGGCCGGCCATTGCAGAAATCGCCGGCAGCACCCGAAAGCCGGAGGGCGGTGCATACACGGCGCCGCTTTCTGCCGCCGCTTTTATCGACGATCCGGGGGCGTTGCTTTCCGCCGCCCAAACGATCCGCCGGCGGCGAAGCGCCCTGGATTTCAATCCCGAATTTATCCTTCCCCGGCGGCAGTTTCTGGCCATGCTCGACAAGACCCGGCCCCGGCCGAACACGCCTCCTTTCGACGCCGCCTTCGGCCCGCCGGAGGTGCACCTGCTGATTTTCGCCCACCGCATCGAGGGGCTCGATTCCGGAATGTACTTGCTGGTTCGCAACCCCGCCCAGATTGACCTGCTGCGCGGCGCGTTTCATCCTCATTTTTCATGGGACCTTGTCGAACCTAATTTCCCCCTGTTTGCCCTGGAGCCCGGCGATTTTCGTCAGATCGCCATGCGGGTTTCCTGCCACCAGCACATCGCCGGCGACGGCGCTTTTTCCCTGGCAATGATCGCCCGCTTCGAGGATGTGCTGCGCACAGCGCCGTGGCATTATCGCCGCCTGTTCTGGGAAAGCGGCATGATCGGGCAGGTGCTGTATCTGGAGGCCGAAGCCCGGGGAGCGCGGGGAACCGGCATCGGCTGCTATTTCGACGACGCCGTACACGAACTGGCCGGCATCGAAAAAGGCCGATTTCAATCCATGTACCATTTCACCGTGGGACTTCCGGTAAACGATCCACGGCTTCAGACCCGTCCGCCGTACGCACATCTGGACAACGACCGATAACGTGCACGCAGCGGCGGCAAAGGAGCAATCCATGACAGAAAACCGCCTTGCGCTCGAAAAAAGTCCTTATCTGCAGCAGCACGCCGAAAACCCGGTCGATTGGCATCCGTGGGGAAACGAGGCGTTTTCCCGGGCAGCAGCCGAGGACAAGCCGATTTTTCTTTCCATCGGATACGCCACCTGCCACTGGTGCCATGTGATGGCGCGCGAATCCTTCGAAGATGAAGCCGCGGCCAAGGTGCTCAACGACGTTTTCATCCCGGTCAAAGTGGACAGAGAGGAGCGCCCCGACGTGGACGCCGTCTACATGACGGCCTGTCAGATGCTCACCGGAAGCGGGGGATGGCCCCTGACCGTATTTTTGACCCCGGACCGGAAACCGTTCTTTGCCGCCACCTACCTGCCCAAACAAAGCCTCCCCGGCCGGCCCGGTTTGATCGACATCAGCCTCCGGGTAAAGGACCTGTGGCAAAGCGATCGGAAAAAGCTGCTCGAGTCGGCCGAGGGCATCTCCGGCCACCTGGGCGGGGCATTTCGCTTCCAGCCATCGGCGCTGCCCGACAGCAGCATCTTTTCTGCGGCCTTCGAACAGCTCGACAAGACCTTCGACGAAGACAACGGCGGCTTCGGCTCGGCGCCGAAGTTTCCCACGGCCCACCGCCTGACCTTTCTGCTGCTGCACGGCCATCGTACCGGCAGCCGCCGGGCGGTTCACATGGTGGAAAAGACCTTGTCGACGATGCGCCACGGCGGCATCTGGGACCACGTCGGATTCGGTTTTCACCGGTACGCCACCGACCGGAATTGGTTTCTGCCCCACTTCGAAAAAATGCTATACGACCAGGCCCTCCTGGCCCGGACCTGTCTCGAAGCAGGACAACTGACCGGGAACCGACTCTTTTTGCAGACCGCCGAGGAGATCTTCGCCTATGTGCTTCGGGACATGACCTCCCCCGGCGGTGGTTTTTTCGCGGCTGAAGACGCCGACAGCGAAGGAGAAGAGGGCAAATTTTATGTCTGGACCGTGGACGCGTTTCGAAACGCCGTTGGAGACGATGCGCTGGCCCGCCGCTGGGAGCCGATTCTGGGTCTGGAAGAAAGGGGCAACTTTTCCGACGAGGCCACCGGGAAAAAGACCGGAGCCAATATCCTGTATTTGACCGACCCTCTCCACCGCTGGGCCCGGCGGCTGGGATGCACCGAACAGCAGATGGAAAAAGAGTGGGAAAAAATCAGGAAAGCGCTTTTGGCCGCCCGTGTCCGCCGCATTCGCCCCTTGAGAGACGAAAAGATTCTCACCGACTGGAACGGGCTGATGATTGCGGCCCTGGCCGCCGGAAGCCGGATTCTGTCCAACCCCGAATATGGCCGGGCCGGCCGTGACGCCGCCGAATACATCCTGTCCTCCATGCGGGAAAAAGACGGGCGCCTGCTTCATCGGTCCCGGGACGGAGAGGCCGGTATCCCGGCCATGGCAGACGACTATGCCTTTTTTATTTCAGGCCTGCTCCAACTGTACCGCACCTTTTTTGATCCGGTCTTTCTTGAACACGCCCTGGTCCTTCAGCGGCAAATGGTCGAAGATTTCTGGGACGAAGAGAACAGCGGTTTTTTTCTGGCCGCAGAAGGGGCTGCCGATCTTCCGGTGCGCCCCAAGGAACTCTACGACGGGGCCCTTCCCTCGGCCAACTCGGTATCGTTGAGCAATCTCGTCTTTTTGTCCCGGATTACCGGCGATCCGCAGTGGGAGCAGCGGGCCCGCAAGCTTGCCGCTTCGGTGGCCGGCACCGTGGAACGTCAGCCGACGGCCTTTGCCCAGATGCTGACAGGTTTGGATTGCCTGCTGTATCCAGGCCGGGAAATCGTCATCACCGGCCGCCGAGACCAGCCCGACATCCAGGCGATGCTGAAGGCCGTCGGAAGCCGGATGATTGCCGCCGATACGGTCATCGTCAAAAACGAAGACACCGCCGAAACCCTGGCCCGGGTTGCGTCCTTTACCCGTGACATGGGGTTGAGAGAAGACGGGGCAACCGCTTACGTGTGCAGCGGACAACGCTGCGATGCGCCGGTAACCGACCCGGAGGAACTGGCTCGGAAACTTTGGGGTCCTCTGGCAAAGTCCGGATCAAATGGTTAATCGGGGTTTTGCGCGCCGGACATCGGCACCAGACCATGTCGAGCGTCAAAGTTGATGGCTTCGTAATAAGTCGCCATTTTCCTTTTTGCGCTTATCCAGGAAGATCCATGGTGGGCACCGGCGGCCAATGGGCATCGACTCTCCTGCCGGCCAAAACTCGCCATCAAAGCCGTGTAGAGACGGCCGTTGATGGGTTCTTCGGGCTGAAATCCCGGCAAACCGGTGTGATTTGACGAATCGCAACAATCGCGACGCGGCCGTCTCAACGCGGCCTAAATGGCTCAGACAGTTGCCCGGCATCCGAGCCGACACCCATTGGCCGCCGACTGGATGCAACTGGAATTTCATGGAGAACCGGTTTCTTTTTTATGTCATTCCCGCGCAGGCGGGAATCCAGTTATTTCAGATGTTATGGCGACGCTTCAAACGAGAACGGCGGCAAGAGGCGTCTTGAGCTTCCCCGGAAAATCATCTATACTTTTATTGTAGTGATTTCATTCGCCGATTCAGCCTGAACGAAGGGAGCCTGCTGTGCTGAAGCTGACTGCGGCCAACTTGCGAAACCTGCCCGCCGAAACTCTGGCAGTGCCTGTCTGTGAAGAAGCCCCGATCCACCCGAGGGGTCCGGTGGCCTCGCTGGTGCGCCGCGCCTTGGGATATGAGGAGTTTACCGGAAAGTCCGGAAATGAGCTCCATCTCTATGACCCGCCCCGGTGCCATGTGCGCCGGGTCATCGTTCTCGGCATCGGCCCCAAAGACAAAGTCGATGCCGAGGCGCTTCGAAGCTTCGCCGGCAAAGCCGTAAAAACCGCCATCGAGTGGCGGCTCGAATCCCTCTGCCTGGAAGCGCCGTCCCCCCAAAAGCTGGGGCTCGATATCCGGGCGCTGCTCAAGGCGCTCATGGAGGGGGCTTGCCTGGCCAACCACATCTACGACCGCTTCAAGAGCGATCCCAAGAAAAAACCGCTTCAGACGATCTACTTTCGCACCTCACCGGGTGCGGCCGAAGCCTTTTCAACGCTTCCCGAAACGGTACAGACCGTATGTGAAGCAGCCTGCCTGGCAAGGGAGTGGGTTTCGGATCCGTCCAATGAAAAGACCCCGGCCCTGCTTGCCGCCGCGGTCAAAAAAAGGGCTGAATCGGCAGGCCTCCGAGTGGAGGTCCAGGAAGAAGAAACCCTGAAAAAAAATAAGATGGGGGCCCTGCTGGCCGTGGCCGCCGGCAGTGAAAATCCCCCGGCCATGGTGCTGCTCGACTATGCGCCGAAAAATCCGGAAAAAACGGTCGCACTGGTGGGCAAAGGAATCACCTTCGATACCGGCGGTTACAACCTGAAGCCCTCCAATTCCCTGGACGGCATGAAGGCGGACATGGCCGGTGCCGCGGCGGTGGCCGGCACCCTTTTGGCCGCGGCCCGGCTGAAGCCGAAGATCCGGGTGGTGGGCGCCCTGCCGATGGTCGAAAACATGGTCTCGGGTGCGGCAACCCGGCCCGGGGACATCATTTCCGCCTACACCGGAAAGACCGTGGAAATCGGGAACACCGATGCCGAAGGAAGGCTGGTTCTGGCCGACGCCATGGCCTACGTGATCGACCGCTACCGGCCGGATATGGTGCTGGACATGGCCACCCTCACCGGCGCCTGCCTCGTGGCACTGGGTGAAAAAATCGCCGGGGTGTTTTCCCGCGACGACCGGCTGGCGGAAATCGTCATAGCCGCCGGAGATGAAACCCACGAGCGCTGCTGGCGCCTTCCGCTGCCCGACGACTACAAAGAACTGCTCGAAAGCAAATTTGCAGACATCCGCAACATCGGCAGCTCCCGCTGGGGCGGCGCCATCGCGGCAGCGCTTTTTCTGTCCGAATTCGTCGGCGAAACGCCATGGGTGCACATCGACATCGCCGGGCCGGCCTATACCAAAAAAGGCGGCGACTATTGCGGCCCCGGCGGTACGGGCTTCGGCGTGCGGCTGCTGTGGGAAGTACTCGACCGTTTACGATCGTAGCTGTTTTCATCCCCTGAAACAGGGAACACAGGACTCGCAGAGATGACAACCGATACCGTTGGGAAAAAAACGACTGTCGACAACGCCCTGGGGTTGTGTCTTGGCGCCTCGACCGTCTCTCTGGTTCACGTCGCTCTGGAATCCGATCCGGACGGCAACCTGAACCAGCGTGTGGTCAACCACTGGCTCTTCCCCCATGAGGGAGACCCGAAGCGCACCCTGGAAAAAGCGCTGCAAAGCATCGACGCGGACGCCTTTGACCGGATGGCGGCCACCGGCCGGCGGTTTCGCCATTTCGTTCGTTTGAGCGCCATCTCCGAGCCCGAGGCCGTAGAATACGCCTACCGCTTTGTCAAGCCCACGGGGATCGAATGTCCGGCAGTGGTGTCGGCCGGGGGGGAAACCTTCATGGTCTACGTCCTGGACGGCTCCGGCCGAATCGCCAACGTGCTCACGGGCAACAAGTGCGCTTCGGGCACCGGCGAATTTCTTCTTCAGCAGCTTCGACGCATGGACGTGACCCTGGAGGAGGCCGCAAAATGGGCGGCCAGCGAAGAACCATACCGCGTTTCCGGCCGCTGTTCGGTCTTTTGCAAGTCCGACTGCACCCACGCCACCAATAAGGGAATCCCCCGGTCCAGGGTCACCGCCGGTCTTTGCATGATGATGGCCAGCAAGATCCTGGAGCTGCTCAAAAAGGTCGAACGGCGCCATGTCATGGTCACCGGCGGCACCACCCGCAACCGGATGATGGTCGAATACCTCGGCCGGGAGATCGACGGGCTCATCGTCCCGGAAGAGGCCCCTTACTTCGAGGCCCTGGGAGCCGCCTTGTGGGCGCTGGACCATGAAGCCGCTCCGTTTCCCGGAATGGACAGGCTTTTTAAAACCGAGGTGAACACCTTCGATGCCCTGCCGCCGCTGGCCGACTTTTCGTCGATGGTGGATTTCAAGCAGATGCAGATGGGGCGGCCGGCGGCCGGCGACCGGTGCATCCTCGGACTCGATGTCGGATCGACCACCACCAAGGCGGTGCTGATGCGCATCGCCGACAATGCCATGCTCGCCTCGATCTACCTGCGCACCAACGGAGACCCGGTCGGAGCCTCGCGCCGATGCTACGCTGCGCTGCTCGAACAGCTCCAGGTTCTGGTCGACCCGAAAACGATCGTCATCGAAGGACTCGGGGTCTGCGGATCCGGGCGCCAGATCGCCGGCCTTCACGCCCTGACCGACGGCGTGATCAATGAAATCATCGCCCATGCCGCCGCCGCGGTCTATTTCGATCCGCAGGTGGACACGATCTTCGAAATCGGCGGCCAGGACGCCAAATATACCTATATCACCAACGCCGTCCCTTCCGACTACGCCATGAATGAGGCGTGTTCGGCCGGCACCGGATCGTTTCTCGAAGAATCGGCGTTTGAAACCCTGGGCGTCCCCATGGAGAAGATCGCCGACATCGCCGTGGCCGGCCGGCGGCCGCCGAATTTCAACGACCAGTGCGCGGCCTTCATCGCCTCTGACATCAAAAACGCCATCCACGAAGGCATCGCCCACGAAGACATCGTGGCCGGACTCGTCTACTCGATCTGCATGAACTACAACAACCGGGTCAAAGGCAACCGGCCCGTCGGGGAAAAAGTCTTCATGCAGGGAGGGGTCTGCTACAACCGCGCCGTTCCACTGGCCATGGCGGCCCTGGTGGGCAAGCCGATCATCGTCCCGCCGGAGCCCGGACTGATGGGGGCTTACGGCGTCGCCCTGGAGGTCAAGCAGCGAATCGAAAACGGTCTGATGGAACACAGCCGCTTCGACCTTCAAACCCTGATGGACCGGGAGGTACGCTACAAGAAACCCTTTACCTGCCGTGGAGGCAAGGAGGGCTGCGACCGGGGCTGCGAGATCGCCCGTATCGAGGTGGAAGGCCGGACCTATCCGTTCGGCGGCGCCTGCAACCGGTACTACAATCTGCGCCAAAACGTCCGCTACGACCTGGAGAGCCTCGACTTGGTCCGGGTCCGGCAGAAGCTGATCTTCGACACCTATGCCGGCAAGCCCGCTGAAAACCGCTCTGACTTGCCCCGGGTGGCCATCAGCCGAAGTTTTCTGGTCGGCACCTTGTATCCGCTGTATTCGACATTCTTTGCCGAACTCGGTTTTGAACCGGTCCTTGCCGACGCGCCGTCGAAGGCGGGCATCGACCAGAGAAACGCCGCTTTCTGCTATCCGGCCGAGCTGGCCCACGGCTTTTTCCATTCCCTGCTTCAGGCAGATCATCGTCCGGACTACATCTTTCTTCCCCACTTCCGCTCGGTTCCCGTTCCGAGCCGGGTTTCCAACGCCTATGTCTGTCCCCTGGTCCAGGGGGAGCCCTATTACCTTCAGGCCACGTTCAGAGACCAGCTCAACCGTTTGAAAAAGGCCGGCACCCGGGTGATTGCCCCGCTGCTCGACCTTTGCGACGGGCTCTATGCGGCCAGAGAGCCGCTGGTCAAGACGGCCCAGCAGATGGGGATCCGCCGCCGGCAGGCCGAGGCCGCTTTTCAAAAAGCCTTGGAGAGACAGCGGCAATGCCGGGCGGAGATGATCCGGGTCGGCCAAGAGACCCTGGCCAGGATCGAAAGCGACCCGGAAAGCACGGCGGTGGTGATCTTCGGCCGGCCTTACAACGCGTTCGCCGACGAGGCCCACATGGGCATTCCCCACAAGCTGGCCTCCCGCGGGGTGACGGTGGTCCCCCTCGATTTCCTCGACCTCAAAGACGAACATTCAAAGCGTCACATGTACTGGGGAATGGGCGAACTGATCCTGAAGGCTGCCCGGCAGGTAAAGCGCCACCCCCAGCTGTTCGGCACCTACATCACCAATTTTAGCTGCGGGCCGGACTCCTTTGTCATCGGCTATTTTCGAGAGATCATGGGCAGAAAGCCCTCTCTTACCCTGGAGCTGGACAGCCACACGGCAGACGCCGGGCTGGAAACCCGGATCGAGGCGTTTTTAGACATCGTGGCCGCATACCGGAAGCTTTCCGTTGGGCAGGAACTGCAAAAAAAAACCAGCGGCTACCGACCCGCCCGGGTCCGCCTGGAAAACGAAAGGGCCGTGGTGGAAACCTCCTCGGGCCCGGTGATGCCGGTGGCCGATCCGCGGGTAACCATACTGTTTCCTTCCATGGGGGCCATTGCCACCGACCTGCTGGCGGCGGTTTTCCAGGCACGGGGGTTTCATGCATACGCCCATCCGCCCGCCGACGAGGCCGTGCTGAAAATCGGCCGGGCCAACACCTCCTGCAAGGAGTGCCTGCCGCTGATTTTGACCACCGGCATTTTGCTCAACTACGTCTGGCACCACAAACGGGACGACGAAATCCTCGTATATTTCATGGCGACCGGCTCCGGGCCCTGCCGGTTCGGACAGTACTATATTTTCATGGAAGACCTGATCCGCCGGTTGGAAATACCGGACGTGGCCATGTTCTCCTTGACGTCGGACAACAGCTATGCCGGACTGGGCAACGATTTCCAGCTCCACGGCTGGTGGGCCATCGTCATCTCCGATCTGCTGGAAGACATCCGTTCGATGATCCTCGCCAACGCGGAAGACCCCGCCGCAGCAATGGCGATACTTGAAGAAGAAGTCGGGCAAATCCGCGAAAAAATCCAGCAAGGAGAGTTTCCCGCCATCGAGCACCAGCTTCGAAGGTCTTCGCAGCGCTTCGGGGAGATCCCCATGAAGCAGCCCCCATCGGCGGTGCCGACCATCAACCTGACCGGAGAGATATTCGTCCGCCGAGACAGCCTGTCCCGCCAGCACCTGGTTCGGAAGCTGGCCGAGATGGGGTTTGCCACCGTCTGTACTCCCGTGGCAGAATGGCTCCATTATTCGGACTACCTGCTGGAAAACAATCTCAGCAGCCGCCGTCTTTCCAAAATGGAGCGCCTCGGTTTTTTGGCAAAGAAAAAGTTCATGGTCAGCTACGAAAAGCGGATCAAGGCCGCCTTGTCCGCCTCCGGCCTGATCCATGCCGAACCGATCAGCGTCGGCGGCATCATCAAGCACGCCGAACAGTTCATTTCTCCGAACCTGCCCGGAGAGGCGGTGCTGACCGTAGGCGGGGCCCTGGCCGAAGTCGCTTCCCACGTCTGCGGCGTCATCGCCATCGGTCCGTTCGGCTGCATGCCCAACCGGCTGTCGGAGGCAATCCTCACCGAGGTGATGAACCGGGAAGACAAGCTGGCCACCGAACCGGCCAACAGTCGGCTGCGGGCAGTGCTCACGGAGGTTGAATCGATGCCGTTTCTGGCCGTTGAAAGCGATGGATCCCCGTTTCCCCAGCTCATCAGTGCCAAGCTGGAGGCATTCTGCCTCAGGGCACGGCGCCTGCACCGGCACATGATGGCCAACGGCAAGGGAAAACATCAAGTCAGCGCCGGATAGTGTCTTGTCCCGGAAGTATGGTCCAAAAATACTTGTTAAATGGAACGGGTACTGCTTTTGGTCATTCCCGCGAAGGCGGGAATCCAGAGCGCTTTTTGCTGGACTCCCGCCTCCACGGGAGTGACAGAATTTTATCCGTAGTCCTTCCGGTGCTCGCCTGTCTTTTTCTTCTTTTCATCCACGGAGGTGCCGCCATGGCCGAAGACGCCCACCGGATCAAGCTGCCGCCGGCCCGGACCGACGGCTCCCAATCGCTGGAGAGCACCCTGAACCAGCGGCGCTCGGTGCGGTCCTTTGCCGACGCGCCCGTCACCCTGCCCCAGCTCGCCCAGCTGCTGTGGGCCGGTCAGGGGCTGACCGACCGCCGAGGGTATCGCACCGCCCCGTCTGCCGGCGCGACCTATCCGCTGGAACTGCTCGCAGCCGTCGGCGACGTCGACGGTTTCGAGCCGGGCATATACCGATATCTGGCCGCGGGGCATTACCTGGAAAAAATAACGAAAGGCGATCCCCGCCCGGAGCTTCAACGCGCCGCATTGAGCCAGTCGGCGGTTGCGGGAGCACCGGTGGTGTTCGTCATCAGTGCGGTGTATGAACGGACCCTGGGCCGTTACGGCGAGCGTGGGATTCGCTATGTTCACATGGAAGCCGGCCATGCCGCCCAAAACATCTGTCTTCAGGCGGTCGCCCTGGGACTTGGCTCGGTGGTCATCGGTGCGTTTCGCGACCGGCAGATACAGCAGGTGCTTTCCCTGGACGAAGACGAACACCCCCTGTACCTGATTCCGGTGGGCCGGTAAATTGGCGATAATAGACCCCGCGCATGATGCAGGTGACTTTTGGTTGCAATCACTTTGCTACATCTTGTGATTTTTCCCCCTCAAATCGTTCCGTATAGATGGTAATAGGGCTCACGGCGCCGGTCAGCTTTTCCAAGAATGAGAATGTTGGGCTTCACAAGTTCAGCCCAACCTACGCGCTTTTCCAAGGATGAGACTGACTGTTGGGCTTTACAAGTTCAGCCCAACCTACGCGCTGCCCGCTGAGCCCCATTCCCAGAGACCGAACTCGTAGGTTGGGCTGGGCGCTGTGAAGCCCAACAATGAAGTTGCGCGGCAAAGCTGGGAGCGTTGCTTCATTCAAAGGAGGCCCTCACTGCCACCACCTCCCCTCTGGCGCACTCCTTTCCGTCCGCAAACACCGAGCAGGAAACAATCGCCTTTCGCGGGTGCATCTCTTCGATTTTCGAGCGAAGCTCCAGTTCGACACCGATCGGCGTGGGGGCCAGGTAGCGCACGTTCAGGTTACCGGCGAGATCGGACCGATCCGACGGATCGGAAGGATCCGATCCTCAACCATTGAACCGCTGAACCCCTGAACCTTCTTCAACCTATTTTATACAGCGGATATTCCACCCGCGAGTCCCTGCACCGGGGGCACTTGCCCGGCCGGGTGAAGCGCCGGCGGTTTTCGAAGACAAAACCGCAGGTTAGGCAGGAAAAGGGAAGCACCGTCAGTTTCTTTTTTTGCGCCTTAACCGATTTGGCGACATGGGCCAGGTGCTCGTAGACCTCTTTTTCCTTTATTCCCAGAATCTGTGAAAGCTCGCGGGCGTCGCGGGGGTCTTCCTCCAGCAGCCGGATCATCTCTTGGCGAATGGTTGTCATCTTAGAACGCAAGGGGCATGGGGCACAGGGCATAGAGCATAGGGCATAGAGTAAAACCCGATACAAATCGTGCCCTTCCCTCTTTTCTCTTTCCAAATTTCTATTGCACTTATCCGGAATCCTCAAGCTCCAGTTTCGGGGAGCCGGAGGCCGTGGGGTTTTTGGCTTGGAGGGCCACGCTCCGTCGTGGCCGGGATTTGGTCGTTAACGGCAACGCGGACTAGACTGCGCGCGTCCCTCCACCGGCTCCGGCTTGAGGTTACTTGAGCTTTATAAAGAACCGCATTTTCTATTTCCACCGTGACACCCACAGGCCCAGCCAAGTATTCAGCTCCCCCGAAGCCAGGCAGCGCCGAAGCTTGTCGATGACGAGCCGGTCTGTGGGAAAGGCCAGGTTCTCCGGCAGCCCGTCTATGGAAAAAAACCGCACCCGGTCGGCGTCACTGCCTGCTGTCGGTGTGCCCCGGAAGGCGGTTGCCCAAAACCAGATCCCGGCGGTCAGCATCTCCGGGTCGTGAAAGTTGGAGTGTACGGCAAAAACCGGCCCGGGGGTCACGACAAGTCCGGTTTCTTCTTTGATCTCCCGTTGCGCGGCCTTGCGCACATCCTCGCCCCACTCCACGTGGCCACAGGGAATGCACCAGCTTCCCGCATAGGACCCGGATCGGCGCACCAGCAGCAGCCGGTTTTCTTCGATAAGCACCACAGCCACCCCCACGGTGGGGTTGCGATAGTGTGGCTTTTGGCACCGGGGGCAGAACATCCGGTGGTTCTGCATTTCCAGCTTTGCGCCGCAGTGCGGGCAATAGCGGAATTGACTCATGACAATGACTCCGTTGACGGGGACGCGGGTGGATCGGCTGATCGGCCGGCCTTGTGGTTGTCTACTCGATTTCTGGGTCTCATGATTCCGCAAAGCGAAACCCGAAGTTGAACTACCCTGTCATACCGGGCATCTTCCCTGCTGGCAAGACCCCACCTCCGGCACAGGATGCGACGCTAGGGCAGAGATTGTCCCTTTCAGGGCATTGTGATATGGGGGTCGGGCAGGAACCTTTCGGGCACGGCGACCGCCTCCGAAAATCGCAAAAATCGGATCTGGGTTGCATCATTTCGCACCGACGCCGGTTCCGGGCTCCGGAACCGGGGCGGAAAGGATCCTCCATCCATGCCGGCTCAAAGGGAAACAAGCCGAGAAGACGCCCAGTTCATGGTGCTTCAGGGTGATCCCCGCAAACTGGGTCCGATCCCGGACCGTTCCGTCCATCTGGTCGTCACCGCTCCGCCGCAATGGCCGATTCCTTTATCTTCCCCCGGGGCCGTGCGCTTCGGCGCGGCCCTCGACTATCAAAGCTACCTGCTCGAGCTGAAGATCGTTCTATCAGAGCTGTTTCGCGTGCTGGTGCCCGGAGGCCGGCTGGCCTGCATCGCCTCGGACATCTGGCTTTCCCGCCGGGAGCACGGCCGGCACCGGCTGCTTCCGTTTACGGCGGACATCAGCCTGCTTTGCCGCGATATCGGCTACGACCATCTGACCCCGATTATCTGGCACCGGCCGCCGAGGCGACGAAGCCCAGCGTTTCTCGGCAAACCCTATGAGCCCAACGCGGCGATTCCCAGTGACGCCGCACTGATCTTGATGGAGCGAAAGCCCGGGGGATATCGAAAGCCGACCCCCAATCAGCGCAACCAGAGCCGAATCGCCCGGGACCGCTATCGGCGATGGTTCCGGCAGATGTGGTCTACAACGGTCGAAGACCCGATGCACGCCCCGTTTCCGGTGGAGATCGCCGCGCGGCTCATCCGGATGTTTTCCTACTGGGGCGATACGGTGCTCGACCCGTTCTGCGGTTCCGGATCCGTGCTGGCGGCCGCCCTGCAATGCCACCGGAACGGCATCGGCATCGAATCCGACCCGGAGATCTGCCGGGTGGCCACCAACCGCGTCTACGAAGCCAGCAACCCGCTGTTCAACCGTGTTTGCCTGTCCTGCAAGCCGCTTTGCCAATTCAACGAAGAGGAGTTTTTTTCCCCCCTGCCATGACCAGATTATTTCGCGTTCCGAACCGGGAGATCCAAGACCGGATCCGCCGGATTCAAACGGAACTTCAACAGGAACAGATCGAGGCTGCATTCATCGCCCAGCGGGTCGACCTGTTCTATTTTACCGGAACCGCCCAAAACGGCTATCTCTATATCCCGGCCGAAGGAGAACCGGCACTCTTTGTCCGACGGTATGCGCCCCGGGCAAGGATTGAATCGGGCCTGGAATGGATCGTGGAAATCCACTCGGTCAAGGAGCTGACCGACCGGATCGTCGATTTTTTCGGCCCTGGACGGGCTCGGATCGGCTTCGAACTCGACGTGCTGCCGGTGCGCGAATTCGAATACTACCGGAGCCTGCTGGCACCGTCGGATGTTGCAGACATCTCGCCTCTGATCCTGAAGGTGCGTTCGGTCAAATCTCACTGGGAACTGGCGCAAATCGACGCCGCCGCGGCGCTCTCGGAGGAGATCTTCGCCCACATGCGAACCATTTTAGCGCCGGGACTGACGGAAATGGCGTTTGCCGGTCTGGTCGAAGCCTACGCACGGGATCGCGGGCACGGGGGGATGCTCATGAGCCGAAACGCGGCAGGCGCCGCCTACCCCTGGCACGTGGTCGCCGGAAAAAGCGGCGGCGCAGGAGGCGCCCTCGATTCTCCGGTTTCCGGGGAAGGGACTTCTCCGGCCTTTCCCAGCGGCGCCGGACACCGCCGGCTGGCAGCCGGAGAGCCCATCATGGTCGATTTCGGCACCGTCTTGAACGGTTACCACATGGACGAAACCCGCATGTTTGCCATCGGTTCGATGCCCGAAAAGGCGCACAACGCGTGCCGGGCCGCCATTGAAACCCACGACAGCCTCATCGAGGCCGTGCGGCCCGGTGTGGTGGCCGGCGACCTGTTCGATCAGGCCGTCTCCCACGCCAAGCGCCTCGGCTATGAGGAGGCCTTTCTCGGCCTGCCCGGGTACAAGTCCGGCTTCATCGGCCATGGCATCGGCGCCGAGCTCGTGGAGCCGCCCATGATCGCCCGCAACCGGACCGACGTCCTGCTGCCCGGAATGACCATCGCCCTGGAGCCGAAAATGTGCTTTGCGGGGGAGTTCGGCGTCGGCATCGAAAGCGTGGTCGCCGTCACCGAAAACGGATGCCGAAAAATCTCCCGGGTGCCGACGGATATAGTGGTCGTGTAAACGTTCCAAAGGAAATGCAACATCATCGAAACTGTTTCCGACATCGTCAAAAAGCAGCGGGCGTTCTTTGAGACCGGGGCAACCCGCCCCCTTTCCTTCCGCCGCCGGGCGCTGGATCTTCTCCGGAAGGCGATTGTCGAGGGCCAGGCGGAAATCCTGCAGGCCCTTGCAGCGGACCTGAACAAATCCGCCTACGAGAGCTACCTGACCGAGATCGGCCTGGTGCTCGACGAAATCCGCTTCGCCCGGCGCCGGCTTGGCCGGTGGGCAGCACCCAAACGGGTGCCCACGCCCCTGCTTCATTGGCCTGCGGCTAGCCTCATCTACCCGGAACCCTTCGGCGTCTCTTTAGTCATCGCCCCCTGGAACTATCCCTTTCAGCTTGCCGTTGCCCCCCTGGTGGCCGCCGTTGCCGCGGGAAATTGCGTGGTTGTCAAACCGTCGGAATTCTCTTGGCACACCGCCTCGGTGCTGGCCGGCATCGTCGGCCGTGCATTTGATCCGGCCCATGTGGCGGTGGTCCAAGGCGATGCCGAGGTCAGCAAGACACTGCTGGACGAACGCTTCGAGAAGATCTTTTTCACCGGCAGCACCCGGGTGGGAAAAATCGTCATGGCCGCCGCCGCCAGGCAATTGACGCCCGTCACCCTGGAGCTCGGCGGCAAAAGCCCCTGCATCGTCGCCGCCGATGCGAATACGACGACGGCGGCCAAGCGCATCGCCTGGGGCAAGTTTCTCAATGCCGGCCAGACCTGCGTGGCGCCGGACTATCTGCTCGTGCACGAATCAATAAAAGAGCCGCTGATCGAAGCGATCGAGGCTTCCGTAAACGCGTTTTTCGGGGCGAACCCGCGCCAAAGTCCGGATTATCCTCGAATCATCAACGAGGATCACTTTAAGCGTCTCACCGGGCTGCTTCGATCCGGACGAATCCGGATGGGCGGCGTCAGCGACGCCGAAGAACGCTATATCTCCCCCACGCTGATCGACCGGGTAAGATGGGACGATCCCATCATGGAAGAAGAGATCTTCGGCCCCCTGCTTCCGGTGCTGTCCTTTTCCACCCTGGACGAGGCGGTGGAATCGGTGAACAAGCGGCCCAAGCCCCTGGCCTTGTATTACTTTGGAAGGAATGCCGGCGACAGGCAAACAGTCATCGAAGAAGCCGCCTTCGGCGGCGGCTGCGTCAACGATGTTTTGCTGCACCTGGCAACTCCGCACCTGCCCTTCGGCGGCATCGGGCAAAGCGGGATGGGCAGCTACCACGGCAAAGCCGGATTCGACGCCTTTTCCCATTTCAAAAGCATCCTGAAGCGCACGGCCTTTCCCGATGCGCCGCTTCGGTATCCGCCTTTTTCCCGCTGGAAGATGCGGCTGATCAAACTGCTGCTTCGATAGCCGAGCCTCGAATACAGCATCTTGTGGGTTGTACTTAGGCTTAAAACCGAGCACTAATGGTAGTCCTTGCGAGGCCAGCTTGAAACAGGCAGGAATGCCGAATCTGTCCAACGTCTGAAGCCCGGCAAACTCCGAGGCACCCCGGACTTCCAGGTCAGAGTGCTTTGGGCGAGTCATCTACCTTATGGAATTCAGCAAAGCAGCATAGCGTTTTGCAAAATCCGTTGCGCCCATAGGGAATGACCGGTTTATTTTGCGATGACTTTTCGAATGGCCAGCGCTTCGATAAAGACCTTGCGTATGGCCGAAATGCCCTCTCTGATCTCTTTCCCAATCACCGCGATCGCTTCTTCTACCTGATTTGTTGAAAGGCCATTCTGGAACTCCACGTCCATGTTGACGAGGATGTCATCCGGTACGGATTGCGAAGGGCGGGACGGCGGCAAACTGCGCTCCTGATTGCAACAGAAGCGGTTTGGCCCGCGCAGTGAGGTCCGAAACAAACTGAAACTGGTCCCTAGGGTCGGCCGGGTAGGCCTTGAGCCGGTAATGGGTGGCCCAGGGCGTTTCGGAGACGACCACCGAAACCGGCCGCTGCAAATTCAGAAACGGACTGGTCATGGCCACGTCGGTCAACACCTGCCTGATCTTTCGCGGGCTGTGCTCCGGATGAAGGTAGAAATCGGCCGTGCACTGTAGAAACGAGGTTCCGTTGTTGCTGTTTTTCACCAGGCTGTTCCAGAGTTTCTGGTGAGGGATGACCACCTTGGTATCGTCGGGGGTGACGATCTCCACGGCGCGCATCCCAATGGCGGTGACCTCTCCGTAGGTGCCGTCGACTTCGATCCAGTCTCCCATCCGGTAAGGGTTTTCATAGGCCGCCACCAGACCGGCTGTCAGGCTGCTGGCGTAGTCCTTGAATGCGAAACCGAGGGCAAGACCCAGGCCGCCGAGAAGGGCGAACAAATTCTGGAAAGAAGGTTCGACCACCCGGGGGATGATCAGCAAAACAGCTATCAATATCACCAGCAGCCGGATCAATTGCACAGAGCCGAGCAGGTACTGCCGCTGGCTGCCGGAAAACCGCTCCGCCAGGCGGGGAAGCGTCTTTTTGACAACGACGATAAACACCCAGGAGGCCGCGATGATCAAGAGGATCTGAAAGAGGCTTTCCCAGGAAAGAGTGACGATTTCAGACAACGACTTGCCGTTCATCGAGCCGTCTCCTATATCGAATCCGTCAGGTAGTTTTCATCCCGAAGATAGGATCGCGCGGCCGGATAGGCCAGCGGCGAAACTCGCCAGCCCCTGTTTCGATGGTCGACAATGCCGGCCGACCGAAGCTGAAGCAGTGTTTTGACGATGAGGTCTTTGCCGATGGGCAAAATCGCCGGCAGAAGGTCTCCCGGCAGGCCGCCGTGGATCAGCAGCGCGTGAAGGAGAAAAGAGCCCGCCGGGCGGTCCACCGACGGCATCGAAGGAAGCGAAAGCTCGCTCCACGGCAGCACCGGGATTACGGCAGCCGAATCGGCCCCCTTCGGTCCGGCAGGGACATCTCCGGCTCCCTTTGATGCATCTTCTGGTTTTTTCCGAAGGCCGCTTCGCCATACAGACCAGGCGACTCCGGCGATTCCCCGGCTGTGGGCGGCCAGGTGGATGAAAAAATCGTCGCTGCGCCCTTTGCTGCTGCTTTTTTCTGCGGATGAAAAAGGAGAAAGAAGATCCACTTCCTCCCCTGCCAAGGTAAATCGGAAGGACGCCGGTGGGCTGTTTTTTTGCGCGAGTGTAAGGAACCATTGCTGCAGTGATAGCGCATCCAAGGCCTGTGAGGTAATTGCGGGGAAAACCTCGGCTTCGGCTGAGATTTTTTGCAGGTAAGTCCAGCCCCAGCTGCCGCAGCCGATGATTCCCCTGCCAAAACGTCCCGAGACGGCGTCTGCCAGCAGCCGTCGAACCAGGTGCAGGCCTTTTTCATGCCGCAGAAAGGTTTTTTCCAGCCGGGGCATGACCCACGGGGATTGCGAGCGGGAGGGAAAATCGAGCCAGGTGCGGTCGGATTTCAGCACCTGCTTGAAGGTCGGAGGCGGGATAATCGGCCATCCGGCGGCCCTGGCCAGGAGGACCAGCGCTTCGGCCTGCCCGGAGAACGGAGCCCCGACAACGGCGATGACCGGCCCGCCGTTTCGCCCGGAAGATGTCTCTTTCAAGGCGTGTTTGAGCGCGGCTGCCGCATCTTGCCAGCCGGGTCTTGGGAAAGCCGCCTGCAGGATCTTTTTCGGCAGCGCCTGCAGGTCACGCTCTTTGCCCGTCGCCGCCGCCTTCTTTTTTTCCGGCAGACCCAGCTTGCGCCAGAAACCGGCAAATCGGGTCGATACGGTCTGCTGCACGGTGTCGGCGGGCACCCGGTACTGCTCCAGGGGAATGAATTGCCAGATCGGTTGTTTTTTTGCGTTTTCAGTCATGGATATACCGTGATATGATAACCTACTTTTAGCGAGCAAGGCGCAAGAAAAACTGACGCCCTTATTCCTGACGGTCCGAGGCCTTTTTATTGGTTGCCTCCGCAGATGTATCCGGACCCCTGTTCGAATGCCCTCGTCATACCATATACTTAGCTCAGAGCGTGGATTTTTTTGCGATATAATCGGTCAAACGAGGCGGATATAAATTCTTGCACAAGAACTTGCCGGGTGGATCCGCCGGACCGGTTTTCCCGCCAACACCGATTTCAAAACGAATTTTGCGGATGGGTCATGACAAAAATCACTGGGACCGGCTCACGGAAAATGAAGGACTCCGGTAAAACGCGAACCGAAAAAGACCTGTTTCCCATCGTGTGCCTGGGGGCATCGGCGGGGGGGTTAAAGTCTCTGGAGGCTTTTCTGTCCAATGTGCCGGATCAAATGGGCATGGCGTTTGTGGTCATCTCGCACACAGACCCGGATCGGACCAGCCTCCTGCCGGATATTCTGAGAAGAAAGTCCGGGATACCGGTAATCATCATCGAAGAGGCCATGGTTCCCGAGCAGAACACGGTCTATCTGCCCCCGTCGAACAGGGATCTTGTCATCGACCGGGGGAAATTTCACCTGAAAAACATAGAACGAAAAGACGGCCTGCACCTTCGCATCGATCGTTTTTTGGAATCGCTTTCCAATGCCCGGGGAAAGCGCTCGGGCTGTGCTATTTTATCCGGAACGGGCACAGACGGAACCCATGGCCTGCGGTTGATCAAGGAAGCCGGGGGGGTGACCCTCGCCGAAACGAAAAGCTCGGCGGGGCATTTCGGGATGCCTCAAAGCGCCATTGAAACCGGGGTGGTCGATTTTGTTCTGGAACCGGGCCGCATGCCCGGGCGGTTGATCGACTATTTCGAGCATCCCGTCACCTTCCAAGATCCTGCCGAGGCCGCGGGGGGGGGCGTAGAGACGGCAAACAAATCCCGAAATCCCTACACCAGATCATTCAGCTCCTTGCCGAAAACACCGGGCACGATTTTTCCCATTACAAAAAAAACACCTTGATCCGGCGCATCGAGCGGCGCATGAGCGTGACCCGCAGTAAAACCGCCGCCGAATACCTCGATTATCTCCGCCGCAACGACCAGGAAAGCGAGGCGCTTTTCCAGGACCTTCTGATCGGGGTGACCGAGTTTTTCAGGGATCCGGAAAACTTTATCTTCTTAAAGGAAAAAGCGCTTCCGGCTTTATTTTCCCGCCGGGATGAGAATACGGACCTGCGCGCCTGGTTTGCGGGCTGTGCCACCGGAGAAGAGGTCTACTCCGCTGCCATGGTCATCTGCGAATATTTCGAAGAGCACGGGATACAATGCCCGGTACAGCTCTTCGGCACCGATATCGATCCGAATACCATCGAAAAAGCCCGGCAGGGCGTCTATCTTCAAAACATCGCCGCGCAAATGAGCCCGGAGCGTCTCCAGCGGTTTTTTTCCAGGGACGGGGACCGGTACCGGGTTGAAAAAGCGATCAGAGAACCGGTGGTGTTTGCCGTTCAGGACATCCTTCGGGATCCCCCGTTTACACAACTCGACCTTTTGTTTTGCCGCAATCTGCTGATTTACCTCGAGCCCGAGGCGCAAAAACGGCTGATCTCCATTCTGCACTACAGCCTGAAACCGGAAGGCCTGCTGGTTTTGGGTTCCTCGGAAAGCACCGGCGGTTTTGGCGGGTTTTTCAACAAGCTGGACAAGAGACACAGCATATATCAGAAAAAAGAGGGCCCCGCCGCCGCGCGGCCGGCAATCGAATTTCCCGTCAGAGAAAGAAGGCCGGAACAACGGGCTCAATACATTCTCCCCGGCAGCCGTGGAAAACCGCCGGAATCTTCGGACATCGCCCGGGCCATCGAACGGCTCCTGCTGAAAAAACACACCCCGAGCTGCATGATCGTCGACCAGGCCGGACGGATTATCCATGTCCACGGCAGGACCGGCAAGTACCTGGAGCTTCCCGAGGGCCCGCAGGACCTCGATGTTTCAAGCATGGCCCGGGAAGGGCTTCAATTTGACCTCTCCTCCGCTCTGCGCCGGGCGTCTGCTTCAAAAAAGGAAATCCGCCGGCCCCGGGTGCGGGTCAAGACCGACAGCAAATTTGAGGAGATCGATCTGACGGTAACCCCTCTGAGCGAACCGCCGCCGCTTGAAAACACCTTCATGATCCTTTTCGAAGAAAGCAGGGGGCCTTCTGAAACATCCGCCGCAAATGGGCCTGAAGAAGGTGAATTCGACCCTGAGCCCCGGCGGAACAGGGAGCTTGAACAGGAACTGATGAAGATCCAGGAGGACTACAAAAGCGCCCTGGAAGAGCTTAGAGCGTCGAACGAAGACCTGCGCTCGACCAACGAGGAGCTTCAGAGCACCAACGAGGAGCTCGAGTCCTCAAGGGAAGAGCTTCAGTCGCTGAACGAGGAGCTCAATACGGTAAACGCCGAGCTGCAAAACAAGAATGAAGCGCTTTCCGAAGCCTACCTTTCCATCACCCATGTATTGAACAGCACGAAAATCGCCATCGTGTTTTTGAACAACGATCTTACCGTCAAACGGTTCACCCCGGAGGCCGCCGGCCTGATCAACCTGATTGAAACCGATATCGGCCGGCCCATCTCGCATATCTCCCACAACCTCAAAATCGACGATCTGCCGCAAAGGGTCAAGTCGGTGGCCGACACGCGTTCCGCCGTCGAAGACGAAGTCCAAACCCGGGACGGGCACTGGTACCGGATGTGCATCATGATTCACCGCAACAAGGGCAACCGGATCGAGGGGACGGTGCTCACCTTTATCAATATCGATGCCCAGAAAAAGGCCCAGGCAGAGATCGGGCGGTTGGGGGGACAAGAGGACCCATGATCAAAAAAGACTCCTCCAAAAAGGCGTTCGCCAGGCTGCGGCAGCGTGCCGAGACCATCCTGAAAGAGACAGAAGGCAAAGGAACCGATACAACGGATCATGATCTTTTAGATGTTCTCCAAGAGCTTGAGGTTCACCAAGTGGAGCTCGATCTGCAGAACGAGGCCCTGCGGCGAACCGCCAGAAATCTTGAAACCGCCCGTGACGAATACTCCGCATTTTACGAATTCGCCCCGGTCGGTTTTGTGACCCTGGACAAAACCGGAACGATCGAAAAGGCAAATGCCGCCGCTGCCGACCTGCTGCAAAGACCCGGGCGCTTCCTGGTGGGGCAAACATTTTCGAGCCGGGTTTATCCGGAGGACCTGCCCGCCTATTTTGCGAAAATAAAAAAGAGCAGTGAATCCGGCGCCAAAGCCGCCAGGGAGAGCTTGGATCTGCGGCTTTTCGGAAAAGATGACCGCATCCGCCATTTCCATCTTGATCTCGGAGCCGGGCTTGATAACCAGGGCCGTTTTAGTTGCTGGCAATTTGCCATCGTTGATATCACCGAGCTCAAACAGACCCAGGAAACACTTCAAAAGAGCCATGATGACCTCGAATGGCGGGTGAAGGAGCGAACGGCTGAACTGTCAAAGACGAATGAAGAATTGCGCCGGGAGATCGAAAAGCGAAAAAACTTCGAGGCCGATCTAAAATTGAAAAGCAAGAAAATCATAAAGGAGCAGGAACGACGCAAACATTTGTCAAAAAAGCTTGTGGAATTGCTGGAAAGGGAGCGTCAGGATATCGCCATGAGTCTTCATGACGAACTCGGACAGAAACTGACAAAGCTCAATATGGAACTTGGTTTTCTGGCACAAAATTCAAGTGAGCAGACGCCCGTTACAGTGAAAGATATAGAAAAGCTCCAAATCAACGTCACGGAAACCATGGATTATGTCAGTGGCCTGGCCGGCAGCTTGAAATCGCATATATTGGAAAATCTCGGACTGGTCCCGGCCGTCAAAAACATGTTGAATAACATCAGCAAGAAATCCAATTTCAAAATTCATCTTGATACAAAGGGGATCCCCTTGCAGGTGCCCCAGGAAAAGGCCCTGACTGTCTATCGGATTGTTCAGGAGTCGGTGACGAACTGCATCAGGTATGCCCGGGCAAATAATATCTATATTCACCTGAACGGAAATGAACATTTCATTTTGTCAGCCATAGAAGACGACGGCATGGGTTTCGATTACCAAAACATGAGAACCGAAAAGAACGGAAGGGAAAGGCTTGGCATTATGATCATGAATGAGAGGGCAGTTCAGGCCGGCGGTACATTTCATATCGAATCCCGGGTTGGCAAGGGAACGGTGGTGACCGCGGAGATACCGATTCAATAAGAGGCCTACATCATGGCGCAGAAAATTACAATTTCGGGCAGCGACAAAACAAAAATCCTTGTCGTGGATGACCACCCCGCTGTTATAGAGGGGATTATGAGGGCGCTTGAAAAAGAGCCCGATCTTGAGGTTGTGGGAACGGCCCCGGACGGACTTCAAGCCGTTAGACAGGTGAAAACCCTGAAGCCCGACATGGTGATCATGGATATTTCCATGCCCAACATGAAAGGGATCGACGCCGCCCATGAGATCAAGACATGGAAGCAGCAGATCCATGTGCTGATCTACACGATGTATTCGGACAGGGAATATATCACATCGCTTTTCAGGATGGGCATAAACGCCTATATCCTCAAGCGCGAACCCATAAAAGAACTCGTTCGGGCCGTAAAAGTGGTCAGGGATGGGGGCACTTACTTCACCAGTGGCGTGCGAAAGGTGCTCCAGGAGCAGCTGGACGTGCTGACCATGGGAGACCTGGCTGAGGTCAGAACGATGCAGAACGGCATTGCAAAACTGACGGTCCGCGAAAAAGAGGTTTTCGCCCTTCTGGCCGACGGCTTAATCCCGAAGGAGATCGCAGAACGCCTCTGTATCAGCCCCAAGACCGTAGAAAGCCATAAGTACAATATCATGGATAAACTGGAAGTCTCCTCCGTAGCCCAGCTTACCAAGATCGCTCTTAAAAAAGGTCTTATTGAATTACGGAATTATGCACCAGTTTAAGGCTGCAGTCAGGGCTGTGGGGAGATCTTCCCGGAGGACGGGAAACTGTTTGAGGAGTTTAGTGGCCGTTGAACCGAACAGCGATTGATGCCCTGCAATTTTGGATAGTGGCCGGGC